>REDO01000193.1 GCA_007693435.1 Salinarimonadaceae bacterium | reverse complement strand
GGGATCGAGGTCGCCTCGCCGGTGGTGCCCAGCACGTTCAGCCCGTCGCAGCCATGCGTCATCAGCCAGCGCGCATGGGCGACAAAGCGCGCGTGGTCGGGGCCTGCGCCGTCGAAGGGGGTGGTGATGGCGGCGATGACGCCGCCCAGCGCGTGGTCGGTCATGGGTACGGTGTTCCTCCCGGGTTGGGGCGTATCGGAGGTCTGGCGGCGGTGCTGCACATCTCCCCTTAAGGTCCGCGCGGTACCATGCCCCGAATTGAGCGGCAACGCGGAGGTTTGCGCGTGCGGATCGAGGTGATGGTGTGTCCCGCCACGGAGGCTCCCGTGGCCGCGGCGCGGATGCGGGATGCGTGGGGGGATGTGCCCGACTGGCTGTGGGTACAGCATTCGGTGGTCCAGCCGGCGGCCGAGGTGGGCAGGGCCTTTGCCGCGGCCTTTCCCGGCACGGCGCTGCATATTGCGACGTCCTGCCTGGGCGCCATGGACAATGGCGGGGCTGCCATCGGGCCCGGCGGGGCCATCGGTGCCCTGGCGCTGTGGGATCCGGCCGGCGACTTTGGCGCCGCCGCCATGGCCTGCGACGGCGACATGCGCAGCGCTGCCCGCGCCGCGCTGGACACGGCGCTGGCGCGTGCGGGCCGACCGGGGGAGGCACCCGAACTCATCTGGCTGTCCGCCAGCCCCGGTGCCGAGGAGGTCATTCTCGACGAACTGAAACGTCGTGTCGGCGCTGACACCCCCGTCTATGGCGGCAGCGCTGCCGACGACGATGTGAGCGGCAGGTGGGCCGTGGGCGACGGGGACCGGTGCCACGGCGCGGGGCTCGTCATCAGCGTGCTGTTTCCCGGCGCAGCCTTCGGCCACGCCTTCCAGTCGGGCTATGCGCCGATGGGCCCTGAGGGCACGGTGACCGCCGCCAATGGCCGACGGCTTGTGGAAATCGATGGCCGACCGGCCCGGGCGGTGTACAACGACTGGACTGGCGGCGCGGTCATCGACGGCGATGGCGACGCCGCGGTGTCCATCCTCGCCCCCAGCACGTGGCGACCGCTGGGCCGGCCCGACGGCGCGCTGGGCGGCGTCCCCTTCCATCTTCTGCTGCACCCGGCCGAGGCCACAGCCGACGGCGCGCTGGTCCTGTTCGCCGATGTCGCGGAGGGGGAGTGCGTGCAACTCATGGGCGGCACGCCCGAGAGCCTGACGGCACGTGCCGCCCGCACCGTGGCGCTCGCGGCCGAGACCGCCGGTCTGTGCCCCGCCGACATCGCGGGGGCCCTGGTGATCTTCTGCGGCGGATCGATGCTGGCGATGCAGGCCACCATGTCCGAGGTCGCCGCGCAGGTGGACCGCAGCCTCGGCGGCGCACCGTTCCTGGGCGGCTTCACCTTTGGCGAACAGGGCCCGCGCCTGCATGACGGCAACGGCCATGGCAACCTGATGATCTCGGCGATCGTGTTTGGCCGGTCCTGAGCCGATGCTGCACGCGACCATCCAGCGTCTGCCGGCCGACGAGGCCCTGCGCGAAGCCCTGCAGGAGGTCGAGCGGCTGCGCCAGCGCGAGGCGCGCGCGGCGCATGAGGCGGCGGTGCTTCTGGGTGCGCTGACGGCGATGACGCGCAGCAACCGCCCCGACGCTGCGGTGTCGGCCCTGTTGCGGGTGGCCTCCGAGGCGGTCGGGGCGGCCGCCGCCTGCATGCTGCGCCGGCGCCGCCGTGACGGGCTGTGCATCGTCGAACACGCCACCGAAGGCGAGTTGCGCGGCCTGTTGCCGGCCCGGCTGGCGGGACTGCTGGGCAAGCCGCGGCGGGTGCCGGACGTCTCTGCGACCGGCTGGTTCGAAGGCGAGGAGCGCTTCGCCCCTTTCGCGGCCCTCGCAGCGGTGCCCATTCCGCAACCCGACGGGCGCAGCGTGTCGCTTCTGTGTCTGTCCGAACGCCCCGCCGCCTTCGGGCCGGACTGCCTGCGGCTGCTGGCGCGGATGGCCGAGCTTGCCGGCGCGGCCCTGACCACCGTCGCCCTGGCCGAGCGCAAGGCGCTGCTGGCGGCGGTGATCGAGGGCTCCACCGCCAGCATCTCCATCGCCGATGCGCGCGGCAAGGACGCCCCGCTGATCTACGTCAATCCCGCCTTTGCCCGGCTCAGCGGCCACGCCCCCGAAGATGTGCTGGCGCGCAACTGCCGGTTGCTGGCCGCCGATGATCCCGACGCGCCCGAGCGCGTGCGGCTGCGCGCCGCCGTCGCCGGTCGCCGCCGCGGCCGGTTCCTGCTGCGCAACCGGCGCAAGGACGGCACCCTGTTCTGGAACGAGCTCGACCTCGACCCGGTGCCCGAGGAGGGCTCCGGCGCGCGCTATCTGGTGGCGACCCAGAAGGACGTGACCGAGGCCGTGGAAAACCAGGGCAGGCTGAACACGCTCAACGCGCGCCTCGCCGATATCGCGGCGCTCAGCGACACCTATTTCTGGGAGTCGGACGGCGATCTGCGCTGGACCTTCATCTCCCAGGCCGCCGACCGGATCCTGGGGGTCAACAGCCAGGACCTGATCGGGGTGTCACTGGAGGAAATGCTGCACGCAGTACCCGCCTTGCGCGCGGGTGGGGACTGGGACGGGGTGCTGCGGACCGTCCGTGCCGGTGCGCCGATCCGGGGCTTTACCTTCCGGCCCCACGGCGTGGCGCGCCGGGATGTGGTCCTCCAGATCAACGGGCGCCCCTTCCACGGACCCGACGGGCGGCTCATGGGCTACCGCGGTGTTGCGTCCGACGTGACGGAGATCATCGCGGCGAGGGATGCCGCCGAACAGGCCGGCCGCGCCAAGAGCGAGTTCCTCGCGGCCATGAGCCATGAGCTGCGCACACCCCTGACCGGCATCCTGGGCAATCTGGAGCTGCTGATCGACAAGCTGACGACCGACGAAAAGCGCGCCATCGCGGCCGAAATCGGCCAGGCCGGGGCGAAGCTCGACGTGTTGCTGGGGGATGTGCTGGACCTTGCGCGGTTGGAAACGGGGCGGCTGGAGCTGGAGCCCGGGCCGCTGGTGCCGGCCGATGTCGTGGCCCGCGCGGCCAGCGCCCACCGGCAGGCAGCAGCCGACAAGGGGCTGCAATTCGAAACCCTGCTGTCGGGACCGACCGATCTGCCCCGCCGGGGCGATGCCCGGCGCCTTGTGCAAGTGCTGCACCATCTTCTGTCCAATGCGGTGAAATTCACAGCGTCGGGCGGGGTGCGCCTGCGGCTCGATGCCGTGGCCCCCGACCGGCTGGAGATCGAGGTGGCCGACACCGGCATCGGCATCGAGCCGTCCGACCGCGCCCGCGTCTTCGACAGTTTCCGGCAACTCGACGGCGGCACGGGCCGGGCCTTCGGGGGCTCGGGCATCGGGCTTGCCATTGTCGGGCAACTCGTCGCGCTGATGGGGGGCGAGATCCGGCTTGAGGGCGCGTTGGGGCAGGGCACACAAGTCCGCCTGACCCTGCCCATGCCGCTGGAGCGGATCGCAAAAGCGCCGTCCCGGACGGACCTGGCCCGGCCGCTGGCGGCCCTGTCGGTGCTGGTGGCCGACGACACCGCCGCCAACCGCAAGATCCTGTCGGCGATGCTCCGCCGCCTGGGCGCCACGGTCTGCCTGTGTTCGGACGGCTGCGAGGCCCTCGCGGCTGCGTCCCGCGAGGCGTTCGGGGTTGCCTTGCTGGACATCAACATGCCGGGGTTGGACGGGGTGGCCCTGATCCGCGCCATCCGCGCGCACGAGGCTGCGACCGGCGCCCCCCGCCTGCCGGCAATTGCGGTGACCGCCAACGCCCACCCCGATCAGGTGGCGGCCTATCTTGCCGCGGGGTTTGACGATTGCGTGGGCAAGCCCTTCGGGGTCGAGACCCTGAAGGCCGCCATCCTGCGGACCCTTGCCGGTGAAACAGGCGCGCGTGACCCATAGCCCAAGGCCGGGTCTGCGGCCTCGACACGCTCACGGCGCGCTGGCGTGGCGGCCTTTCTTCGGCTAAGCTGGCCAACAGACCCGGCAAACGGGCGCAAGTCGAGCAGTTCTTGAGGCAGGACGATCCATGACGGAAATGGCCCATGGCGCGGCGCCCATCCGGGCGGGCGAGCCGATTCTGCCGCGTTGGTGGCGGACGGTGGATCACTGGACCCTGTCCTGCGTCCTGATGCTGTTCGCGGTGGGGCTGCTGCTGTGCTTTGCTGCCTCGCCGCCGCTGGCGGCGCGCAACGGGCTGCCGCCGTTCTTCTATGTCGAGCGTCAGGCGGTCTTCGGGGCGATGGGCCTCGTGGCGATGCTGATCACCTCGATGATGGCGCCGGCGACGATCCGGCGGCTGGGGGTTCTGGGCTTCCTGGCCGGGCTGCTCAGCCTTGCGGTGCTGCCCATCATCGGGACCGATTTCGGCAAGGGCGCGGTGCGCTGGGTCTCGCTCGGCTTCGCCAGCGTGCAGCCGTCCGAGTTCGTGAAGCCGGTGTTCGTGATCTTCGTGGCCTGGCTGATGGCGGCCGCGCGCACGCCGGGGGGGCCTCCGGGGACGCTGATCTCGCTGGTGTTCACGCTGGCGGTGGTGGGTCTGCTGGCGATTCAGCCCGATTTCGGTCAGGCGGCGCTGGTGCTGTTCACCTGGATGGTGATGTATTTCGTGGCCGGCGCGCCGGTGCTGCTGATGCTGGGGCTCGGGGGCGCGGCGCTGGCGGCCGGGGCGGTGGCCTACAACTCCTCGGCGCATTTCGCGCGGCGGATCGACGGCTTCCTCGCGCCGGAGCTCGACCCCCGCACGCAGCTCTATTTCGCCGCCAACGCCATCAAGGAAGGCGGCTTCTGGGGCGTCGGCGTGGGCGAGGGGCAGGTGAAGCGGTCCTTGCCCGATGCCCACACCGACTTCATCATTGCGGTCGCGGCCGAGGAATACGGGCTGGTCCTGGTGCTGTTCATCCTCGTGCTGTTCGCCACCGTGGCCGTCCGGGCGCTGGGCCGGCTGATGCGGGAACGCGATACCTTCATCCGGCTGGCGGGCACGGGGCTTGCCTGCATGTTCGCGGTGCAGGCGTTGATCAACATCGGTGTGTCGGTGCGGCTCCTGCCGGCCAAGGGCATGACGCTCCCCTTCGTCTCCTACGGCGGCTCGTCGCTGCTGGCGACCGGGGTGGCGATGGGGATGCTGCTTGCCTTCACCCGCACGCGGCCGCAGGGCGGGATCGGCGACATCCTGCTGCGGCGGGGCTGAGCCATGGGCGTGCGACGTGCGACCCTCG
Source organism: Salinarimonadaceae bacterium (assembly GCA_007693435.1). Lineage (GTDB taxonomy): Bacteria > Pseudomonadota > Alphaproteobacteria > Rhizobiales > Beijerinckiaceae > Saliniramus. The sequence goes on along the minus strand of REDO01000193.1, from coordinate 52,055 downwards.
CCGCCGGCGGCACCGGTGGGCACATGTTTCCCGCCCAGGCGCTGGCCGAGGCGTTGCTGGCCCGCGGCTGGGAGGTCCGGCTGTCCACCGATGCGCGCGGCGCGCGCTACGCCGGTGGGTTTCCACCGCAGGTCCAGGTCGATCAGGTGAGTGCCGCGACCTTCGCTCGCGGCGGGCTGGCGGCGCGGGCGCTGGTGCCGCTGCGGCTGACGGCCGGGGTGGCGGCGGCGGCGGCGGGAATGCTGCGCGCCAGGCCTGACGTGGTGGTGGGCTTCGGCGGTTACCCCTCCATTCCGGCCCTGCTGGCGGCGTGGCTGCTGGGGGTGCCGCGGATCATCCATGAACAGAACGGCGTGCCCGGGACCGTGAACCGGCTGCTCGCGCGCCGGGTGCAGGCGGTGGCCTGCGGCACCTGGCCCACCGCCTTGCCCGCGGGCGTGGCGGCCGACCACACCGGCAACCCCGTCCGTGCCGCGGTCCTGGCCCGGGCCGCGGCCCCCTACATCGCGCCGGGCGAGCATCCGCTGAGCCTTCTGGTGATCGGCGGCAGCCAGGGGGCGCGCATCCTCTCGGACATGGTGCCCGCCGCTCTGGCGCGCCTGCCCGAGCCCCTGCGTGCCCGCCTCCGGGTCATCCAGCAGGCCCGGCCCGAAGACCTGGACCGTGTGCGCGCTGCCCATGCCGCAGCCGGCATCGACGCCGAGGTCGCCCCGTTCTTCGACGACATCCCCGCCCGACTGGCCGAGGCGCAGCTTGTGATCAGCCGTGCCGGCGCCTCCTCCATCGCCGACATCACCGTGATCGGCCGCCCCGCGATCCTGATCCCCTACGCCGCCGCCGCCGCCGACCACCAGACCGCCAATGCCCGGGCCCTCGCCGCCACCGGCGCGGCCGAGATCCTGCCCGAGGCCGCGCTCACCCCCGAATCGCTGGCGCGCTCCGTTGAAAATCTGTTAACCGCCCCCGATCCCGCACAAGTCATGGCCGCCGCAGCCCTGGCGGCGGGCCGGCCCGATGCCACCGACCGTTTGATCGCCCTGATCGACCGCCTCACCCCAGCCCCGGAGGCCCGCCCATGAGCCCTGCCACGAAGATGCCGCGCGACATCGGCCCCATCCACTTCATCGGCATCGGCGGCATCGGCATGTCGGGCATCGCCGAGGTGATGCACAATCTCGGTTACACCGTGCAGGGCTCGGACGCGGCGGTGGACAACTACAACGTCAAGCGCCTGCGCGAGAAGGGCGTGCGCACCTTCGTCGGGCACGCGGCGGAGAACGTGCGCGACGCGGAGGTGGTGGTCGTCTCGACCGCGATCCGCCGCGACAATCCCGAACTCGTCGCAGCCCGCGAGCTGCGCCTGCCCGTGGTGCGCCGCGCCGAGATGCTCGCCGAACTGATGCGCCTGAAGACCTCCGTCGCCATCGCCGGCACCCACGGCAAGACGACGACGACCTCGATCGTGGCGACGCTGCTCGAAGGCGGCGGCTTCGACCCGACGGTGATCAACGGCGGCATCATCAACGCCTACGGCACCAATGCGCGCATGGGTAACGGCGACCTCATGGTCGTCGAGGCGGACGAATCGGATGGCACCTTCCTGAAGCTGCCCTGCGACTACGCCATCGTCACCAATATCGATCCCGAACATCTCGACCACTTCAAGACCTTCGACGCGATCAAGGCGGCTTTCCGGACCTTCATCGAGAACCTCCCCTTCTACGGCTTCGCGGTGATGTGCATCGACCATCCCGTGGTGCAGGATCTCGTCGGGCGCATAGAGGACCGGCGCGTCGTCACCTACGGGGTCAACCCGCAGGCTGACGTGCGCATCCGCGACATCGACCTGACGGGCGGGGTGAGCCGTTTCTCGGTCGTCATCCACGACCGCAAGAAGGGCGTCAGCGTCGATATCGACGATCTCGTCATGCCGATGCCCGGCCACCACAACGCGCTAAACGCGGTCGCGGCCATCGCGCTCGTCTACGAACTCGGCATGACGCCCGACGCCATCCGCAAGGCGCTGGGCGGTTTCGGCGGCGTCAAGCGGCGCTTCACCCGCACCGGCGAATGGAACGGCGCGGCGATCTTCGATGATTACGGCCATCACCCCGTCGAGATCGCCGCCGTGCTCAAGGCCGCGCGCGCCTCCACGGACGGCAGGGTGATCGCGGTCGTCCAGCCGCATCGCTACACGCGGCTGAGCGCGCTGTTCGAGGATTTCTGCACCTGCTTCAACGACGCCGACACTGTGATCGTGGCGCCCGTCTACGCCGCCGGCGAGGAGCCGATCCCCGGCGCCGACCGCGACAGCCTCGTCGCCGGCCTCAAGGCGCGCGGCCACCGCAACGCGATCGCGCTCGATACGCCCGACGACATCCCCGGACTGGTCGGCGACGTCGCCAAGCCCGGCGATTACGTGATCTTCCTCGGCGCCGGCAGCATCACCCAATGGGCCTATGCGCTGCCCGCACAGCTGGCGGAGCGCGCCGGGGCGAGCGCGTGACGGGCTTTCCCGACATCGCGCCCGATATCCGCGCCCGCGCGCCCGGCTTGCGCGGCGAGATGCGCGCCAACGCGCCGGCCGCGCCGCTTTCGTGGTTTCGAACGGGCGGCCCGGCGCAACTCCTCTTCACGCCGGTGGACGAGGAGGATCTGGCGCTGTTCCTCTCGGCGCTCGCGCCCGATACGCCCCGGCTGGTCGTGGGGCTCGGCTCGAACCTCCTGATACGCGACGGCGGGCTTCCCGGCGCCCTCATCCGCCTGTCCGCCAAGGGCTTCACGGGCATCGCGATCGAGCCGGGATCGCGCGTGCGCGCCGGCGCCGGCGCTCCCGACGTCAAGGTGGCGCGCGTCGCCGCCGAGGCCGGGATCGACGGGCTGGCCTTCCTGCGCGGCATTCCCGGCGCGATCGGCGGCGCGCTTCGCATGAACGGCGGCGCCTATGGCGGCGAGGTCAAGGACGTCTTCGTCGAGGCGCGGGCGCTCGGCGCGAAGGGCGCGCTCCACATCCTCGACAAGGCGGCGATGGATTTCTCATACCGCCGCTGCGGCGCGCCGGCCGACCTGATCTTCACGCAGGCCCTGTTCGAGGGCTTTCCCGGCGAGCCCGAAGAAATCCTTTCGCGCATGAACGCCATCACCGAGCAGCGCTCGGCGACGCAACCCGTCAACACCCGCACCGGCGGCTCGACCTTCAAGAACCCGCCGGACGCGCGCGCCTGGGAGCTGATCGACGCCGCCGGCTGCCGGGGCCTGCGCATCGGCGACGCGCAGGTCTCGGAAATGCACTGCAATTTCCTGATCAACCACGGCGGCGCGACCTCGACCGATATCGAGACGCTCGGCGAGGAAGTGCGTCGGCGCGTGCGCGAGACGAGCGGCGTCGAGCTCGAATGGGAGATCAGGCGGGTCGGCGTTCCCGCCTGAAGCCGCGCCGGTTTTCGCTTATCGCGCCGGGCGCAGGAGCACGTGGCGCTTCTTGCCGAAGGACAGTTTGATCACGCCTTCGCGCATGTCGCCCTCGCGCAGGACGGCGCGCTCGTCCTTGACCACCACGTCGTTGACGCGCAATCCACCCGCCTTCACCTGACGCCGCGCCTCGCTCATCGACGGCAGGAGCTTGGCGTATTCAGGCCCGAAGGCGGTCAGCACGCCGATCCCGGCGTCAAGCACGGAGGGCGGCACCTCGACGGTCGGCAGCGTTTCGGCGAGCGCGCCCTGCTCGAAGGTCTTGCGCGCCGTCTCCGCCGCCTCGTCCGCCGCCTCGCGGCCATGCATCAGCGCCGTCGCCTCGTTGGCGAGGACCTTCTTCGCCTCGTTGATCTCGGCGCCTTGCAGCGCTTCGAGCCGCGCGATCTCGTCCATCGGCAGCAGCGTGAAGAGCCTGAGGAAGCGGCCGACGTCGCCATCCTCGGTGTTGCGCCAGAACTGCCAGTAATCCCACGGGCTCAGCATGTCGGCGTTGAGCCACACCGCGCCGGCGGCTGTCTTGCCCATCTTCGCGCCCGAGGAGGTCGTCAGCAGCGGACAAGTGAGCGCGTAGAGCTGCTGCGTGCCCAACCGACGGCCGAGATCGATGCCGTTGACGATGTTCCCCCACTGGTCGGAGCCGCCCATCTGCAGGATGCAGCCGTGGCGCTTGGCGAGCTCGGCGAAATCGTAGGCCTGGAGGATCATGTAGTTGAATTCGAGGAAGGACAGCTCATGCTCGCGATCGAGCCGCAGCTTCACCGAATCGAAGCTGAGCATGCGGTTGACCGAGAAGTGCCGGCCGACGTCGCGCAGGAAATCGATGTAGTTGAGCTTGGTCAGCCATTCCGCGTTGTCGACCATCATGGCGTCCGTCGCGCCCTCGCCGAAGGCGATGAAGCGCGAGAACGTGCCCTTGATGCTCTCCTTGTTGGCGTCGATCTGCTCGACCGTGAGGAGCTTGCGCGCCTCGTCCTTGCCCGACGGGTCGCCGACGCGCGTCGTGCCGCCCCCCATCAGCGCGATCGGCTTGCCGCCGGTCTGCTGGAGCCAGTGCAGCATCATGATCGAGAGCAGGTGCCCGACATGCAGCGAGGGCGCGGTGCAGTCATAGCCCACGTAAGCCACGTGCTCCCCGGCCGCCGCTTTCGCGTCGAGCCCTTCGAGATCGGAGCATTGGTGGATGAAGCCCCGTTCGGTGAGGATCCGCAGGAAATCCGATCGCAGCGCGGTCATCGCGTTTCTCTTTTCGTTTCTTCACGGCGGCCGGCTTTCCAGCCGGGGACGGGGCGATGTATCAGCTTGGACAGGGAATTTCACGGGGATTCGCGACATGGCCGCCATGCGCGCCGTAGGATTGATGAGCGGGACCTCGCTCGACGGCGTCGACGCGGCGCTGATCGAGACGGATGGCGAGACGATTTCCGTATTCGGGCCAACGGCTTATCGCCCCTACACGGACGCCGAACGGGCGCTTCTCACGCAGGCGCTCGTCGACGGCGCCGGCCTGTCGCGCCGCGAGGACCGTCCCGGCGTTCTGGCGGAAGCGGAAGAAGTCGTCGCCCGCGCCCATGCGGAGGCGGTCGAGGCGCTCATCGCCGAGAACGGCCTCGACCGGGCGGGCCTCGATGTCGTCGGCTTCCACGGGCAGACGGTGCTGCATCGCCCGGCTCACGGGCTCACCGTTCAGATCGGCGACGGGCCGGGGCTCGCGCGCCGGCTCGGACTGCCCGTCGTCTACGATTTCCGCGCCGCCGACGTCGCGGCGGGCGGGCAGGGCGCGCCGCTCGTGCCCGTTTTCCACCGGGCGCTCGCCCGCTCTTCCGGGATGGCGCTGCCGCTCGCGATCCTCAATATCGGCGGCGTCGCGAACGTCACCTTCATCTTCTCGAACGGTGAGATGCTCGCCTTCGACACCGGTCCCGGCAACGCGCTGATCGACGATCTGATGCGCGAGCGTCTCGGCGCCGAATTCGACGATGACGGGCGGGTCGCCGCGTCCGGCGCGCCGGAAGAACCCTTGCTCGACTGGCTCATGGCGCATCCCTATTTCGCCAGCAAGCCCCCGAAATCCCTCGACCGGAACTGGTTCTCGCACCGCATCGCCGGCCATCTGGCCACGCCCGACGCGGCGGCGACGCTGATGGCCTTCTCCGCGCGCGCGATCGCGGCATCCCTCGATCACGCAAGCGAGAAGCCCGCGCGCTGGATCGTCGCGGGCGGGGGGGCGCGCAACGGCGCGCTGCTCGAAACCCTAAGACGGCACCTCCAGACGCATCTCACCGACGCCGAGGCGGTCGGCTGGTCGAGCGGCTATCTCGAAGCGCAGGCCTTCGCCTTCCTCGCCGTGCGCTCGCTGCGCGGCCTGCCTCTGACTTTCCCGGGCACGACGGGCGCGCCGGCGCCCTTGACCGGCGGGTTGCTCGCCACGCCCGAATAGGCCCATCGCAGCGACCTGACACGGCGCATCGGTGGCCTGAAATCGGGCGGATCGCTAAAATCCGAGTATTTCGTAAAACGGAGCGGCAATCGGGCGCGGTCAGGCTTGCGTCATGTTCGCAAGCCTCGCCATCGCAACGACGGGAATGCACGCCGCCGCCAAGCGCCTCGAAGCGAGCGCGTCGAACGTGGCGAACGCCCGCACCAACGGTCCGCTGCCGGAGACGCCGCCCAACCGGCCCGTGGAGCGCGCTGGCGACGCGCGCTCGGTCTACCAGCCGATCGACGTGGTGCAGGTCTCGAGTTCCGGAGGCGGCGTCGCAGCGCGCTTCACCGAGCGCCTGCCGGCCTACCAGCCCGTCTACGATCCAACTTCGCCCGACGCCAACGACGACGGCCTCCTCGCCGCGCCCAATGTCGACCTCGCCCGCGAAATCTCCGACCAGATCATGGCGCTCGCGATGTTCCAGGCGAGCGTGAAAGTCTTCACCGTCGCCTCCGACATGACGAAGACATTGATCGACGCCAAGGCGTGACGGCCGCCGGCGCTCCGCCGCGAACCTCTCAGGCCTCCAGCAGCGCCTCGAGAAACGCCTCGCCGTAGCGGGCGAGCTTGGCCTGGCCGACGCCGTGGCAGGCGGCGAGCTGCTCGAGGGAGCGGGGGCGCAGGAGCGCCATGTCGACCAGGCTGCGGTCGGTGAAGACGACGTAGGCCGGGACTTCCTCGTCCTTGGCGATGGTGAGGCGCAGCGCCTTGAGGCGCTTGAGCAGCGGATCGTCCGGCGACAAACCCGCCTCCTCGATGGCGCTGGCGCGGCGCTCCTTGCGCGATGAGGCCTTGTGCAGCACGTCCGAGCGCAAAGTCACGCTCTCCAGCCCGCGCAGCACCGCGTCGCCGCGCTCGGTGATCAGCCAGCGCCCGTGGTCGTCCAGCGCGATCTGGACGAGGCCGGCGGCGTAGATCTGGCGCATCAGCGAGCGCCATTCCTGCTTGGGCCGCTCCTTGCCGACGCCGAAGGTGCGCAGGCCCGCATGGCCGTGCCGGCGAACCTGCTCGGTCTCCTCGCCGGTGAGGATCGCCACGATATGTTCGGCGCCGAAACGCTCGCCGGTGCGGGCGATGGCCGACAGAATTTTCTGCGCCTCCATCGTGCCGTCGAAGGTCTTCGCGCCGCCGGCGCACAGGTCGCAGCGCCCGCAGGGCTCGGACTTCTCGCCGAAATAGGAAAGCAGCGTCTGGCGGCGGCAGCGCGGCGCCTCGCACAGCGAGACGAGGGCGTCGAGGCGCTGGCGCTCGATGCGCTTCTGGTCGTCCGAGACGCCCGATTCCTCGATCTGGAGGCGCCGGATGCGGATGTCGTCGAGCCCGTAGAGCGTCAGCGTGTCGGCGCTCTCGCCGTCGCGGCCGGCGCGGCCGATCTCCTGGTAATAGGCCTCGATCGATTTCGGCAGGGAGGCGTGGGCGACGAAGCGCACGTCGGGCTTGTCGATCCCCATGCCGAAGGCGACGGTCGCGACCATGACGACGCCATCCTCCTGCAGGAAGCGGTCCTGCCGGCGCGAGCGCTCCTCGGAGGCGAGGCCGGCGTGATACGCCATGGCGTCGATACCCTGCTCGCGCAAGGTCTCCGCGATATCCTCCGTCGCCTTGCGCGAGAGGCAGTAGACGATCCCGCTCTCGCCCCGGTGCTTGTCGAGGAACGCCTTGATCTGGCGCGCGCGGCTCACGCGCGGCTCCATGGCGAGGAAGAGGTTGGGCCGGTCGAAGCCGTGGACGAAGACCGTCGGCTCGCGCTCGAACAGGCGCGAGGCGATGTCGGCGCGCGTCGCCACATCGGCGGTCGCGGTCAGCGCGATGGTCTGCACGTCGCCGAGGCGCCGGCGCACCTCTCCGAGCTGGGCGTATTCGGGCCGGAAATCGTGCCCCCATTGCGAGACGCAATGCGCCTCGTCGATGGCGAGCAGGCGCACGCCGGCCCGCGCGAGCCATTCGGCCGTGCCGTTGTTCACCAGCCGCTCGGGCGACACGTAGAGCAGCCGCAGCGCGCCCTCGCGCAGGGAGTCGCGCACGCGGTCGTTCTCGGCCTGATCATTCGAGGAGTTGAGCGCGCCCGCCGCCACGCCGTTGTTGCGCAACTGCGCCACCTGATCGCGCATCAGGGCGATCAGCGGCGAGACGACCACGGTGAGCCCCTCGCGCACGAGCGCGGGCAGCTGGTAGCACATCGACTTGCCGGAGCCCGTCGGCATCACGGCGAGCACGTCGCGGCCCTCAAGCACCGCGTCGAGGACTTCCGCCTGCCCCGGCCGCAGGTCCGGATAGCCGAAAATCTCGCGCAGCACCACGCGGGCGGCGTCGAGGCGGGTGAGCGAATCGGCGGCTGGGGACAGCATGTCCGCTGGATAGAGGGTTTCGCGCGGAAGCGGAATGCGCAGGGCTTGAATTCTGGTGGACGCAAGCTTTGCTAGAAGAACGATCTGACGAGCCCGCCGATCAGCAGATTCCAGCCGTCGATCAGCACGAAGAACAGGATCTTGAAGGGCAGCGCGATGACGGTGGGCGGCATCATCATCATGCCCATCGACATGACGATGGTCGCGACGATGATGTCGATGACGAGGAAGGGCAGGGCGATGATGAACCCGATCTCGAAGCCCCGGCGCAATTCCGAGATCATGAAGGCCGGGATCAGCACGCGCAGCTCGATCTCGCCATCCGCCTGACTGGTCCCGAAGCTCTCCTCCGCGAGGTCGGCGAACATGGCGAGATCCTTCTCGCGCACATGCGCCAGCATGAATTCGCGGAACGGCCCGGTTGTGCGCTCATACGCCTGCTCCTCGGTGATCTCGCCGCGCAGGAGCGGATCGATGCCCTCCTGCCAGGCGCGGTCGAAGGTCGGCGCCATGACGTAGAAGGTCATGAACAGCGCAAGCGAGATCAGCACGAGATTGGCCGGCGTCGATTGCAGGCCCATGCCGGAGCGCAGGAACGAGAGCGCCACGACGAAGCGCGTGAAGCTCGTCACCATGATCATGATGCCCGGCGCGATCGAGAGCACCGTGAGCAGCACGAGCAACTGCACGATCCGCCCCGTCGTCGAGGCTTCGCCGTCGGGAATGAGCCCGCCGAGATCGATGGTCTGGGCGAAGGCGTCGCCGGGAAGGGCGAGGAATAGGACCAGCCAGAGAATACGGCTCATTGCACGACCAGGGATTCGAGAACGACTTCGCGCACCGCGCCCTGCGAGCGCGCCGCCGCGCGGTCCGTCAGATCCTCGCGCAGGAACAGGAGGCCGCTCGCGCCCTCGATCCGGGCGAGGTCGAGCGTGCGCAGATAGGCCAGCGTGTCGGCCGCGATTTCGGCGGCCAGACGATCGCGGGTGGGCTCGTCGGGCGCCTCCATGACGAGGGCGAGATCGACGCGGATCCAGACGTCGGCGGGCGAGCGCAAGTTCGTCACGACGGGCGTGAGACGATGCAGCGTCGCGCCGGCGGCGTAGCGCAGGGGCTCGACCGGGCGCTCGTTGGCGACCGCCTCCGGCGAAGGAGCGATGCGGTCGTGCACGAGCCAGGCGAGCGCGAACCCGGTCCCGACGGCGAGCGGCGTGAGCACGGCGAGGGCGGCGAGGAACGCGCTCGTTCCGGCCTTGGCCGGCTCCGCCGCGCGGGGGCGGCCGTTTCGATACCCTTCGGGCGCGGGCAGTTGCGCGGTGGCGTCGGCCATGTCGTGCGCCTCCCGGTCAGAAGGGCGTCACGAGATCGAAGACCTGCTGGCCCCAGGCGGGCTGCTGGACCTCGCTCGTGCGGCCTCGCCCGCCATAGGAGATGCGGGCCTCGGCGATCTTCTCGTAACTGATCGTGTTCGCGGCCGAGATGTCACGCGGGCGCACGACGCCCGCGACGTTGAGGATGCGCAGTTCGTAGTTCACGCGCACTTCCTGCGAGCCGCTGATCAGCAGGTTCCCGTTGGGCAGGACGTTCGTCACGACAGCTGCGACGTTGACGTCGATGCGCTCGGAGCGGTTGATCGAGCCCTGTCCGCGCGAACGCGTGCCCGAATTGATCCCGCCCCCGGCGCCGCCGCTCGAACCCACGCCGCCGAACTGGGCGGAGAAGTCGAAGCCGAGATTGGCCTCCGAATCGCGCGAGCGGCCGGTGGCGTTGTTGAGCCGCGCCTCATCGTTCATGCGGATGCGCACGGTCAGCACGTCCCCGACCTTGGCGGCGCGGGAATCGCTGAACAGGTTCTCGCGCCCGTCGCTCCAGACGGAGTGGAACTCGCGGCGCGACTGGTCGGGAAAGGAGCCCGCCGGCAGCGCGGCGTGATAGGCGGTGAGGCCGGCCCCGACCGGCGTCATGCCCGGCTCGCGCCCGACCTCCGCGAGATCGGCGGCGCAGCCGGCGAGGGCGACGGAGGCGGCGATTGCCGCGACGAGCAGCGGACGGGGGGTCATGGCGCGGTTCTCCGTCATAGACGTTCTCTCGGGCGTTCTCTCGAAGCCTGGTCCTGCGAAAGGGCGGTTCCGGCGATGCCGCGGGTGAGGAGCGCCGCGCGGCCGGGCTCCATCTCGTTGAGGATGGCGCTCGCCTGACGCGGGTTGAGCTTTGCGATCACGGCGCCCGCCGTCTCGTTGTCCATGGCGGCGAGCTGGGCGGCGGCGGCGTCGGGGCGCATGCGCGAATAGATGGCGATGACGCCTTCCTCGGCCTTGCGCAGGAACTCCTCGCGCCGCGCCAGCCAGGTCTCGTATTCCGTGCGCAAGGCCGCGAGCTCCGCGATGCGGGCGTCGATGCGGGCTTCGATCTCGAGAAGCGACTGCGCCTGCCAGGCGACGCGCGCCTCGCGGGCGGGATCGCGGATCGCTTCGCAGTAGCGCGTCGCGTCGGCCTCCGTGGCGCCGGCCGGAGCCGCCGCGCACAGGAGCGCGAGCAGCGCCGCAGCAGCCGCGCATCTGATCCCGAATGCCGATTTCACCATGTCTCGCATAGCGCCCCGTCGGTTGCTCAAGGACGGAGATAGGCGAACAACCTTGCTTCAGGCTGGAAGCGCGACGGGCCGATATCGCGGAGGGACGGGATCGGTCGACGGGCTGATCGACATTGGCGCCGGCCGCGCTACCTTGCGCCCGTGAAGCCTGATCCGTGCGCCCTCCTTCCCGAACGCTTCGAGGCCTGGTTCGCAAGCCGCGGCTGGAGCGCGCGCGCTCATCAGCTCGCGCTGCTCGCCCTCGCGCGGGCGGGCCGCAGCGCGCTCCTCGTCGCGCCGACGGGCGCGGGCAAGACGCTCGCGGGTTTTTTGCCGAGCATGGTCGAGCTTGCGGACGGCGTGCGCGGGGAGCCGCGCATGCACACGCTCTACATTTCCCCCCTCAAGGCCCTCGCGGTGGACGTGGCGCGCAATCTCGAAACGCCGTCGCGCGAGATGGGGTTGCCCTTCGCCATCGAGACCCGCACCGGAGACACGCCGTCCCACAAGCGCGCCCGCCAGATGGAGCGCCCGCCCGACATCCTGCTGACGACGCCCGAACAGCTCGCGCTGATGCTCGCCCATCGCGACGCCCGCGAGCTCTTCTCCGGCCTGCGGCGCGTCGTCCTCGACGAATTGCACGCCCTCGTCGCCTCGAAGCGCGGCGACCTGCTGTCGCTCGGGCTCGCGAGGCTGTTTTCGCTCGCCCCGGATCTCGCGGCGTTCGGCCTCTCGGCCACCGTGCGCGAGCCGCAGGCGCTGGCGCGCTACCTCACGCCCGATCCAGCGCGACCGCCCGAGATCGTCACCGTGACCGGCGGCGCGCGGCCGGACATCCGCATGCTGGAGACGGACCGCGCCCTGCCGCAGGTCGGGCATACGGCGGCGGTCTCGATGCCGGCGATCTACGATCTGATCCGTGCCCACCGCACGACGCTCGTCTTCGTCAACACCCGCATGCAGGCGGAGTTCGTCTTTCAGGCGCTTTGGAACCTCAACGACGATGCGCTGCCCATCGCGCTCCACCACGGCTCGCTGGACGTCGAGCAGCGCCGCAAGGTCGAGGCGGCGATGACGGCGGGGAAGCTGCGCGCGGTCGTCTGCACCGCGACCCTCGATCTCGGCGTCGACTGGGGCGACGTCGATCTCGTCGTCAATGTCGGCGCGCCAAAGGGCGCGAGCCGGATCATGCAGCGGATCGGACGCGCCAACCACACGCTCGACGAGCCCTCGAAAGCCTATCTCGTGCCCGCCAACCGCTTCGAGATTCTGGAATGCCGCGCCGCGCTCGACGCGGTGGAGGAGGCGGCGCAGGACACGCCCGACCTCAATCCCGGCGCCCTCGACGTGCTGGCCCAGCACGTCCTCGGCATGGCCTGCGCCGAGCCCTTCGCGGCGGATGCGCTCTACGAGGAGACGCTTCGCGCCGCGCCCTACGCCGCTCTCGACCGCGAGACCTTCGACGAGGTGATCCGCTTCGTCGCGACGGGCGGCTACGCGCTCACCGCCTATGAGCGCTTCGCCCGCATCGTGCAGGGCGCCGACGGGCTCTGGCGGGTGCGCGACAGGCACGTCGCCCAGCAATACCGCATGAATGTTGGCACCATCGTCGAGGCGACGATGGTCAAGGTGCGGCTCGGGCGCATCGGGCGGGCGGGCTCGCCGATGGGGCGCGGCGGGCGCGTGCTAGGCGAGGTCGAGGAGTATTTCGCCGAAACGCTGACGCCCGGCGACACCTTCCTTTTCGCCGGCGAGGTGCTGACCTTCCACGGCCTCACCGAGGACGCCGCGCTCGTCTCGCGGGCGAGCGCCGGGACCGATCCGAAAATTCCCTCCTACGCCGGCGGCAAGTTTCCGCTCTCGACCTTCCTGGCCGAGCGCGTACGCGGCTATCTCGCGGAGCCTGAATCCTGGGCGCGGCTGCCCGCCCAGCTCGTCGAGCTGCTGGAAAGCCAGCGCCGCCGCTCGCTGCTGCCCGGGCGCGAAAACCTTCTCGTCGAGACCTTCATGCGCGGCGGGCGCTCCTATCTCGTCGCTTATCCCTTCGAGGGGCGCCTCGCGCACCAGACGCTCGGCATGCTGCTGACGCGCCGGCTGGAGCGCGCGCGCATGAAGCCGCTCGGCTTCGTCGCCAACGATTACGGGCTCGCGGTCTGGGGCCTGCGCGACCTCGGGCTCGCGGCGGCGGGCGATCCGGGGCTTATCGACGCGCTTTTCGCGCAGGACATGCTCGGCGACGATCTTGAGGCATGGCTCGAGGAATCGAACCTGATGAAGCGCACCTTCCGCTACTGCGCCGTGATCGCCGGGCTGATCGAGCGTCGGTTTCCCGGCCAGAAGAAGACGCAGCGCCAGGTCACGGTCTCGACGGATCTCGTCTATGACGTGCTGCGCCGGCACGATCCGGGGCACATTCTCCTGCGCGCCGCGCGCGCCGATGCGGCGACGGGCCTGCTGGACATCCGGCGCCTCGCCAAGATGCTCTCGCGCGTCGAGGGGCGAATCGTCCATAAAGCGCTTGATCGCGTCTCGCCGCTCGCCGTCTCGATCATGCTGGAGATCGGCCGCGAGCGGATCTACGGGGAAGGCGCGGACGACATGCTGGCGGAGGCCGAGGCGATGCTGATGCGTGAGGCGCAAGGCGAGGATCTGGTATGAACGCGCCCGCGCTTATGCCCCGATCCTGCGCGCCCCACGCCTTTTCGCTGGGAAGGCTCGCGCTCGTCTGCGACCTCTCGGGCGTTCTCTGTCTGCCCGACGAGGACGCGCTGCTCGTCGCCGACCTGCATTTCGAGAAGGGCTCCTCGCGCGCCCGGCGCGGCTTCCTCCTGCCGCCCTACGATACGCGCGATACGCTGTCGCGCCTCGCCGCTGTCATCGCCGCCCATGATCCGCGCCGGGTGATCGCCATGGGCGATTCCTTCCACGATCCGCACGCCGCGCAGCGTCTCTGCGCTGAAGATCGCGAGGCGCTTGCGGGGCTGATGCGCGGGCGCGAATGGCTGTGGCTGACGGGCAACCACGATCCCGACGCGCCTGCGGGTATCGGCGGAGACGCGGCGGCCGAAATCGAGGTCGCGGGTGTGCGCCTGCGCCACGAGCCCTCGACCGCGCCCGGCCCCGAGATCGCCGGGCACCTGCATCCGGTCGCCAAGGTCGTGGGGCGGGGAGGGCGCGTGCGCCGGCGCTGTTTCGCGACGAGCGGCGAGCGCTGCGTGATGCCTGCCTTCGGCGCCTATGCCGGCGGTCTCAACGTGCGCGATCCCGCCTTCGCCCCGCTCTTCCCGGACGGGCTCGTCGCCCGCGTGATAGGCCGCGAGCGTGTGTATGGCGTAGGCGCGGGGATGCTGGCGGGGGATTGAGCCCCCCTCGTCAGGGCCGGGTGAGTTCGTCCATTCGCGCCGCGAGCGGCCCGTCGTCGCCCCGGAAGCTCGCAATCATCGCCGGTATGAACGTCTCCCGTTCGAGCCACTCCATCCGCAGCGGATGGTCCGCGCGTCCGGCCAGTTCGGCCATGAACGCCATCTGCGCGCGCCCGTTCCCGTCCCGGAAAGCGTGGATCGCGTTCAGTTCGGACAGGACATGCGTCGCGCCGGCGACGAAATCGGCGCGCGCGAGGCCCGCAAGCCCGTCTCGCGCCCGAAGCCATTCGAACAGCCGGTCCAGTTGGCCGGCGATATATTCGGGAAAGCAGAACCAGTGCCCCTCGCGCCCGATCCGAACGGTCCTGATTTCGCCCGCCCAGTCGTAGACGTCCTGGAAGAGATGATGGTGGATCGCGCGGTAGTGTACGGCGTCGAGGCTTCCTGCCGGAAGCGGCTGCTGGCCGCGTGACGCAGTCATGAATTGTTCGAATGTTTCGAGTGTCTGTTCGTCGCGCGTTTCGAGCTTGTTGATCAGTATGAGCGTGCCCGGGTAGCAGTATGGGTCTTGATGGGCTTCATACATCCGCGCCGGGTCAACGTTCGCGCTTGAAGTCTCGGATGATTTCCGCCCGCTGCTGTTCGGGCGTAAGGCCGCGGCGGTCAAAATCGGCGAAGCGCTCAAGCATTTCCTTGCTCGGCGTCAGACCTTCCAGCGCGTTGATGCGGAAAATCGCCTCGCGGCCGAGCGTCATGCCGGGCTCGGCTTCCGAAGCGTCGCGCCCGCGTTTTCGCGGGTTGTCGTCGAAGACGAGATTGAGCGGCTCTTTCATGGCTTCCCAACCTACCACAACCGCGCCCGCGCCGCCACGGCCGGCTACGAACGCGTCAATTCCGGTCGTCGCCGAAATTCGGCAATGGCTGGACGGCGACGCCTTCCTCCATCAGGTCGCGGGCGTCGTCGAGGGTCGCCTGCCCGTAAATCGAGCGCTCGTCGGCCTCGCCGTAATGGATCTTGCGGGCTTCCTCGACGAAGCGGTCGCCGACATCCTCGGAATTGCGCACGACATGCTCGCGGATTTCGCGCAGCATCGCGCGCATGGCGCGCTCGCGCTCGGAGAGGAGCGCTACGGGGGCAGGCGTCTCGGCGGCGGGCGCAGCGCCGGGGGCGGCCTGCTGCGGGGCGCGGTCCTTGCGAGAGATGGAGGGCGTCATGAGGCGCTTCTCCACCGTGGTCGAGCCGCAGACCGGGCACGCGACGAAGCCGCGCGCCGCCTGCTCGTCGAAGCTGTCGGCGGAGGGAAACCAGCTTTCGAATTCGTGCGCCTGATCGCAGGCGAGCGCGTAACGGATCATGGCCCTGTCGCGGCTAACCACACGTAACACAACGTAGATGGCCGCGTCGGGCCCTTTCGGCAAGGCTTTTCGGAACCGCCGCTCACGCCTCGCGCAATGCGAATTCACGGTCATGGCGCAGGGTGGGGAGGCGCGTGCGCGCCGCATCGACCTCCGCGAGGTCGATCTCCGCTCCGAAAACGCCGGGCTCCGTCCCGCCTTCCGCGAGCACGTGGCCCCAGGGGCTGACGATGATCGAATGCCCGAAGGTCTCGCGACCATCCTCGTGCGTGCCGCCTTGCGCGGCGGAAATCATGAAGGAGCCGGTCTCGATCGCGCGCGCCCGATTGAGGACGACCCAGTGCGCCTCGCCGGTCTGGTTCGTGAAGCAGGCGGGCGCGCCGATGATCTGCGCGCCGGCCTGCCCGTAGGCGCGATACAGCTGCGGAAAGCGGATGTCGTAGCAGATCGCGAGGCCGACGGCGCCGATGGCGGTATGCGCGATGACCGCCTTCGAGCCGGCCGAGTAGGTCGCGCTCTCGCGCCACGTTTCGCCGTTGGGCAGATCGACGTCGAAGAGATGAATCTTGTCGTAGATGGCGCGGATCTCGCCGTCCTCGTCGATGACGAAGGCGCGGTTGGCGATCTTCTCGCCGTCGCGGACCGGGAGCGAGCCGATATGCACGACGACGCGGCGCGCCCGGGCGACGTCGCGCAGGGCGGAGAGCGTCCCATCCTCCCCCTGCTGGTCGATATGCGCGAAAATCCTGGCGCGATCGCGCTCGACGAGGCTCGTCATCTCCGGCGTCTGGATATAGCGCGCGCCGACGGCCGCCGCCTCCTCGACGAGGCGGACCGCATCGTCGCGATTCCGAGCCGGATCGCGCCCCGAGCGCATCTGGATACAGGCGACCTTCAATCGCGTCATGGCGTGCGCTCCCCTGCGAGCAGTTTATCGAGGCCGCCGCGACGCTCGAGCGCCGAAACGTCGTCGAAGCCCCCGAGATGCGTGTCGCCCACGAAGATCTGCGGCACGCTCGTGCGCCCGCCTGCGCGCTTGATCATCTGCGCGCGGGCGCCGGAAACCGCCTCGATGTCGATCTCCTCGAAAGCGACGCCCTTGCCGGACAGGAGCGACTTGGCCGCGGCGCAGTAGCCGCACCAGCTGCGCGTATAGATGATGACTGGAGACCGGGAGGGTGACATTGAGGGTGCTCGCTCGGCGGATTGCGCTTCGCCGCCACTATACGCCCGCCTTCACGCCGCAGTCACGACCCGTGCGAAGCAAAGCACGTCGACGCTCTTCGCACCGCCGCGCAGCAAGGCGCGCGACACGGCGTTGGCGGTCGAGCCCGTGGTCAACACGTCGTCGATCACCACGATGCGGCGTCCTTCGAGGCCCGGCCGCGCGGACTGGGGGACCTTGAACGCGCCTTGCAGGTTGTCGCGGCGCTGCGTGCGCGTCAGACCCACCTGGCTGCGGGTGCGCTTCACGCGCGCCAGAGCCTCCATGTCGCAGGGTTTGCCCGAGACGCGCGAGACGACGAGGGCCAGCGCCGCCGCCTGATTGAAGCGCCGGCGCCACAGTCGCCAGCGATGCAGCGGCACCGGGACGACCAGATCGGCCTCGGCCAGAAGCTCCGACCCGGCGCGGGCCATCATCCGTCCCATCGCCTCGGCGAGTTCGGCCCGGTCATTGTATTTGAGGCGGTGCGTCAGAAGCCGCGCCGCGCCGTCATAGGCGGCGACGGCGCGGGCTCGCGCAAAGACGGGCGGGTCCGCGATCGCGGAAGGCGAGAGAAGCGGTCCGCCGATATCGATTGCGAAGGGCGTCCCCAGCCGCTCGCAGAAGGGGCGCTCGATGAAGGCGATCTCGCTCCAGCACTTGGCGCACAGGGCGTGCGCTCGATCCGTCGCCGCGCCGCAGGCGATGCAGGAAGGCGGATAGAGCAACGTGAGAAAGCGCCCGTAGGCAGCCGTCGCCGCAGCGCGCGCGGCGAGGTCGAAACGTCTCAGGAGAGAGAGGGTGTCGGCGTCCTCCATGCGCGACGCTAGCGCTCCGACGCGTGAAAAAGCAATCCCGGATGGCGCCGTCGGTCGCGCCGTCGATGCGCGCCGGCGCCGGTCGTGCGGGAAGGCCAAGCCTTGACTCGCGAATGTGATTGGGGCCAGTGTCCGCCGCCGCGTGCGCTGCACTCTGTGTTGGAGGGCGGCGTCGCTCATCCATGATCGCCGGACATGATGCGCACCTATCTCGATTTCGAAAAGCCCGTCGCCGAGCTCGAGGCCAAGCTCGAGGAATTGCGGCGGATGGGCGAGGCGAGCGACGCGGTCGCGATCTCCGACGACATCGCGAGGCTCGAGGAAAAAGCCTCGCAGGCGCTGATCGAAATCTACGCCGCGCTGACTCCCTGGCAGAAGACCCAGGTCGCCCGTCACCCGCAGCGCCCGCATTTTCTCACCTTCTGCGAGCAGTTGATTTCCGATTTCACGCCGCTCGCCGGCGACCGCTCCTTCGGTGAAGACGAGGCTATCGTCGGCGGTTTCGGGCGCTTCCGCGGTGAGCCCGTCTGCGTGATCGGTCAGGAGAAGGGCTCGAACACCCAGGCGCGCATCCGGCACAATTTCGGCATGGCCCGCCCGGAAGGCTATCGCAAGGCCGCGCGCCTCATGGAGCTCGCCGACCGGTTCGACATTCCGGTCCTTACCTTCGTCGACACGGCCGGCGCCTATCCCGGCATCGAAGCCGAGGAGCGCGGCCAGGCCGAAGCGATCGCCCGTTCAACCGAGGCCTGCCTCGCATTGCGGTCGCCAAACGTCTCGATCGTCATCGGGGAGGGCGGCTCGGGCGGCGCCATCGCCATCGCCACCGCCAGCAAGGTGCTGATGATGGAGCACGCGATCTACAGCGTGATCTCGCCCGAGGGAGCGGCCTCCATCCTCTGGCGCGATCCTGCGCGCGCGCAGGACGCCGCCACCAACATGAAAATCACGGCGCAGGACCTCCTCAAGATGGGCGTGATCGACCAGATCGTCACGGAGCCCGTAGGAGGCGCGCATCGCGACCCGCAGGCCGCGATCAGCGCCGCCGGCGACGCGCTCCACGCCGCTCTGGCCGATCTGGCCGGTTTTTCCCGCGACGAGATCAGGGCGAAACGGGCCGACAAGTTTCTCGCAATCGGCCGGAATCTATGAGCCGTTAACGCGTTGTTGACCAACTCCACAGGTCGCCGCCCCTTGCGGTAAGGCTTCGGTAAGGCTAACGATCGTATCGAGATGGGGTAGAGTGAGCGTAATCGTGTCCGGCGTTTCCAGTTCCGAAACATCGACGCCCTTAAGACGAGCGGAGTCCCAATGGTGAAGCGTTTTCTTCTGGCCGCCGGATTGGCCTTCGCGCTTGCAGCTTGCGACGGACAGAATCTCGCTTCGTCCAACCGCCATCTCCAGCCGATTCCGCCGCAGACGCTTGCTCTCATGGAGCGCAACGGCATGTCGCCGTCCGATCCGATTCTCGTGCGTATCTTCAAGAAGGAAGCCGAGCTCGAAGTCTGGAAAAAGGGTCGCGACGGCCGGTACGCCATGCTCAAGACCTACCCGATCTGCCGCTGGTCCGGCCAGCTCGGGCCCAAGCGGCGCGAGGGCGACCGTCAGGCGCCGGAGGGTTTCTACACGGTCACGCCCGACCTGATGAATCCGAACTCCGCCTATTACCTCTCTTTCAATATGGGTTATCCCAATCAGTTCGACCGTCAGCACGGCCGCACGGGATCGCATCTGATGGTTCACGGATCCTGCTCCTCGGCGGGCTGCTACGCCATGACCGACGAGGCCATCGCCGAGGTCTACGCCATCGCCCGCGAGGCCTTCGCAGGCGGCCAGCGGGGCTTCCAGGTGCAGGCTTATCCCTTCCGCATGACGCCGGAGAATCTCGCGAAGGTCCGCTACGACGAGAACATCGCCTTCTGGCGTAATCTCAAGGAAGGCTACGACCATTTCGAGATCGCGCGCACGGAGCCGAGCTACGAGGTTTGCGGCCGTCGCTATGCTTTCAACTCCCAGAACTGCTCGCCGGTCGATCAGCAGCTCGCCGCGGCGGTGCGCGCCAAGAACGCGCAGGACGAGATCCGCATCGCGGAGCTCGTCAAGAAGGGCGCGCCGGCCGTGCGCATCGTCTATGACGACGGCGGCAGCCATGAGACGTTCCGCCAATACGCCGTCGCGCTGGGCAACGCGGAGAACCCGAATCAGGTCTCCAGCCGCGCCCGTCGCCTCGGCATGGTCAGCCGCCCCGACGCGATCGTCGCGGGCCGCCGCGAGATCCCGGTCGATTCGAGCGGTCGTCCGACGGAAACCGCCGTCGCCGCTGCGCCGGCGCCCGTGTCCGCTCCGGCCGCCGGCCAGCAGCCTGCCGCTTCGCCGGGCGTGACGAGCGTGGCGCGCGCCAGCGCTTCCGAGGAAAGGCCTCTGCATCAGCGCCTCTTCGGGGATCTGTTTTCGCTGAATCTCTTCGGCGGCTCATCGCGCTCCGAAACGAGCCCCACGCCGGCCGCCGCCGAGACGTCCCAGCCGCGGCCACCGCGCCGTGGCGACGCCGGTTCCGACCGCCGCGTCGATCTCATGCCGGGCGCTTACCCGATCGCGCCGGATCAGGCCGTCGGCTACACGTCCTTTCGCTGACGAAGGCCCGTCGCGGCGCTCCGCCGGCCTGCGCGACCCGACCGGAAATTAACCTCGCTGCAACTTTCGGTCGGACGCTGTTGCGCGCCGGGCGCGAGGTTGTATCGACAATCCCTGCCGCAAAAGGCTTATGGCTGTTCGCCCCTGCGCCGTGATCGACGGATTTTAACAATCTATCAGTGATCTATTAACCCGCTGTTTACCCTAACGCGAAAGAGTTGGGGGTAAGACGCCGGTTTCATGATTCCGCAGGGAAGTGGAAGGGGCGTCCGGCAGGTCGGCGCGCAGGGGCGGCGTCGGCGGCGCGAGAGGCACGCCCCTCTGTGAGCCGAGGCGCGGCGATGCGACAGAACGTCCACGGAAACGTCCCCTGGTACCTCGACGGGCTGGATCCCGATACGCGAGACGCCGCCCGCGAGGCCGCCCGTCGCGCCGGGGTCAGCCTCGACGACTGGCTCCACGCCACCATTTCCGACCGCGCCGCCCGCGCTTTCGCCGAAAATCCGCCGACCGTTCGTCGCCGCCCCGCGCCCGCGCAGCCGCAGGCGCATGGCTATGACGATCTCGACGCCGTCGCATCCCGGATCGCCCGGGTGACGCGGGGGCGTAACGCGCAGGCGCAAGCGCAGCAACGCGGCCATGACGCTCCTGTTCGCGGCGTCGACGCCATCGTCGCCGCCGTCGGCGCCGAGGCCGAACGCAAGGCGCGCGAAAGCGCGACGCGAACCGCAGACGCGCTCGACTCCGTCGCCCGCTGGATCGAGCGGGCCGAAGACCGCATGAGCGAAAGCACGCGCCTTCTCTCCGAGGGAACGCGCATGGCGCTGGAGCGCCAGGATCGCACCGCCAACGTGCTCGGCGAGGCGCTGGCCCTGATGACGAAGCGCCTCGACGACATCGAACGCAAGGTCGTCGAGGGGCGAAATCCGTCCGTCGGCGCCGCGATGGAGGCCATGGGCAAGATCGAAGGCCAGCTTGCGCGGTTCTCGGACCCTGACGAGCGCCGTCCCGCGGCTACATCGCAGGCCGCGCAAGTCGAAAGCGCCCTGCGCGGCTTCGAACAGCGCATTGCGTCGATCTCGGGCAAGCTGGGACAATCGAACGCCGAGGCCGGCCGCGAAGAGCCGGCGGCGAAAGCCGCGTCCGGCGACAGGCTGGACGCGCTGCGCTCCGACATCGCCCGGCTCGCGAGCCAGCTGGAGACGATCCGGCCCAACCGCGCGGAAACGGCTGGCGCAGCCTCGCAGCTTCGGCGTGGCGTCGGCGATCTGGCCGATCGGGTTGCGACGCTCGCGACCCGCGACGATATCGCCGCGCTTGAAATCGATTTGAAGGAGTTGTCCCGCGAGGCCGTCGCCGCCGCGAAGGCAGGCCGTGAGACGGATCTCGCGCGCATCAACGGGCTGATCGAAAGGGTGCAGGCCGAGATTGACCGGATCGCGGCCGAGGCCGCCAGCGGCGCCTACGGCGAAGCCGGCCGGGAATTCCGTGCGCTCAGCGCGCGCGTCGAGGAATTCGCCTCTTCCGATCAGAGGCTCGCCACGGCGCTCGGGCGTGAACTGGAAACCGTTCGCGATTCCCTGTCGAAGCTCGCGGACCCGCAGCGCCTCGCCGATCTGCAGGAGAACATCCGCGATCTGTCGCATCGGGTAGGTCATCTCGCCCGAAATCAGGTCACGCCGGTCGATTTCGCCGGACTGCGCAGCGCGGTCGAAGAAATCCGCGGAGCGATCAAGAAGGCCCCGGACGACGCCGAGGGCCCCGACTTTTCCGCCCTCGAAAAGCAATATGGATCGATCGTCGATAGGCTGGATTCCCTGGCGGCTTCCGCCGGCAAGCGTGAGACCGAGCTTTTGTCTCGCGAGCTCGCCGCCATGGCGGCAGGACTCGTCGATCTGCGCGACGGCGCGAAAGCCGCAGATATCGAGGCCCTTTCGGAGCGCGTCGCCGCGCTGGGAGACAGTATCGAAGCTATCGCGGACAGCCAGCCGGATCTCGGCCGCGAACTCGGCGAATTGCGACGCAGCGTCGAGGCGACCCTCTCCGACATCCGTTCCGCCGCGCCGGCCGAAATCAACGCGCTCAAGGCGAGCATCGACCGGTTGGCTCAGGAGCGTCCCGGGCATGATCTCGGCAGGGAACTGACGCAGCTGCGGCGCGGCCTCGTGACGGGCCTGGCCGACGTCAAGTCCGCCCTGCCGACGGAGTTCGGCGCATTGAAGGCGCGCATCGACCAGCTGGCGCACGAGCGCTCCAAAGTCGACCTCGCCCCGGTGACCGAGCAGATCGCGAGGCTCGCGGAGAAGCTCGAAGACATCCGCGCCGAGGCGCGCCCGGATTTCGGGCAGGCCTTCGACGAAATGCGCGCCGGCCTCGAAACCGCGCTCGCCAGCGTTCCCGCGAGCCGCTCGCCGGAGCTCGGCGCACTGATCGAGCGTATCGACCGGCTCGACGAAAACGTCCGCGCCATCGACGTGCGCGGGGGCGTGCGCACCCTCGAGGACATGCTGGCGCAACTCGCCACCCGGCTCGACGCCGCCGATCGACCCAACGCGGGCGCGGAAACCGTCGATGCGCTTGAATCCCAGATCGACGCCATCGCGCGCAAGCTCGAAAGTGAGCGCGACGCGAGCGTCGAGGCCGTCGCCAGCGCCGCCCGTTCGGCCGTCGCCGACAGCTTCGGCACGCTGTCCCGCTCATCCTTCGCGGAAACCGCCGCGAACGCCGATATCGACGAACTCTCGCGCTCGCTCTCCGAGATCAAGGAACTGCAATCTCAGGCGCAGGCGCGCGGCGTCGAGGCGGTCGGCGGCGTCCAGAGCACGCTCGACAAGCTCGTCGAACGTCTCGCCTCGCTCGAGTCGCGCATGCAGCCCGCCACGCAGCAGGCCCGCGCCGCGAACGCGCAGAAGCGTCGCGCGCAGCCGCGCCCGGCGGAGCCCTCCGCCGCCCCGGCGAGGCCGGACGCGAAATCCGAAATCAGGAGCGAATTCAAGACCGACGCGCGCCGGCCGTCTGCGCCTGTGGCGAACGCTTCGTTCCGTCCCGAAATAACGCCTGCGGGCCTGCTCGACCTCGCCAAGTCGCGGGCCGGCATCGGCTCCGCCGCCACTGGCGTTTCACTCCACGACGAAGCCGACCGCCCGGTCGCGACCGTGGGCTCGCTCGGCGGAGACGTGCCCCTCGAGCCCGGAGTCGGGCGTCCTCGCTCCCAGGCTGGGGCGGATGCCGGCGATCCCGCCCTGATCAAGGCGAGCTTCATCGCCGCCGCGCGCCGCGCCGCCCAGAACGCCGCCGCCGAGGCCGCCGCCGCCGGTCGCCGCGGCCCCTCCGTCGACGCCCGCGCGGGCGCGCTCCGCGCCGGAATGCCCGACAAGAGCGCCGTCGCGGCCGCTGTCGCCGGCCGTCGCAGGCCGCTGCTCATGGCGGCAGCCGCCGTTGTGCTCGCGATCGGCGCTTTCCAGATCGGCTCCTCGGTCATCAGCAGCGTGGAGAACGCCGACCTTGCCGGCGAGCCGCGCGAATTCGCCGACCCCGTTCTCGCCGACGTGGCGCCGGACCCGGCGCCGGCCGCTGCTCTGCCGGAGCGCGCGCCCGCCCTCGCAGCGGTCGAGGGCGAAGACGATCGGCGCGAATTCCCGACCGTCACGGCCTCGATCGACGCGGGCTTCGCGGTTCCACAGGAACCCGCCGTGATCGGCATGGACGATCTCTTGCCGCTCGGCGAGGCGCCCGTGATCGATGGCGAGACCGTGCATACCGGCGTCGCCCCCGCGCTGCCGCCGCGCCGTCACCCCGCCGCCCGGGCCGCGTCCGGAGAGGATATCGGGAGCCAACCCTTCGCCGCCACGGCCATGCCCGCGCGCGCGACCACGCTCTATCCGAGCATGGTCTCGGCCGAAGAGTTGCCAGCCGAAGCCGGGCCCGAGGATCTGCGTAAGGCGGTGCTGGCCGGGGACGTTTCAGCGGTCTACGAATTCGCTTCCCGCGCGGCCGACGGGCGGGACATGAATCGCGATCCCGCGCTCGCGGCCAAGCTCTTCGAGCGCGCCGCCGCGCACGGCCTCGTGCCTGCGCAGTTTCGCATCGGAAATCACTACGAGAAGGGCATCGGGGTAACGCGCGATTTCTCGCTTGCGTCGCTCTGGTATCAGCGCGCCGCCGAGGGCGGCAACGCGCGCGCCATGCACAATCTCGCCGTTCTGCTCGCTGAGGGTGTGAACGGAGCGCCCGATTATTCCGCCGCTCTGGGCTGGTTCCGTCGCGCCGCCGAGCACGGCGTTCGCGATAGCCAGTACAATCTCGCGGTTCTGCTCGCACGCGGTCTCGGCGCACAGCAGGACCTTGAAGAATCCTTCGTCTGGTTCGCCGTCGCTGCGCAACAGGGCGACACTGACGCGGCCGGCAAGCGCGACGAAGTCGCCTCCCGTCTCGACGAGCGCTCGCTCGCCATTGCGCGCGCCAGGGTCGAAGGTTGGCGTCCCGAGGTTCCGCGCCCGGAGGCGAACGAGGTCGCTTTCCCGGCTTCGTCGATCGACTCTCCGCAGGCGCGTCAGGCCGGGAGCCCCGCCTTCGCGGGCTGAACGGCGCGACGATCGCTTGCGGCGCCGTTTCGACGCCGGGCCGTCACATTCGCGCAACGGCGCAGTGAAAAGACCGAGCAGGAGCGGCGGGGCTTGATTCCGCCGCCGCGTTCGCTTGTAAGTGGGCCGCGGAAGGTGGTCGTCCGGTGCAGCTGTATCTCCCCATCGCCGAAATGTCGGTGAACGTTTTCGTCCTTTTGGGATTGGGGGCGGCGGTCGGCTTCGTGTCCGGCATGTTCGGCATCGGCGGCGGCTTCCTGATGACGCCGCTCCTGATCTTCCTGGGCATCCCGCCGGCTGTCGCCGTGGCGACTCAGACCGCGCAGATCGTCGCCTCGTCGACGACGAGCGCGCTGTCTGCGCTGCGCCGGAACGCGCTCGACGTCAAACTGGCGACGCTGCTCACGACCGGGGCGCTCGTGGGGACAGGACTCGGGGTCTGGTTCTTCGCGGCCGTGCGGCGGGCGGGCCAGCTCGATCTCGTGATCGTGCTTTCCTACGTGACGCTCTTCACCGTCGTGGGCGGGTTGATGCTGCGCGAAAGCCTCAAGGAATTCTGGTCTCAGCGAAAGGGAAAGGCGCGTCCGCGCCGGCGCGCCGGCGAGCATCCGGCCTATCTCGGCCTGCCGCTCAGGATGCGTTTCCACCGGTCCCATCTCTACGCCAGCGCCATACCGCTGCTCAGCATTTCCTTTTTCGTGGGCTTCGCCGGCGCCGTGCTCGGCATCGGCGGCGGCTTCATCATGGTGCCGGTGCTGCTCTACGTGTTCCGGGTGCCGACATCGATCGTCGTCGGCACGTCACAGTTCCAGATCCTCTGGGCGACGATGGCGGCCCTTTTCCTGCACGCTGTCGCCAACCAGGCTGTCGACGCGGTGCTGGCGCTGATCCTCATACTCGGCGGGGTCTTCGGGGCGCAGTTCGGAGCGCGCGCCGGCCAGTATCTGCGCGCCGATCTGTTTCGCTTTCTGCTCGCGCTCCTGATTCTGGGCGTGGGCGTGCGTTTCGCGGTCGAGCTCGTGGTGCGACCGACCGAGCCCTTCTCCATCGCAGCGACGGGGGGGTGACATGCGCGCGCTGCTTCGTCTTTTCCTTACGCCGTTGACCGCCGCCGGCCTCCTGCTGGGAGCCGCCGGCGCCGGGGCCGAGACATTGCTGACGTCTCTGTCGAGCCATCAGGTGCTCATCACTTCGAATTTTACGGGCTCCCAGGTGGTGGTCTTCGGAGCCGTACAGCGCGACGACCAGACCATCGCCCGCGCATCTGGTTACGACGCGGCGATCATCGTGCGCGGGCCGCGCCAGCAGGTGCTGACCGTGCGCGAGAAGGAGCGCCTCGGGCCGATCTGGATCAACCGTTCGCAGGCGAAATTCGCCGACGTGCCCTCCTATTACGCCCTGCTGACTTCGCGGCCGTTGAGCGAGCTCACGGCCGAGATCATGCGCGGGCGCTTGCGGCTCGGGGCCGACATGGTGTTCGAGCCGGAGACCGGCGCGGAGCCGGCTCCTGCGGGCGATGCGCGCTTCCGCGAGGCGCTGGTTCGACTGCGCGCCCGTGACGGCCTCTATCTCCAGATCGATCGCGGCGTGACCTTCATCAACCCGACGATTTTCCGCGCGGCGATTCCGCTGCCGGCCGAGGCGCCCACGGGCAATTACGAGGTCGAGGTCATCCTCTTCACCGATGGCGTGCCCATCGCCCGGGACCGGACCAATTTCGAGCTGGTCAAGACGGGTTTCGAGGAGCAGATCGCGAGATGGGCGGAAACGAACAGCCTGGCCTATGGCGCCGCGACCGCTTTCATGGCGTTGTTCTTCGGCTGGCTCGCGACCGTTGTGTTCCGCCGGGATTGAGCGATGTTGGCGCCACGACCACCGCCGCCTTGCATGGAAGCGAATTGACAAGGATCGGCGGCGCGGGGCCTCATGCGCGGTCGAATTCCGGCCGGACGCAAGAATTCTGAGAGGAACCAATGCCGCATATCGTCGAGGCCTTTTCACGCATCGGCGAGGAGAACGCCTTCGCCGTCCTCGCGCGGGCGACCGCGCTGAAGGCGCAGGGGCGCGACGTCATCAATCTCGGCATCGGTCAGCCCGACTTTCCGACGCCTGCGCACATCGTCGAGGCGGCGATCAAGGCTTTGCGCGACGGCCATCACGGCTACACGCCCGCGACCGGCATCATGCCGCTGCGCGAAGCGGTCTCTCGCGATCTCGCGCGGCGCTTCAGCGTCGAGGTCTCGCCCGAGGCGGTGATGATCATGCCCGGCGGCAAGGTCACGATGTTTTCCGCAATTCTGATGTTCGGCGAGCCGGGCGTGGAGATCCTCTATCCCGATCCGGGCTTTCCGATCTATCGCTCGATGATCGAGTTCACAGGGGCGAAGCCCGTTCCCGTGCCGATCCGCGAGGAGAACGGCTTCGGCTTCTCCGCCGCCGAGACGCTGTCGCTGATCAACGAGCGCACGCGTCTCGTCATCGTCAATTCACCGGCCAATCCCACCGGCGGCGTCACGTCCAAGGCCGAGATCGACGCGCTCGTCGCGGGTCTCGCGCGCTATCCCGACGTTGCGATCATGTCCGACGAAATCTACGGGACGATGACCTATGACGGCGAGCAGCATGTCTCGCTGCTCTCCTATCCGGAAATCCGCGACCGCCTGATCTATCTCGACGGCGCGTCCAAAACCTACGCGATGACGGGCTGGCGACTCGGCTGGTCGGTCTGGCCGCAGGCTTACTTCGACGCGGCGCGCAAGCTCGCGGTGAATTCGTTCTCCTGCGTCAACGCGGCGACGCAATGGGCCGGGCTGGCGGCGCTCGACGGTCCGCAGGATTGCGTCGCCGAGATGCTCGCCGCTTTCGATGCCCGCCGGCGCATCGTCGTCGATGGCTTGAACGCGCTGCCGGGGGTCTCGTGCGTCACGCCGAAGGGCGCTTTTTACGCCTTCCCCAACATTTCGCGCACGGGCTGGAAAGCCAAGCCGCTCGCATCCGCATTGCTGGAGGAGGCGGGCGTCGCCGTCATCGGCGGGCCGGATTTCGGGGTTCACGGGGAAGGTTATCTGCGCCTGTCCTACGCGGCATCCGCCGAGGATATCAGCAAGGCGCTCGAGCGGATGGGCGAATTCCTGGCCAGTCCGCGCTGATTCGGCGGGTCACAGACCCCGATAGACCCAGACGCGCGCGGGCGGGATGTTGAGCCAGATGCGCCCGGAACTGCTCATGGCGTATTCCGTCGGCCGCTTCGGGATCGGCGGGATGACGGCGTAGGTGAACTGGATGAAGGGCGCGCCCGGCGCCATGAGGGCGCGCGCCGCCCTCAGTAGTTCGAGCCGTACGGGCGGGGGTTTCGTGAAGAGCGGCAGGCTCGACACCGTGGCCGCAGCCGGCTCCTTCAGGACGCCGCCCAGCGTATCAGCGATGTCATAGGCGTCGCCCTCGACGATCGTCGCGCGGGGAAAGCGCTTCGCGAGCAGCTTGCAGAATTCGGGATTGAACTCCACCAGCACGAGGCGCTCCTGCTCCACGCCGCGCCGGATCAGGGCGTCGGTGACGGGGCCGGTGCCGGGGCCGAGCTCGATGACCGGGCCGGGCCGCGTCGGATCGACATAGGACGCCATCGTGCGCGCCAGCGCCTTGCCCGACGGAGCGACCGCGCCCGTGAGCAGGGGCTTTTCGAGCCAAGACCGCAGGAAGCGCGCCTCGTCGTCGAACTTGTCCGCGTGCCGCGCAGACACGCGCTGCGCGTTTCGCTGTAGGCTGCCGAGCACTCCCACCCCTCCGTCGTCAATCCGCGATCATACACCAGTCGCGGGCGGTGCGGTCAAGCCCGAGCGGAACCGCCGAGCCCGTCGAAGAATTCACGGACTCGCGACAGGAAACCCGTGCTTTCGGGATGGGTCTCCTTGGAGCATTCCGCTTCGAACTCCTCCAGCAGCTCCCTTTGACGTTTAGTGAGGTTCTGCGGCGTTTCGATGACGACCTGAATGTAGAGATCGCCGACTTCGCGCGAGCGCAGCACGGGCATGCCCTTGCCGCGCAGCCGGAACTGCTTGCCGGTCTGAGTTCCGGCGGGGATTCTCACCTTTGCGTCCGAGCCGTCGATCGTCGGCGTCGTGAACTCGCCGCCGAGCGCGGCCGTCACCATCGAAATGGGCATGCGCGAGAAGAGATCGGCGCCGTCGCGCTGGAAGAACTGATGCGGCTTGATCGACAGAAAGATGTAGAGATCGCCGGCTGGACCGCCGCGCAGGCCCGCTTCGCCCTCGCCGGCGAGGCGGATGCGGGTGCCGTCCTCGACGCCGGCGGGGATGTTCACCGAAAGCGTGCGCTCGCGCGTCACGCGCCCCGCGCCGCCGCAGGAGCCGCAAGGGTCGTCGATCACCTCGCCGCGCCCGTGACAGTTCGGGCAGGTGCGCTCGACGGTGAAGAAGCCCTGCTGCGCGCGCACGCGGCCATAACCGCCGCAGGTCGGACAGGCGCGGGGCTTGGAGCCGGGCTTGGCGCCCGTGCCGCCGCAGGCCTCGCAGGAGACGGAGGTCGGCAAAACGATGGTCTCGGTCTTGCCGATGAAGGCTTCCTCGAGGCTGATCTCAAGATTGTATCGCAGGTCCGCGCCGCGCTCGCGCCCGCCGCTCTGGCGTCCGCGTCCGCGGGTCTCGCCGAAGAAATTCTCGAAGATATCCGACATGAAGTCGGAGAAATCGTTCCCGAAGCCGGGACCGCCGCCCGCGCCCTGCGTGAACGCGTCATGGCCGAAGCGGTCATAGGCCGCCCGTTTCTGGGGGTCGGCGAGCGCCTGATAGGCCTCGTTGATCTCCCTGAAGCGCTGCTCCGCCTCGGCGTTTCCCGGATTGCGGTCGGGGTGGTGCTGCATCGCGAGTTTGCGGAAGGCGCTCTTGAGCGCCTTGTCATCCGCATTCCTCTGGACGCCGAGGATTTCGTAGTAGTCGCGTTTCGACATGAAGATCCGGGTGCTGGAGATACGCGTGCCGACGATCCGGGCCTGGCGTCCCGTGCGTCGCTCCCTTGCTCTACAAGGGTGCGACGACAGGGCGGAAACAGACGAACGCGCGGCCCGTTTGGCGGAACCGCGCGTCCGCGCGTCTCATGCGCGCATCAAGCGCTCTTCTTCTTGTCTTCGTCGTCGACTTCCTGGAAGTCGGCGTCGATGACGTCCTCTTCCGCCTTGGGCCCGGAATCGCCGTCGCCACCGTCGGGGCCGCCGTCGCCGTCGCCTTCGCCGGATTCCTGGCTGGCCTTGTACATCGCCTCGCCCAGCTTCATGGAAGCCTGCATCAGGTCGGTGGTGCGGGCCTTGATCACCTCGGCGTCCTCGCCCGCCAGCGACTCGCGCAGGGCGTCGATGGCGGTCGTGACGCCCTGACGGTCGCTCTCGGAGATCTTGTCGCCGTATTCCGCCATCGACTTCTCGGTCGAATGGATCAGCGCCTCGGCGCCGTTGCGGGCCTCGACGAGGGCGCGACGCTTCTTGTCCTCCTCGGCGTGGGATTCGGCGTCCTTGACCATCTTCTCGATGTCCGCGTCGGTAAGGCCGCCCGAGGCCTGGATGCGGATCGCCTGCTCCTTGCCGGTCGCCTTGTCCTTGGCCTGCACGTTGACGATGCCGTTGGCGTCGATGTCGAAGGCGACCTCGATCTGCGGCACGCCGCGCGGGGCGGAGGGGATGCCCATCAGATCGAACTGGCCCAGCATCTTGTTGTCGGCGGCCATCTCGCGCTCGCCTTGGAAGACGCGGATCGTGACGGCCTGCTGGTTGTCTTCCGCCGTCGAGAAGACCTGGCTCTTCTTCGTCGGGATCGTGGTGTTGCGGTCGATCAGGCGCGTGAACACGCCGCCGAGCGTCTCGATGCCGAGCGAGAGCGGGGTCACGTCGAGGAGCAGCACGTCTTTCACGTCGCCCTGCAGGACGCCCGCCTGCACCGCCGCGCCGATGGCGACGACCTCATCCGGGTTGACGCCCTTGTGCGGCTCCTTGCCGAAGAAGGACTTCACCACTTCCTGAATTTTGGGCATGCGCGTCATGCCGCCGACGAGCACGACCTCGTCGATATCGGCCGCCGAGAGGCCGGCGTCCTTGAGCGCTTTCTTGCAGGGCTCGACCGTGCGCTGCACGAGATCGTCGACGAGGCTCTCGAACTTGGCGCGCGAGATCTTCATCGTCAGGTGCTTGGGGCCCGACGCGTCGGCGGTGATGTAGGGCAGGTTGATCTCGGTCTGGGTGGTCGAGGACAGCTCGATCTTGGCCTTTTCGGCCGCCTCCTTCAGACGCTGGAGGGCGAGCTTGTCCTTCTTGAGGTCAATGCCCTGGTCCTTCTTGAACTCCTGGGCGAGGTACTCGACGAGGCGCATGTCGAAATCCTCGCCGCCGAGGAAGGTGTCGCCGTTCGTCGACTTCACCTCGAACACGCCGTCGCCGATCTCGAGGATCGAAACGTCGAAGGTGCCGCCGCCGAGATCGTAGACCGCGATCGTGCCGGTCTGCTTCTTGTCGAGGCCGTAGGCCAGAGCCGCCGCAGTGGGCTCGTTGATGATGCGCAGCACCTCGAGGCCGGCGATCTTGCCGGCGTCCTTCGTCGCCTGACGCTGGGCGTCGTTGAAATAGGCGGGGACGGTGATCACGGCCTGCGTGACCGGCTGGCCGAGATGCGCCTCGGCGGTCTCTTTCATCTTCTGCAGCGTGAAGGCGGAGATCTGCGAGGGCGAAAACTGCTTGCCGTCGGACTCGACCCAGGCGTCGCCGTTGGAAGCCTTGACGATCTTGTAGGGCACGAGGCCCTTGTCCTTCTGCGTCATCGGATCGTCATAGGTGCGGCCGATCAGGCGCTTGATGGCGAAGAAGGTGCGCTCGGGATTGGTGACCGCCTGGCGCTTGGCCGGCTGGCCGACGAGGCGCTCGCCTTCATCCGTGAACGCAACGATGGACGGCGTGGTACGCGCGCCTTCAGAATTCTCAATAACCTTGCCCGCAGAGCCGTCCATCACGGCGACGCAGGAATTGGTCGTACCAAGGTCGATACCGATAACTTTACCCATGGCGGGATCCCTCACTTTCAAGCAGACCGCCGAGCCCCGTAGCTGCCCGGCCCATGGCTGGCTTTTGAACTGTTGACTTGGCCTGAGATGGGAAGGCCCCCGATCGATCGCAAGGACGTCACGGGCCGCCTTCCCGGTTGCGCGGTGATATAGGTTCGCCGCAATTTGGCCGCAAGGCGGGGCGGCGAGCGATTTATGGCGACCTTCCGGTCAAGTTCTCGAGGCGGGCCGGGCCAAGGAAGGCGAAAAGCCTCTCGCGCAGAGCGTCCGCGTCGCGCAACTCGCATTCCCAGATTGTTTCGATCGACCACCCGGCCTCGCGCAGGGCCGCCTCGTTGCGCGCGTCGCGGGCCCGGTTGCGGGCGATCTTCTCGCGCCAGTAGACGGCGTTCGTTTTCGGCGCGCGCGCCCCGCGCGGGCAATCGTGGCCGTGCCAGAAACAGCCATGCACGAAGATCGCCTTGCGCCGGCGGCGAAACACGATGTCGGGCTTGCCCGGCAGATCGCGCCCGTGCAGGCGGAAGCGGTAGCCCATCGCATGGATGAGCGAGCGCAGGCGCCGCTCGGGACCCGTGTCGCGGCCCTTCACGGCGCGCATGACGGCGCTGCGCTGGGGGGAGGGCGGCTGCGTCACGGGCCCGCCTCACTCCGCCGCCATCGCGCCGTGCGCGGCTCGGGCGAGCAGCGGCTCGAAGAGATGTGCGGCGAGATGGCGCACGGCCGGCGCGGCCACGCCGTCCCCGAGGACGTGACAGGCGTCGTTGTAGCGCGCCGGCAGGCGAAACGAATCGGGCAACCCCATCAGCCGCGCCGCCTCGCGTGGCGACAACAGCCGGGAGCGAACGCGCTCTCCCTCGACGACGAGCAGCGTCTGGCGGCTCGATCCGCCGGCGGGGGTGCGCAGGCAGCCGGCGAGGCCGTCGAAGCGCACTTCCGCGCGCTGGCGGGAGACGCCGTCGCGCTCGCTCCGGGTGCGGCGATAGAGGCCGCCCACCATCCGCCGCCCGGCGCCCTTTGCGGCTTCCACGCGCGTCCGGTGCAGCGGGGCCATCAGCGCGAGGAGGCGCTGCGTCTGTTCGGGCGTATGCCAGGCGACGCCTCTGGGATCGTCCTCCACAATGTCCCCGAGGCGCGCGTTGGGCGCCGGCGGCCCGGGCAGTCGCCAGCGGATAAAGCGCTGACGACTCTCGTCGGGAAGCTGCGCGCGGGCGCGCTCCAGAGCGGGCGTCGACCACCAGCGCGCGCCTTCGCCGTCGAGCAGCGCATC
Source organism: Salinarimonadaceae bacterium (assembly GCA_007693435.1). Classification (GTDB taxonomy): domain Bacteria; phylum Pseudomonadota; class Alphaproteobacteria; order Rhizobiales; family Beijerinckiaceae; genus Saliniramus. The sequence continues at coordinate 18,896 of REDO01000193.1, read as the reverse complement.
ATCGATCGCGAGGCTCCCGCAGGCCGCGACGACGAAGAGGCGCGGCCGCGATTGCGGCGTGAAGCGCGCCGCGTCGATCACCATGGCGCCGACGCGGTAGCCGAGGCGGACGAAGCTCGCGACGACCTCGGCGAAATCGCGCCCGCTATTCGAGGTGAGGAGCCCCACGACGTTCTCGACGCATACGAGCGGCGGCGCGCGATCCTGCGCCCGCAATTGCGCGACTATCCTCTCCAGCGACCTAAACGTCCCCGATCGCTCGCCTGCGAGCCCCCGCCCGGCGCCGGCGAGCGAGAGATCCTGACAGGGAAACGAACCCCAGAGCAGGTCCGCGCGGCCGGGGATTTGATCGGAGGCGATGGCTTTGACGTCGCCCAGCACGAATTCCGCCTCGCCCCAGTTCAGCGAATAGGCGGCGGCTTTCATCGGATCGATGTCGTTGGCGAGGAGGCAGGTCCAGCCCGGCCCGAGGCCGGCGCGGACGAGGCCGCCGCCCGCGAAGAATTCAAGAAATGTCGGCATCGTCTGCCCGCCGCAATCTCAGGCGAATGCGCCATCCGCGCCCACGCCTCATCCCGAACGCCCGCCTTCCATGATCTTCGTCAGCACCCGCGCGGTGTAATCCACCATCGGCACGATGCGCGCGTAATTCAGCCGCGTCGGGCCGATCACGCCCAGCACGCCTACGATCTTCTGATTCGGGTCACGGAAGGGCGCCGCGACGAGGGACGAGCCCGATAGCGAGAACAGCTTGTTCTCCGAGCCGATATAGATGCGCACGCCCTCGCCGTTTTCGGCGCGGGTGAGAAGCTCGATCACGTCGGTCTGCGTCTCCAGATCCTCGAAGAGCAGGCGTATGCGCTCCAGATCGTCGACGGCCTTGAGATCATCGAGGAGGTTCGCCTGACCACGCACGATAAGGTGGCGACCGTCGCCCGCATTCGAGGGCAGCGCCACACCCGCCTCGATGAGCCGCGCGGTGAGCGCGTCGAGTTCGCGCTCCATCGTCTCGCGAATCGTCAGCGTCTCCGTCTTGATCTCGCCGATCGTCTTGCCGCGGATGCGGGCGTTGAGGAAGTTGCCGGCTTCCGTCAGCGCCGAGGCCGGAAGGCCCGGCGGCAGGTCGAGAACGCGGTTCTCCACCGAGCCGTCCTCCGACACGAGCACGACAAGGGCGCGCGCCGGGTCGAGGCGGACGAACTCGATATGCTTGAGGGGCGCATCCTGCTTGCTGGTGACGACGACGCCAGCGCCGCGCGAAAGCCCGGAGAGCATGGAAGTCGCCTGGGCCAGGGCGCTTTCGAAATTGTGCTCTGAAGCGGCGGCGCGCATCTGCACGTCGATTCGCTCGCGCTCCTCCCCGTCGAGATCGCCGATCTCCAGCATGGCGTCGACGAAGAAGCGCAGGCCCGATTCGGTCGGCAGGCGGCCCGCGCTCGTGTGCGGCGCGTAGACGAGACCCGCCTGTTCGAGATCGGCCATGACGTTGCGCACGCTCGCCGGCGAAAGCGGCGTCGAGATCAGGCGCGAAATGTTGCGCGAGCCGAGCGGTTCGCCGGAGGTCAGATAGTTCTCGACGATCCGGCGGAAAATCTCGCGTGACCGCTCGTCGAGATCGACGAGCGATCGGGAGGGGCGATCAGGATGTGACGGCGTCTGTGGCGACATGGAACGACGATAGGCTCTCCACCGGAAAGCGCAATCGTATCATCGTCCTGCGGCGAAATGGAAAGCCGCGTATCGTTCAAGTCTCCGCCACCGGCCAGCGCCAGAAATCGCTCCCGTCCGCTTCGAGCGCCCGGTTGAGCACCATGCGGTGCACCTCGTCCGCGCCGTCGACGAGGCGGGCCTGCCGGGCGTAGCGGTAGATCCATTCGAGCACCGTGTCCTTCGAATAGCCGCGCGCGCCGTTGATCTGGATGGCGATGTCGGCGGCTTCGTGCAGGACGTTGGCGACCTGAATCTTGGCCATCGACACCTCCTGACGCGCGAAGGAGCCCTGCTCCAGCGCCCAGGCCGCCTTCATCACCAGCAGCCTGCCGATCTCGATCTTCATGGCGATGCCGCCGAGCATGAGCTGCACGCTCTCGCGGTCCTTCAGCCGCACGCCGAAACCCTCGCGGCTCGCCGCGTATTCGCGGGCGATCTCGACGCAGCGCTTGGCGAGGCCGAGCCAGCGCATGCAATGCGTGAGGCGGGCCGGACCGAGCCGGATCTGCGTGACCTTGAGGCCCTGACCCTCTTCCAGCAGCACGTTCTCCGCCGGAATCTCGAGCCCGTCATAGGCGATCTCGCAATGCCCGCCATGCTCCTCCGGCCCCATGATCGCGATGCGCCGCACGATCTCCCAGCCGGGCTGATCCTTGTGGTAGAGTAGCGCCGTGAGGCCGTAGCGGGGATCGTCGGAGGTGCGCGCCATCACGACGAAATGGCTCGCCTCGCCGGCGCCGGTGATGAACCACTTGCCGCCGTGGACGCGATAGACGTCGCCGTGCCTCTCGGCGCGCGTCGCGATCATCGAGGGATCGGACCCGCCGCCGGGATGGGGCTCTGTCATCGCAAACGCCGAACGGACCTCGCCCGAAACGAGCGGCGCGAGCCAGCGCTCCTTCTGGGCGGGCGTCCCGATCTTTTCCAGCATCATCATGTTGCCGTCGTCGGGTGCGGCCGAGTTGAAGACGACAGGGCCGAAGATCGAACGGTTCATCGCCTCGTAGCAGACCGCCATGCCGACGAATCCGAGCTCCTGCCCGCCGCTCTCGCGCTTGAGCTGGAGGCACCACAGCCCCTGCGCCTTCGCCTTGGCGCGCAGGGTGTCGAGCAGGCCGAGGCGGATGTTCTCGTGTTCGTCGAAAGTGTCGGCGCGCGATTCGAGCGGCAGCAGCTCGCTCTCAACGAAGGCGGCGATGCGCGCGCGGTAATCCTCGATGCGCGGGGAGATGCGGAAATCCATGGCGATCCTCGATGGGTGGCGATGCGTCAGAGGCCCGAGACGAGATGGCCGCCATCGACGGGGACGAAGGCGCCCGTCATCCACGGCGCGGCGTCGCCCGCGAGCAGCAGGAAGGCGGCGTCGAGATCCTCGGGGCGTCCCAGCCGGCGCATCGGGATGCGCTTGATCATGGCCTGGCCGGGCGGCGAGGCGAAGAACTCGGCGTTGATCTCGGTCTCGATATAGCCCGGCGCGAGCGCGTTGACGCGCACGCCGTACCGCGCCCATTCGAGCGCCAGCGCATGCGTCGCCTGCTTCACGGCGGCCTTCGAGACGGCGTAGGGCGCGACGCCCCCGCTCACGCGCGCGCTGAGGATCGAGGCGATGTTGACGATCGCGCCCTCGCGCCCCTCGTCGCGCCAGCGCGCCGCCGCCTGCGTCGACATGGCCCAGACGCCGCGCAGGTTCGTGGCGATCACGGAGTCGAAATCGGCGAGCGGCGTGTCGAGCGCGGAGGAGGCCAGCGCGACGCCCGCGTTGTTGACGAGCGTGTCGAGGGGCGCGGCGAGGTCGTTGAAACAGGATTTGATCGACGCCTCGTCCGTGACGTCGAGGGCATAGGCGCGGGCCTCGAGGGCGCCGGCCTCGCGCAGCTCCGCCACGAGAAGGTCGAGCTTTTCGCGGCGGCGCGCGCCGACCGAGACGCGGGCGCCGTGCCGCGCGCAAAGCCTCGCGAAATGCTCGCCGAGCCCGCTCGACGCGCCCGTCACCAGCACGTGCCGGCCTTTCAGCCTCGCGCCCAGATCCATCTGTTCCTCCGACTGCTCTTCTTTTTCGCGCCCGATCCTTCGCCCTGCACGCCGGGGGGTCAAGAGCGAACGGCGCGACGGGGATTTGGCCTTAGCGCCGCAGGACACGCATTGGCCGGTCGTCGCAGGTCAAGGGTGGCGCCGCACGCCTCGCGCGCTTAACTAGAGGTCGAACCTTCCACGAGCCTTGATCCGGTGCCGCCAGAATTTCCCCTCGCCCGCTCCGCCGCCGACGCGCTGCGTAATCTCGGCGATTACGCCGCGAACGTCGTCGCGCCGACGCTGCGCATCGGCGTGACCGGGCTCGCGCGTTCGGGGAAGACGGTGTTCACCACCGCGCTCGTGCACAATCTTCTGACGAACGCCGCGATGCCGGCCTTCCGGGCTTCGGCGGAGGGGCGGATACGCCGCGCGCGGCTCGCGCCCCAGCCGGACGACGCCGTGCCGCGCTTTCCCTATGAGGAGCATCTCGCCGCGCTCGTCGAGGAGCGGCGCTGGCCGCATTCGACGACGCGGATCAACGAGTTGCGCATCGCCATCGACTACGAGCGCGGCGCCGGCGCATGGCTCTCGGGACCGTCTTCGCTGACCCTCGACATCGTCGATTATCCCGGCGAATGGCTCCTCGACCTCGCGCTGCTCGACGAGGATTTCGAATCGTGGTCGCGCGCCACCATCGCGGCGTCGGACTCGCCCGACAAGCGCGGCCTCGCCCGGGAATGGCGGGAGCATCTGGCGACCCTCGATCCCGCCTCACGGGCAGACGAGAGCGTCATCGGGCGCGCGAGCGACCTCTTCAAGGCCTATCTCTTCGCCCTGCGCGACGGGCCGGAATCGGTCGCGACCACGCCGCCGGGGCGCTTTCTGATGCCCGGCGACCTCGCCGGCTCGCCCGCCCTGACCTTCGCGCCGCTCGCGCTCGCGGATGGCGCGCGCCCGCCCTCGGGCAGCCTCGGAGCGCTGATGCGCCGGCGCTATGACGCCTATCTTCGCCACGTCGTGCGGCCCTTCTTCCGTGACCACTTCCAGCGCATCGACCGGCAGATCGTGCTCATTGACGTGCTCGCCGCGATCGATTCCGGCCCGCTGGCGCTCGCGGAATTGGAGCGCGCGCTCGACCGGGTGCTGATGAGCGTGCGCGCCGGGCGCAACAGCGTCCTCTCCTCGATTTTCGCGCCGCGCGCCGACAGGGTGCTCTTCGCCGCGACCAAGGCCGACCACCTCCACCAGGTGCAGCACAGGCGGCTCGAGGCGATCCTGCGGATGCTCGTCGAGCGCGCGATGCGGCGGGTTCAAGCGGCGGGGGCGCAGGTCGGCGCGGTCGCGCTCGCCTCGCTGCGCGCCACGCACGAGACCACGGTGCGCGACGGCGCCCACATCCTGAAGGCCGTCGCCGGAACGCCGGAGGCGGGCGAGCGCATCGGCGACGAGGTTTTCGACGGCCACACGGAGGCGGCGGTGTTTCCCGGCGATCTGCCGGAGGATCCGACGGCGATCTTCCGGGGCGCGATCGAGCCCGGTTCCCTGCGCTTTCCGCGCTTTCGTCCGGCGTCGGTCGCGCCCGGCCGGCCCGGCGGCGATCCGCGCCTGCCTTTCATCCGCCTCGACCGCGCGCTCGAATTCCTGATCGGGGACCGGCTGCCATGAGGAGGTCGCGCCGATGACCAGCAAGCCCCGCGCCTGGCGCTTCGGCGCTTCGCCCGCCGAGGCTCCCGAGGACGGCGAGATCATCGCCGCCGACGGCGTGCGCATCAGCCGCGACCCCGACGAGATCATCGACCCGCCGGGCGAGGGGAGGGGCGGCTCCGCCCGGCGTCGCCGCATCCCGTGGGGATCGCTCCTTGCATCGAGCGCCTTCGCGCTCGTCGTTCTGGCGCTCGGCGTCTGGGCGGAAGCGCTCGTCCGTTCGCTCTTCGGAATAGCCCCGTGGCTCGGCTGGGCGGCTTTGGCGCTCGCGCTTCTCGCTGCGACGGCGCTGGTTGCCGTCGTCGGACGCGAGCTGTCGGGCCTCTGGCGCGAGCGGAAGATCGAGCACCTGCGCGCGCAGGCGCTCTCCTGCCTCGCCGATGAAGACCCCGACGCCGCCCGCGCCCTCGTGGACGGGCTTGTCTCCTTCTACGCCGGACGGCCGGAGGCGGCGCGCGGACGCGCCGAGGTCGAGGCGGCGCGCGAATCCATCCTCGACGCGCGCGACCGGCTGATCCTCGCCGAGCGCGCGCTTCTCGCGGATCGCGACGCCCGTGCGCGCCGCGCGGTCGCCGACGCCGCGCGGCAGGTCTCGCTCGTCACGGCGGTGAGCCCGCGCGCGATCATCGACGTCGCCTTCGTGCTGTATTCATCGGCGCGCCTCCTCTCCCGGGTAGCGGTGATCTACGGCGGGCGCCCCGGAGCGCTCGGCTTCATGCGGCTCGCGCGTTCTGCGATCGCGCATCTGACCGTCACCGGCGGGATGGCCATGGGCGACGACCTCATCCAGCAGGCGCTCGGTCTCGGCCTCGCCGCGCGCGTCTCGGCGCGTATGGGGGAGGGCGTCGTCAACGGGCTGATGACGGCGCGGCTCGGCCTCGCCGCCATCGCCGTCTGCCGCCCGCTGCCCTTCGTAGGCTCCCCGCCGCCGGGCTTCCGAGACGTGGCGGGCGGGCTGCTTTCGGGCGCCAAGGGGCCGCCCGAGCCCGACGCGGCGCGTTAACGAAGCGTTAGGCCTCCCGGCAGGAATTGCCGGGTTTGCGGCCCGACCCGGTCGATTTCGCCGGGTTCCTCCGGCCTCACTTCAATTCACGCAAGGATTCGGAAAGGGTTTGGCGCTGGCATGAACGTTGCCGGGAGAATTCCGGCACGCCCTGCGTCGACAGCCGGACACGCGACGCAGGCGAGCCCCCAGGAGGTATGGGCCATGTCGCTGATGTCAGCGCTGAATGCGGCTGTATCGGGTCTGCGCACCACGCAGGCCGGAATCAATCTCGTTTCGCAGAATGTCGCCAACGCCGATTCCATCGGCTACACGCGCAAGACCCTTTCGCCCGTCCAGACGCTCACCGGCGCCAACAGCGCCGGCGTCAAGGCGGGCGCAGTGCAGCGCATTCTCGACACGCTCGTGCAGAAACAACTGCGCACCGAGACCTCCGCCGCCAACTACACCAAGACCCGCGCTGAATTCGCCACCTCCCTCGACCGCCTGTTCGGCGCGCCGGGGACAGCCTCCTCGCTCGACGGCATGATGAACGCCTTCAGCGAATCCCTGTCGATGCTGGTCAATGATCCGTCCGACTTCGCGGCCCGCGCCGCCGTCCTCGACAAGGCCCAGACGCTGGCCGCGCGCATCGGCTCGGCCGCGCAGGGGGTGCAGGACCTGCGCACGCAGGCCGAGGGGCGCATCGACGCCGCCGTCAAGCGCGCCAACGAACTTCTCACCGGCATCGCCGAGACCAACCGGAAGATCACCGCCGAGAGCTTCCGGGGCGGCTCGGCCGCGCTGGAGGACGAGCGCGACCGGATGATCGGCGAATTGTCCGCGCTGATGGATATCGAGGTGGAGAAGGGCCAGAACGGCTCCGTCACGATCCGCACCGGCACGGGCGCGACCCTGTTCGACGGCGTGAACCCGACGCAGCTGACCTTCGACCGGCGCCCCGCGCTCGACGCCGGCATGGCCTACGATCCGGCGAATTCCACCGTCGGCGTGATCCGCGCAGTGTCCGTCGCCGGGTCGAGCTTCGACCTCATCGCAGGCGGCGCCATCCGTTCGGGCGAGATCGCCGCCGCGCTGGAGATGCGCGACGCGATCCTGCCGCAGGCGCAACGCCAGCTCGACGAGCTCGCCGCCGGGCTCTCTCGCGCCTTCTCGGACGCTCCGGCGACCATCGACACGGCGACGAGCACCATCACTTTCGACGCGAATTTCACCGACCAGCCGGTGACCGTCGATCTTGTGATCGGCGGCCAGTTCCAGCGCTTCTCCGTGCCCCAGCCCGCCACGCGCGCCGATCTCGAGGCGGCGATCACGGGCGCGGGCTTCGCCGGCGTCACGGTCGACGACCCCGGCGGCGGCGAATGGCGCATCAACGGGCTGCCCGCGCAAAGCGCCGTGCTCGGAGCCAGCTACACGGTCACCACGACCGGCGCCGGCGCGGCGCAGTTCCCGCTCTTCGTCGATCGCTCAGCCGCGAATGCGCCCTTCACGGGCGTCGGCGGCCAGTTGACGGGCTTCGCGCAGCGCCTCGCCGTGAACCCGGCCGTCGTCGCCGACCGCTCGCTCCTCGTGCGCATGGACGGGACCACGCCGCAAGGCGATCCGACCCGCCCGCTCGCCGCGCTCGACGCGCTCACGAGCGGACGGCAGGTCTTTGCGCCGCAGGCCGGCATCGGCGGGGTCGCGGCGCCCTTCACGGGCTCCGTCTCCGATTTCGGGCGTCGAGTCGTCGAGATGCAGGGCGCGGCAACGCAGTCCGCCCAGCGCCTCGACGAGGGCCAGCGCATCGCGCTCGCCACCGTCGAATCCCGTTTCGCGGAGACCTCGGCGGTCAACATCGACCAGGAAATGGCCCAGCTCCTGCAGCTGCAGACCGCCTACGGGGCGAACGCCCGCGTCATGACCGCAGTGCGGGACATGATGGACATGCTGATGCGGATTTGAGGGACTGACCGATGACCATCGCCCCCTTCGCCCCCGGAGCCGTCGATTCCCGCCGCACTGCCGATATGTTCGTGCAGCTTCGCCGGCAGGGCGTTGACCTCGAACGCCAGCTCACCACCGGCCGGCGCGCCGACAGCTTCGCCCAGCTGGGCGTCAAGCGTGGCGCGGCGCTGGATCTGCGCGCCCGCCTCTCGACGCTGGCGAGCTTCCAGACCAACGTCAAGGACGCCGACCTGCGCCTCAAGCTGATGTTACAGAACACGCAGGGTCTTGCGCAGATCGCCTCGCAGACGCGCGCCGGCGCGCTCGCGCCGTCGTCCGGCGTTGTCGGCGGCGGTCGCCCGCTCGAACAGATCAAGGCGCAGGGCGATCTCGCGCTGGCGATCGACCTCCTCAATGTCGAGGCCGGCGGCCGGCATCTCTTTTCTGGCAGGACGCACGACCAGAAGCCGGTCGCGAACTACCAGACCATCGTCGACGGCGTGGGCGCGGCGATCACGCAGGCGCGGATCGATCAGGGCGCGAATGCGACGGATACGGGCTTCCTCGAAGTCGGTCCCGCCGCCGGCGCGAACGTCACCCTGTCGAAGACCGGCGCGCAGGGCTTCCAGCTTGAATCCGCTACCTCGTCGAGCGGGGCGATCACCATCGCGCCCTTCGGCCCGGGCGACCCGTCCGCGACGATCACCGTCGCCTCCGTACCCGCCGCCGGCGCGAGCTTCAGCGTCACGCTGTCGCTCCCCGACGGCAGCCAGGAGACGATCACGCTGACCGCGACGGATTCCGCGACGCCCGGCGCCGGCGAGTTCACCATCGGCGCCGACGAGGCTACGACGGCGGCCAATATCTCGACCGCGCTCGGCGCGGCCGTCGGCGCGAAGGCGACGGGGGCGCTCGCCGCGGCTTCCGCCGTGCAAGCCTCCGACGATTTCTTCGCGAACCCCGCCAACTGGTATTACGGCGATACGCAGGACCCGGCCTTCGCCCGCTCGACCGCCGCCGTGCGCATCGACGAAGGGCGCTCGGTCTCCGTCGGCGCGCAGGCGAACGAGCAGGGCTTCACCCGGCTTCTCTCGCAGCTCGCCGTGCTCGCGGCCGATGATTTCAGCGACGGCGACCGGGCTCGCTACGAGGGGACGCTCAGCCGCGTCGCCGGCAATCTCACGCCCGCAGCGAGCGATCAGAAGATCTCGGATGTCGGCATCGAGCTCGGCGCCGCGCAGTCGGCGATGGCCGGGGCCGTGGAGCGTCATCGGGCGTCCGAGGCGATCCTGCGCGACCAGCTCGGCGGCATCGAGGAGGCCCCGGTGGAGGAGGTCGCCGCGAAGCTCCTCGCGCTGCAGAACCGGCTTCAGGCGAGCTACCAGACGACCTCGCTCCTCTCGCGCCTCTCGCTCGTGAACTTCCTCTGAGGCGCCTCACCAGATGCAGTGAAGCGCTTTGAGCTGAGCGAAAGCGCCGTCCTTCGAGACGAGGGGCTTGTCAAATATCGTTCCAGTCCTCTTCGGACATCGGCTTGAGGAAGTCCGGCGCCGAGCCGACCTTACCGGCGAGAATTCCGAGACGGAAACGACGGGCTGGCCGGACCGGCAAGAGCCGCGCAACGGGCTTTTCGCCTCTCGCGATAACGACATCTTCGCCCGCATCGGCCGCCTCGATCAACCTCGACAACTGGCGCTTGGCGGTTCGCAGATCATAAATCATGGCCGCTCCCTCGGTTCGCCAAAGCTAGTCTGATCAAGCGAAAAATCAATTTCCAGAAGCGTCACAACCGCTTCTTGAAGCCCTCGTGGCTCTGGGCGTAGCCGAGGCGGCGGTAGAAGCGGTGGGCGTCGGCGCGGAGCTTGTTCGAGCCGAGTTCGACAAAGGCCGCGCCGCGTTCGCGCGCCCAGTCCTCCGCATGGGCCATCATCAGCGCCCCGATGCCGGCGGAACGGCGGTCGGGGCGCACCTGCACGCCCTCGATGCGGGCGCGGGCGCCGCCCCGCGCGGGGATGCAGGGGATCAGGGTGATCTGGAAGACGCCGACCACCTCGTCGCCTTCGCCTTTGCCCTCGCCCGCGTTCTCGACGGCCACGAAGAGCGCGTTATCGGCGCTGTCCAAGATCGCCGCGAAGGCGGCCTCGTAGCCGGGCCGCGTCTCCTCGCTCCAGACATCCCCGTGCCCGCCGAGCGTGTCAGTCGCGTGCAGCCGCACGATCGCTTCGAGATCGGCCGCCCGCGCCGGACGAAGCGAAGGCGGGTTCATGCGGCGATTCTGGACTGCTTGGGCAGGATGTCCTCGGGGCGGCCGAAGCCGGGCAGGGCTTCGAAGCGCTTCATCCAGGCGCCGAGCGCCGGATAGTTCTCGAGCGCGAAGCCGCCGGCCTCGGCGTAGGCGACGACGCCGTAGATGTCGATATCGGCGATGCTCGGCCCTTCCCCGACGAGCCAGTCACGGCTCTTGAGATGCGCTTCGAGCACGGCGAGCCCCGCCTCGCCCTCCGCGACATAGGCGGCGGCGACGGGTTCGGGGAAGGTGCGGAAGCCGAGCTTGGCCGCGCGGGAGCGGTAAATCCCATGGGCCAGCTTGTCGTAGTCCCAGTACATCCACTCGCGCGCCGAAAGGCGCTCGTCGAGGGTCGCGCCGCCGAACTTGCCGGTGACGTCGGCGAGATAGTCGAGGATCGCGGCCGCCTGGCAGAGCCTGCGCCCGTTGTTCGAATCCTCCAGCAACGGCACCTGGCCGTAGCGCTGCCGCGCGAGGAAGTCGGGCTTCTTGTGTTCGCCCTCGCTCAGGTTGACGCTGACGTAGTCGAAGGGCTCGCCGGCGAGCGCGAGCATGAGCCCGACCTTGTAGGTGGGACTGGAACGCCAGAAGCCGTTGAGCGTGAAGCGGGAGGCCATGCGGAAAGCTCTCGAAAGGAGACGGGGGGAGAACTCAAGGCTAGGGCTGGAGCCTGTCCCCCGCAACGCCCGAAATCGCGCCACCCGCTTGCGCCTCAGCGCAGGAAGGGGTTGGTCTCGCGCTCATGGCCGATCGTGCTCGTCGGCCCGTGGCCGCAGATGAAGGAGATATCGTCGCCGAGCGGCAGGAGCTTGTTCTTGATCGAGGCGATCAGCGTATCCTCGTCGCCGCCGGGCAGATCGGCGCGTCCGACGGAGCCGCGGAAGAGCACGTCGCCGACGAGCGCGAAGGCGTTCTCCTTCTGGACGAAGACGACGCTTCCCGGCGAATGGCCGGGGCAGTGGAGCACGTCGAACACGAGCCCGGCAATCTCCAAAGTGTCGCCCTCGTCGAGCCAGCGATCGGGCGTGAAGGTCTCGACGCGGCCGAAGCCGTAATTCGCCGCGATTTCGGGCAGGCGCTCGATCAGCTCGAGGTCGGCGCGATGCGGGCCTTCGACCGGGACACCGAGGCGCTGCTTCAGTTCGGCGACGCCCGCGATGTGATCGACATGGCCGTGGGTGACGACGATCTTGTCGATCGTGATCCCGACCTCTTCGATCGCGGCGGCGATGCGCGCCACGTCGCCGCCCGGATCGACGACGACGCCGCGCTTCGTCTCGTCGTCCCAGACGAGCGTGCAGTTCTGCTCGAATGGCGTGACGGGCACGATGGCGGCTTTCAGGGTCGGCATGGCGGGCTCCTCGCTTTTGCGTGGTATGCCTAGCCCAGCCCCGCGCGGCTGTCACGGGCGCGGAAAAACGAAAAGGGCCGGCGGCTTGCGCCGCCGTAACGACTTTCTCACCCAAAGCCGTCCAGACGCGCATCGAGCGCCGCGATCTCGGCGGGGTCGGCGTTGGCGAAGGCGATGCGCAGGAACGCCTCCTGTCCGGGGCCGAAATACGAGCCCGGCAGCGTCAGCACGCCGCGCTCGCGGGCGAGCCGCTCGGCGATCTGCGCCGCGCTTTCGTCGCGCGACGGATGCCGCAGATAGGCGAAATAGACGCCGATCGTTTCGATCCGCCAGCCCGGATGGCGGGCCATGACGCCGGCGAAGGCGCGGGCGCGGGCGAGGATCTCCGCCCGGTTCTCCTCCCGCCAGCGGCGCAGATGCGGGATCGCCCAGGCGATCGGCGCCTGCCCGGCGCGCGCAGGGCAAATCTGGAGGTTGTCGAGGATCGTCACGGCGGCCTCGATGGTCTCGGGCGCAGCGGTCATCGCGCCGAGACGCAGCCCCGGCGCCGCGTAGGACTTCGAAAACGAATAGAGCTGCACGACGTTCTCGCCCCAGCCCGGCGCCGCGAAGAGCCCGTGCGGGGCGCGCGGCTCGGGCAGGAAGTCGCGATAGGTCTCGTCGAGGATGAGCCAGATTCCGCGCCGCCGCGCGAGATCGGCGAAGGCGGCGATCGTCTCCGGCGGATAGATCGCGCCCGTCGGGTTGTTGGGCGTGACGAGCGCGATGGCGCGTGTGCGCGGGTCGATCAGGGCTTCGGCGTCGGCGACGCGCGGGACGAAGCCGTCCTCGGCGCGCGCAGGGAGGGGAACCGCCTCGACGCCCAGCATGGCGAGCGTCGTCTGGTGATTGAAATACCAGGGCGTTGGCAGGAGCACGGCGTCGCCGGCCCGCGCGGCGAGGAGCGCGGCGACGGCGAAGGCCTGGTTGCAGCCGGCGGTGATCGCGACGTTCTCCGGCCCGATTGCGGCTGCGTAGAGCGCTGCGACGTCGGCGGCGTAGGCCTCGCGCAGCGCCGTATCGCCGGCGATGGCCCCGTAGCGCGCGGCCTCGGCGGAGCCCGCCGCCTCCGCGAGCCTCGCGAGGAAATCCGGATGCGGGGCCGAGCCCGGCGCGGCCTGCGTGAGATTGATCAGAGGACCGGCTGATCCGTCATAGGCATGCGCCCAACCCTGAGCTTGCGGGATCGGCGGCGGGGCGAGGGCGGCGACGAGCGGGTTCATTGCGGCGCGCATGGCTCCCGATCCTCAGCCGATGCGCAGTTCGGGCGTGTCGCCGAAGATACGGCGATGCTCCTGCAGGGCGAAATTATCCGTCATTCCGGCGATGTAGTCGGCGACCCGCCGCGCGAGGCGGGGCTCGTCCAGAGCCTCGACGCCCGCGCTCCATTCGCTCGGAAGGGCGTCGGGCGCGCCCATGAAATGCGAAAACAGCTCCCGCACCACGCGGTCGGCGTTGCGGCGAACGGTCAGGACCCTCGGATGGCGGTACATGTTGGGATAGAGGTAGCTCTTGATGTCGCGATCCGCCGCCACGAGCGTGGGCGAAAACGCAATCACCGGCTCGCCCGCCGAGCGGATCGCGTCGGCGTCGGCCGGCGCGAGCGCGGCGATGCGCCGTTCGCTTTCGCGCACCACGTCCTCGACCATGCGTGTGATGACGCGCCGCGTCAGCTCGTGGATGCGCCGCGGCTGTTCGAGCCCGGGCCAGAGCGCGTCGATATCGTCGAGGAGCTCCGCCGCGAAGGGGATCGCCCGCAGATCCTCGATCCGGAACAGCCCCGCGCGCAGGCCGTCGTCGATGTCGTGCGAATTGTAGGCGATGTCGTCGGCGATCGCCGCCGCCTGCGCCTCGGCGCTGGCGTGGGTCGAAAGGTCAAGCCGGAAGGCGGCGTCGAATTCCAGGATGGCGCCGGGGACGCCGTGGCGGGCGTAGCGCGGCGACGGCGCGCCCGAGGCGTCAAGGAGCGGGCCATTGTGCTTGACGAGGCCCTCCAGCGTCTCCCAGGCGAGGTTGAGCCCGTCATAGGCCGCGTAGCGCCGCTCCAGCCGCGTGACGATCCGCAAGGCCTGCGCGTTGTGGTCGAAACCGCCATAGGGCGCCATGCAGTCCTGAAGGGCGTCCTCGCCCGTATGTCCGAACGGCGTGTGGCCGAGATCGTGGGAAAGCGCCAGCGCCTCCGCCAAATCTTCGTCGAGCCCGAGCGACCGGGCGAGCGCGCGCGCGATCTGGCTCACCTCGATCGTATGCGTCAGGCGCGTGCGGTAATGGTCTCCCTCGTGGAAGACGAAGACCTGCGTCTTGTGCTTGAGGCGGCGGAAGGCGGAGGAATGGATGATGCGGTCGCGGTCGCGCTGGAAATCGCTGCGCGTCGGCGATGCGCTTTCGGGGAACTGGCGCCCGCGCGTCGCCGCCGGGTCGCAGGCGTATGCCGCCCGCCATCTTTCCCCGAATGCGCGCATGCGCCCTCTCTTCCCATTGCGGCCCCGCTCAAAGGTCCTTACATTTCATGATGAGGCATTTGCAAGCTGCGCGAAGCCGGCTTTCTGCGCGGCGTCAAGCGAACGGGACGCTATGAACACGATCACACTTTCGGAAAGCGCCGCGCGGCGCATCAAGCAGATCATGGCGAGCGAGCCGCCGGGCGCGAAGCTGCGCGTCAGCGTCAATGGCGGCGGCTGTTCCGGGTTCGAATACGCCTTCGACATCGATACGCAGGTGCAGGAAGACGATCTCGTGATCGAGCGTGACGGCGCCGCCGTGCTCGTCGACGAGATGTCGGTGCAATACATGGAAGGCTCGGTGATCGATTTCGTCGACGATCTGATCGGCCAGAGCTTCCAGATCAAGAACCCGCTGGCCACCTCCTCCTGCGGCTGCGGCACGTCTTTCTCGATCTGATCGGGAAACGCCGTCGCTGTCAGGCGACGGTCACGCGGCCCTGAGCCGTGAAGGTCTCGCCGTTCTCGTGCGTCCAGACGAACTCGAAATCGCTCGTCTCCTCCACACGCGCGAAGAACACGTGATACGGGTTGGCCGAGGTGCCGTTGTCGAAATCATAGACGAAGAACGTCTCGCCGTTCATGCGCGCCTCGAGCGTGGCGAGCATGTCGCGCGGCTGCGGCGAGGAGAGGCTCGTGATCATCGGATGATCGATGAGCGTGCGGATCTCGATGATCTCGCCGGGTGAGGCGCTGTCGGGCAGGCGGATCCGGGGTCTGGACATGGCGGGCCTCCTTCGGGCTCAGGTGACGCAGCCGCCGACGGTCACCTCGACCGTGGCCGAAACCCGCAGCAGCCGTCCGTCGGACGTTTCCGCAAGCACGATGATTTCCTGACCTTCGGCGAGGCGGATGCGCGTCGTCGCCTCCGCCCGGCCGCTCGCGGGGGTGAAGCGGAAGGCGCCGATCTGCGGCGAGGGGTTGCGCGTGGCGAAGAGCCTGATCTCGCGCACGTGATCCGCAGCCGTCATCGGGCTCTCGACGAAGACGCCCACAGGCACGGAGGCGCCGTTCTGGGCGATGTCCGGAGCGTCGAGGACGATCCCGCCCTCGACGACCTCACGGTCTGCGATCGCCGCGCGCAGAGCATCCGCCACGTCGTCGGACAACTCCGCCCAGGCGAAACGCTTGGGCAGGAGCGCGACCCCGACGAGGGCGGCGGAAGCGGTGATGAAGGCGCGGCGATCAAATTTCATAAGCGATCCTGTCAGGAGAACATGTCGCGCGTGATGCTCTCGTACCATCCGTCTGCGTAGACCGCTTCGCGCGCACGCTGGTGGGCGTGATCGGCCAGCGGACCACGCGGAGATATACCGCCGGAATCCGGCGTCTCGATGATCTTGCCATCGGCGTCGAGCCTGTAGACCCCTGCGACCGAGATCCCGTAATCGGCGCCGACATGGCTGTAGCAGGTGTTGAAGTAAACCGGGTTCTCCGGGGCCGGCTCGCCGCGCAGGTCAGCGATCGCGGCCGCGACGGCGACCTTGGAGGTGGTGTTGGCGACATAGCCCGATTTCGGCATGGGCGGCGCGATGTTGGCGTCGCCGATGACGTGAATGTCGGGCGCGGCCGCCGCGGCGAAGGTCGCGGGATCGACGGGAACCCAGCCGGTCTCGTTGGCGAGCCCTGCGTCGCGCGCGATCGCGGCGGCGAATTGCGGCGGGATCACGTTTCCGACATCGACCCTGTGGCGCTCGCCGAATTCGCTCTCGAAGACCTTCTCGGCCGGATCGACGCGCACGATCGTGCCGTCGAGGTTTGCGGGAATCCACTCGATCATGTCGCCGTAGAGCTCGGCCCAGCCGTCCTGGAACAGGCCCTGCTTGGAGAAGCCCTCCTTCGAATCGAAGGCGAGGATCTTCGCGGTCGGATTATGCTGCTTGAGATAATGCGCGATCATCGAGATGCGCTCATAGGGGCCGGGCGGGCAGCGGAACGGGTTGCCGGGGATCGCGAGGCCCACGACGCCGCCCTCGGGCAGGTTCTCGATCTGGCGGCGCAGGTTGGAGATCTGCGAGCCGTCGCCGCCCATCCAGGCGTGCGGGAAGATCTCGGAAGCCGCCTCGTCGTAGCCCTCGAGCTCGCCCCAGCGGATGCCGATGCCCGGCGAAAGGATGAGCTTGTCGTAGGCGACGCTGGCGCCGTCGGCGAGCGCGACGGTCTTGGCGACCGGATCGATCTCGCTCGCCCACTCATGGACGACATCGACGCCGCGCGCCCTGAGCCCGTCATAGCTGTGCGTGATCTGAGACAGTTCGCGCTTGCCGCCGAGGATCAGGTTTCCGTAGGGGCAGGTGACGAAGCTCGTATACGGCTCGATCAGGGTGACCGCGACGTCGGGATAGGCCATGCGGGCGTAGCGCGCCGCCGAGGCGCCGCCGAAGCCGCCGCCGATCACGACGAGACGCGGGCCGTTCTGGGCGCGCAGGACGGAAGGGGCGGCGACGGCGAAGGACGCGCCTGCGAGGAGAGCGCCGAAATGGCGGCGGGTGAGCATGGTCATCGGCGAACCTCAGCGCAGGGAGGAGAAATAATCGGCGAGCGCGGCGATCTCCGCGTCCGTGTAGCCGCGGGCGATGCGGTTCATGATCGTGCCCGGGCGCTCGTTCGCCGCGAAGGCGGAAAAGCTCGCGATCATCGCGTCGCGGCCGTAGCCCGCGATCGGGGGTGAGGCGCCGACGATTCCTTCGCCCGCCTGGCCGTGGCAGCCGGCGCAGCCCTGGGCGATGAGCGGCGCCGGAGCGCTCTGCGCAAAGGCGGGAGCGGCGAAAGGCGTCGCGAGAAGGATTGCTGCCAGAGCCCCGCTCCGCGCGAAATTCGAAAACGACATCATCTATATTCCCCGATTGGGCATGTAAATTAAATGCACAACTGGATGATATGCGTAAAAATATTCAACATCAAGGCGGATAAAAAATATCAATTTACATAGAAGAAATGTATTTAACGCGGCGGGGCCGTATCCGCCAGGCCGAAGAGGGGGCGCAGCCTGACGCCTACCCAGGTTCCCGGGATCGCCGCCGCGATCCAGACCCAGCCGTGGATGCTGCCCGACGCGACGCCCGAGAAGAAGGCGCTGATGTTGCACCCGGTCGCCATCCGCGCGCCGTAGCCGAGCATCAGCCCGCCGATGATCGCCGCGAGAAGCGGGCGAAAGCCGATCCGCAGTCCGGGCCGGAAGCGCGCCGCCAGCCCGGCGGCGAGGAAGGCGCCGAGCGTCAGCCCGACATTCATCAGCGTCATCGTGTCCTGAATCAGCGGCCTGTGCAGCAGATCGACGCGCGTCGGCTCCTCCCAGTAGGCCCAGAAGAAGGGATCGTCGATCCCGAAGCGATCGACGACGAGAGAGCCCCAGATTGCGAAGGATTGCGTGATCGCCCACGGACGCCCTGCGATCACGAGCGTCGCCGCGTTGAGGAGCGCGAGCGCCAGCGCGGCCCAGGCGAAGGCCCATGGGCCCTGGAAGAAGCGCGCGTCGGTGCGCACGAAGATCGGCGCGACGCTCCCCGTGAGGCGCTGCTCGCGGCGCGCCGCGAGCCATGCGACGAGCGCGAAGACGCCCATCGAGAGCGCCAGCGCCGGCCACATGCCGAGGCTCTCCGGCAGAGAGACGGGCGGCAGGCTCGGCAGGCCCTGCCAGCGCTCGACGTCCCAGGCGCCGAGCGTCATGCCGACGACGAAGAAGACGAGCGTAATGAAGGTCCGCGTGTCGCCGCCGCCGGATGTGTAGAGCGTCCCCGAGGCGCAGCCGCCGCCGATCTGCATCCCGATGCCGAAGATGAAGGCCCCGAGCGCCATCTCGATTCCCGCCGGGAAGACGAAGCCGCGCACGGGCGCTCCGAAGGCCGAGCCCGCCTCGAGCAGGGGGAAGAAGATCGCGACGGCGACCGCAAGCATCACCATCTGCGCCCGAACCGAGGCGCTTTCGCCCCGCGTGATCAGCGCGCGATAGGCCCCCGTGAACCCGAACGCGCCGTGATAGAGCGCGAATCCCAGTCCTGTCCCGACGAGCCAGAGCGCCGCCGGCCGCCAGCCCGTGCGTGCGAGGATATAGGCGCCGCCTCCCGCGATCGCGACCAGCGCGAGGGCGGTCACGACGTGTTGCGGGCGCGGCGCTGCGGCTTGATCGTGGGAGGTGGTGGCTCGCGTCATGCATCTCTTTCCGTCGAATGCGCCTCGTGATCCGACGGAGCGGCTGCGCGGTCAAGGGGGTGGCCGCTCCTGAAAATTTCAAATGTCGCTGACCGCTCAGGCGTCGGCAAAGTCACGAACAATTTACGATAAATAACTTGTTTTCCTTCCGGCGTTAGTTGCCGGAGCGATGCGGGATTGTGCTGGTAATTCATTTACGCTCGTCTTGTA
>REDO01000187.1 GCA_007693435.1 Salinarimonadaceae bacterium | reverse complement strand
CCGGGGCGGTTCACACATTCACGCCCGCCAAGGATGGCGGCTGGACCGGCTCCATCCACACCCTGACGATCAACACGAAGGTGCGGCTGGTCCCGAACGACAACCGCGACAACGAGAACGCGCCGGTGTTCCGCGTGTTCGTCGGTCAGTCCCGCGTCGGTGACGCCTGGGCCGCGCGCTCCGGCGGCGACAGCCCGAAGGATTATTTCCGCGTCCGTCTCGACGACCCGAGCCTGCCGGAACCCATCAGCGCTGCCCTGTTCCAGTCCGACGACGGAAACGAGGCGCAGCTCGTGTGGAACCGGCGGAAGGCGGAGGGGGCGCCGAAGTAGGCGCTCTACTATGAGATCAGAGAAAGCCATATTTCATATATGGCTTTGTGCCGCTCTGGCGGAGCTTGGTTGTTCGGGCTTCTACTTCATCATTGACGGACAAAACCATATCTCATATATGGTTAGTTCAGAATTTGACAAAGTGAAGTCCGAAACCGTCATGTCCCGGCTCATATCCGCGCCTTTCTTCAGCGCCCACCCGGTCTTCAGCCGCGCTGAATACGCCGCCGCCGTCGGCCGCCGCCCTGGCGACAAGGTCGTAACGGCGATGCTCACCCAGCATCTTCAAGCGGGCAACATCCGGCGCGTCGCGCGGGGTGTCTTCGCGTCCGTGCCGAAGCATGCCGACGCCAGGAAATGGTCCGTCGACCGCTGCCTGGCCGCCTCCCGTCTGCGTCGTGGCGGTGTGATCGCCTATCACTCGGCCCTCGAGCTGCACGGCTGCGCCTACACGGAGGGGCATGACGTGCAGGTGATCGCGCGCGGCGAGCCCAGCATATTCGAGGCGGTCGGCTTCACCTGCCGGTTCGTCAGGCCGCCGCGCGGCTTCGCACCGCCGGACGGCGTCACCGCGGTCGACCGCTTGGGGCTGGAGGTCAGCGTGACGACGATCGAGCGGACGATCGCGGATCTGTTCGATCGCTATGACCTGGCCGGCGACGCGGAGGAACTCTTCAACTCGCTGGACCTGGTGGCACGGGTCGACGCCGCGGCGCTGGTTCGGTACGCGCGTGCGCTCGGCAACGCCACGGCCGCCGGCGCTCTGGGCTATTGGCTGGAGCGCGAACAGAAACGGTTGGGCGTGCCGGACGCCGCGCTCGAAGCGCTCCGCACGTTGGCGCCATCTCAGGCGCGATACGCGCTGGGCACCAAATCGGGTGAGGGAAGGACGGCCAAGGGCTGGAACGTTATCCTTCCAATCGACGTCGTCGAACGCCGCTTCGAGGGGCTGTGAATGGCGGCGCCCTCCGCCCAAACGCTGCAGCGCATCGCCGATGAGACCGGCCACCAGCTCGGCACGCTCGAAAAGGTGCTGCGGCTCCTGGACCTGCTGCAGGAGATTGCGCGAGATCCGGTCCTCTCGGATCGGCTCGTCCTAAAGGGCGGGACCGCGCTCAATGTCTTCTACCTCGGTCTCGACCGGCTCTCGGTCGATATCGACCTGAACTATATCGGCGCGCTCGACCGGGCCGTCATGGAAACCGAGCGCCCAACCATCGATGCGGCGCTCAATCGTCTCCTCACGTCCCAGGGCTACAACGTCCGCCGCCAGCCTGATGAGCATGCCGGCGGCAAGTGGCTGTCGCGCTACTCGTCTGCGCTTGGCGGCAACGCCACACTGGAGATCGATGTCAACTACATGGCGCGCCAGCCCCTGTTTGGCGCGACCCGCATGGAGTCACGTCCCCTCGGCGAAATGCGGGCAAGCGACGTTCTCGTCCTCGATCTCCATGAAATCGTCGCCGGAAAGCTCGTCGCACTCGTCGACCGGCATGCCGCGCGCGATCTGTTCGACGCGCGCCGCATCCTATCGATCGACGGACTCGACTGGAGCCAGATCAAGGCCGCCGTACTCGCGATCGGCGCCTGCGGGCGGCGCGACTGGCGGACCATGTCGGTCGACGCCATCAAAGGCGACGCGCGCGAGCTTCGCCAGAAGCTCGCGATCTGCCTGCCGCGCGACCGCTTCACCGGCAAGGGAGATGTCGACGCGTGGATCGAGGAGACCGTCGCGCTTTGCCGGGAAAGGTTCGCCTTCCTGTTCAATCTGACAGCGAACGAGCGCGAGTTCCTCGATGGTGTTCTCGATCGCGGCGAAATCGATGCTGCTCTGCTCGACGTAGAGCCAGAGATATGCGCGCGAATTGAGGCCATGCCGATGCTTGCATGGAAATCACAGCACGTTCGGAAGCACCTAGGACTGGACTCTTAGGCAGCGAAGGTCTTCGCCCTGACCGGCCACGGCGCCGAACCGGCCAGCGCGGAGGCCACGTCATGAGCCTGCCCGCCACTCGCCTTGACCGCGTGCTGGGGTCGGGTGCGCCGAGCACGCCGGGCCGCACCCGCTGGCCGAGACGCTGGCCTTTGCCGGGCGCGCGGTGCTGAAGATCCGCCTCAACCACGAACAGGCCTTCGATGTGGTGGTGACGCCGATCATGTTCACGGTGATGTTCACCTATCTGTTCGGCGGCGCGCTGGCGGGTTCGACCGCTTCCGCGCGCTGCCGATCTGGCGCCCCGCGCCCATTGCCGGGGCGATCCTGGGCGATATGGGGTGCGCTACACGGCCTCGGCGGTGATGGTGCTCGCGGTGGGCTTCGTGATGGGTTTCCGGGCCGACGGCGGCGTGGGCGCGCTGCTGGCGGCGCTGGTGCTGCTGAACGCCTTTGCGCTGGGCATGGGCTGGATCTTCACCGCCGTGGCGCTCATGGTGCGCTCTCCCGGCACGGTCATGACGCTGTCATGGCTGATGCTGATGCCGGTCACCTTCGGCTCGAACATCTACGTCGCGCCCGAGACGATGCCGGGCTGGCTGCAGGCCTTTGTCGCCGTCAACCCGGTCAGCCACATCACCACCGCATTGCGCGGCGTACTTGGGGGCGCGCCATCCTTGGGCGCCTTCGGGGTCGCTCTGGTCACACCGCTAGCGGTGACGGCGATCTTCGCGCCGCTCTCCATGTGGCTTTACGGCCGCGAGCGGGAGTGAAGCGATGCCAATGCGGAACAGCCAGACTCCCCTCCGTATCGGCATCGACTCTGAAGCCCGGTGGGCATCGTTGCCCGCAATGCCGCAGGCCGTCGCGGCGCATTCGTTACCCCTGCATCACAGGAAGGGATGGCGACCATGGCTGACAACACGCAGACATCGGCCCACATGCACCCGTGGAAAATCTCCGACCTGGTGTTGTTTCCTGCCTTTGCGGCGGGCGGCGTGCTCGAGTGGTTTTTGCCGTTGCACATTCCGTTTCCGCCCGCGCCGATGCGCTGGGCACTCGGCGCGGCGCTGGCCGTGCTGGGCGTCGGTCTCATCATCTGGTCCAAACTGGTGCTCGACGCGGCGGGCCAACCCTCGCTGCCGGGAACACCGACCACGCGCCTGGTGACGACGGCGCCGTTCTCGTTCTCGCGCAACCCCAACTACCTCGGCGCCCTGACAATCGGACTGGGTGGCGCACTGCTCGTCAACGCGCCCTGGCTGGTCGTCGCGGGACCTGTCGCCGGGGCGATCCTGCAGGTCTGGATGATCCGGCCCGAGGAAGCCTATCTGCGCAGCCGTTTCGGTGCTGAATACGAGGATTACTGTCGGCACGTCAGGCGCTGGCTCTGAACGCGGGCTTCGCGATGAAACCCGCAAACCGCTATTCCAGTCCCATGGACAGGATCAGCCCCGGAGTGATCGCCTTGAGCGGTATCGTTCCCATGGTCCTTGCCATGGTGGTCGGTCCGGCATTCTCGCCACCCGAGTTTTCCTGGATGCGTCATTCGACTTCGGAACAGGCAGGGCAGAACACGCCCGGCGCGTGGATCATGCGCGCGGGCCT
>REDO01000194.1 GCA_007693435.1 Salinarimonadaceae bacterium | reverse complement strand
GGGATTGAATCACGGTCAAGCCGGCAAGGCGAGCGACTTCTTCAACGGCCTGCTAATGAGTTTACTCGGGCAAGCCAGAGACTTGACGAAACCTTCTGGGCAACAGTCCTACGAGTCGCTGACGGGTGTGATCGGATTCTCGCAGAGGCGGGGTTCCCTCCGATTGCGGCTGCTATTCGCTTCAGCGACTCGGGGATTTGGTGTCTAGCTGAAGGGCGCCCAGGGCGAGCGCCTCGGAGCGTTAGATTCGCCAATTCCGGGACCGCTTATACTCGCGAATTTGCCGAGCCCTTCAGCGACGCTTGGTTTGCCGGAGACATCGGCTCGAAGTGTCGGGAGATCCTTCAGGCACGGGAACACCTGAAGGAAGATCATTTCGATCATATCCTGCAGATTGGGATGTCGCTTCGTGACTGGGAGTGGCGGCGCGTGTTCAAGCCTGCAGTCGTCACGGGCCGCAAGCAACGCAAGACTCTCGACGAGGCGCGCCAACGAGGTCACGAGAAAGCTCAGACGCGATTCGGTCGGAGGCGCGCTGAAATCCAGAAGCTCATCAAACAGACGAGTCGCACTGGGGGGGCGCTTGAGACGTGGCTAGCATTGGAGATGCAAAAACAAGGAATAGTGGCATCAACCCGCACGATTCGCACCGATCTTAAGGCGCTCCGATTCCAGTCCTAAAAGACTTGGAAATTTACGTTAAGCTTTGCCAACGCCAACAACCCATCTTCCGGCCACGTTCATGGATGACCGGAAAGGACCGAGAATGGGTGAAGAGATTTGGCGCTTGCGGCGCGTGCTCTCCGTCATAGGAATGGGCCGCTCTTGGCTCTACGACAAAATTGGGAAGGGTCGCTTTCCTGCCCCGATGAAGCTTGGGGTTCGCGCCGTCGGGTGGCGGCGCTCGGATGTGGAAGCGTGGCTGCACAGTCGCAAGACCTGCATCCTTCGCGGGGTCGCCTGACCATGGCCGGAAACAAGAAGACCGCCGGCTTTCACCGGCGGCTTCCCAAATATGATCAGCTTGCAGGCCAGATCAGGGAAGACTTTACCCCAGAACTTCAAACCCGCCAACGCGATTTAGTCGCGCGACGGTTCGGCCTTGCGCCGTCCATCGCAAGCGTCATCGCAGCGTTGGCTTTCGAGCGGAGGGCTGCCCGATGAAGCAGGGAACCCTCAAACTCATCCTCGATCGCGCCCGCACCGAGATCAAATGCGGGCGCAACCAGCTGACCGTCCTGTCTCCGCAGGTCGATCCCTACCGAATGGATACGCCCGCCGGGCACCGTGACGGCGAGTGGCTTGCCGAGCAGCTTGATCGCGCCGTTGGAGGCGTCCGACGCATCCATTGGCGCGGACTTCACTACGCGCTCGTGAGCACGGCGTCGACGCTGAAGCCGAACGGCGAGATCTACCGCAACACGGACGAGGACTGGACCTGGCTCGTCTCCGGGCCGGGCAAGGCCGCGCGCTGGCTCGGCTATATCGACTTCGACCGGATCATCGACAACCGGAACAGCCCGCCGATCATCCACCGGAAACCACACGTCCAGCCGGTCGCGTACACCTCGATCGGTCTCGACATCGAGATCCCCGATATCGACGATATCGAGCCCTGGGCAGGCGTCGCCAACTTCGATGGTCGCCAGCCCTACGCCCTGAGCATCTTTGGCGAGAAGGCGTCGCTTGAAGATGTCGTCCTTCCACTGGCGAAGCGGTTCGATGCCGATCTCTATCTTCCGGCGGGAGAAATCAGCGACTCGCTGCTGTACCAGATGGCGCGGGACGGAGCCGAGGACGGCAGGCCGATGGTCACCTTCGTTCTGGCCGACTGCGACCCAGCCGGACATCAGATGGCGGTCTCGATCGGAAGGAAGCTTCAGGCGCTGCGCGACCTGCACTTCCCCAGCCTCGAGTTCGAAGTCGTCCCGGTCGCATTGACCGTCTCGCAGGTTCGGGAACTCGGGCTTCCGTCAACGCCGCTGAAGGAAACGGAGCGCCGTGCGGATCGATGGCGGGATGCATTCGGAATCGAGCAGACCGAGATCGACGCCATCGCCACGCTGCAGCCGAACCTGCTGCGCGAGATCGTGACCGACGCGATCAAGCCGTACATCGACGACACGCTCGATCGGCGGGTGACGGAGGCGCGCCGGCAGTGGCAGGCTGAGGCCCAGCAGGCGATGGAAGAGCAGATCGACGGCGACACCCTCGCCGCGCTCAAGGCCGAGGCCGAGATCAAGCTCGGCTCGCTCCGGCAGGAGATCGACGCGATCAACGAGGGGCTGAGGCTCGCCTGCGACGAGCACTTCGATCTGCCGGAAATCCAGATCCCTGATCCGGAACTCGACGCCGAAAAACTTGCAAGGCAAAGCATCCCTTGTTTCGTCGCGGTGGCCCTGGGCTGAAGCCACCAAGGCCCTGATCGCCCGGAAGGCCTACGTGGAGAAGGGGGAGAATTAATGATCGATCTCCTCCGCGCCGCGCGAGAATATCTGTACGAACGGGCGCTCCCGACCGATGGATTCCTCGCCTATGTCCGGGCGCACCGTCTCGACCTCTTCCGTATCGAGGGCTTCGCTGGGGTCGCAGCAGCGACGCCGATCATCGACTGCGGCAACGCCCGCTTCGACTTCGGCGACGAACACAACGAGGCGGTCCCAGGCTTCATCTGCGAAGCCTTCGCCGCGGACGGCGAAACGGTGATCGATCTCGTCGCATGGCCGCTCGATCGCCCGGATCAGCCGATGAGCATGTTCGGGCGCGTCGGACTGATCGGCGTCGCCGCGGCCATGAACCCGGCGACTTACATCTTCGACAACCCGCTCGTCATCGAGCGCAACCCGCTCGACTGGCTCCGATCCGGTTGTGTCGGCGCGGCCATCGTCGATCCCCGCGTCGCCGCGTGGGAACTGATCGACTGCCCCGGCCGCATCGCCGGCCAGGACCAGGCCCACGCCCGCCAGCTTCTCGAACTTGCCCATTCCGTCATCGACGGATCGCGCTTCGTCGCGCCCGCCCGCAATGCGAGGGCAGCATGAACAACATGACACGCGAAACCGACTTCGAATCTGTCGAACCTGCGGACGAGGGCGATGATCTCGCGCGGCTCGCGCTTCTGTCGCCGCTGGACTACGACCGTGTACGGGATGGAGAAGCAAAGAGGCGCGGCGTCCGCGTCTCGACCCTCGACAACGAAGTGAAGCGCCTGCGCGCCGGCGCCGACGAGGAGGAGCCGAGCGCGGGCTCCAAGCTCGACGATCCCGAACACTGGCCGCAGCCGGTCGACGGAGCGGACCTTCTTGATCGCCTGACGCACGCCGTGCGCAAGCATGTCATCCTGCCCGGCGGCGCGGCCGAGGCGGTGGCGTTGTGGATCGTCCACTCGCATGCGCACGACACCGCCGCGATCTCGCCGATCCTGGCGGTGACTTCGCCGACGCCCGAATGCGGAAAGACGACCTTGTTGACCCTGCTCCTCGCGCTGGTGCGCCGGCCGTTGCCCGCGTCCAACATCACCGCCGCCGCCGTGTTCCGTGCGGTGGAGAAGTGGTCGCCCACGCTCGTGATCGACGAGGCCGACACCTTCCTCAAGAACAACGACGAACTTCGCGGCGTCCTCAACAGCGGGCACAACAAGCGGACCGCTTTCGTCATCCGCACGACCGGGGAGGATCACGAGCCGCGCGCGTTCCGGACCTGGGCGCCGAAGGCCATCGCCCTGATCGGCAGCCTGTCGCCGACGCTGGAAAGTCGCGCCGTGCATGTCGAACTCCGGCGCATCTGCGACGGCGAGACTGTGGAGCCGTTGCGCGGGGATATCCCGCGTTCTTCTGGAAATAGGGCTGCGCATGCTGATGCTGATCGCCTACGA
>REDO01000068.1 GCA_007693435.1 Salinarimonadaceae bacterium | reverse complement strand
TGGCGGAGAGGGGGGGATTCGAACCCCCGATACGGTTGCCCGTATGCCGCATTTCGAGTGCGGTGCATTCAACCACTCTGCCACCTCTCCGACTTTGACGATCCGCGGCTGGCGCGGCTTCGGTGGCGGCGTGCCGATTAGCATGGGGCGGGCGGGGGGACAAGCGGCATCACGGGGGGATTCCTCTTTTCGGGCGGGCGATCGCGACCGGGCTCGGCGCCGGCGCGGCTTCCGGCGCGCGCGGGGATGGCGTAGCGTGGCCGGCGTACGAGAACTGCGCGCGAAAACTCCGCATCAAGCCGCGCTCCCCGCGCGGCGAAGGACAGCTCCCAGATGACCTCGAATTCCCGCAATGGCGGCCGCATCCTGATCGATCAACTCGTCCTCCACGGCGTCGAGCACATATTCTGCGTGCCCGGCGAGAGCTACCTCGCCGCGCTCGACGCGCTGACCGACGCGCCCGGCGCGCCGGCGGTCACGGTCTGCCGGCAGGAGGGCGGGGCGGCGATGATGGCGGAGGCTATCGGCAAGCTCACCGGCCGGCCGGGGATCTGCTTCGTCACGCGCGGCCCGGGCGCGACCAACGCTTCGCCGGGGCTGCATATCGCGCGGCAGGATTCGACGCCGATGATCCTCTTCGTCGGCCAGGTCGGGCGCGACATGCGCGAGCGCGAGGCGTTCCAGGAGCTCGATTACCGCGCCGTCTTCGGCTCCATCGCCAAATGGGTGGTCGAGATCGAGGATCCCGCGCGCATTCCCGAACTCGTCTCGCGCGCCTTCCACGTCGCGACGTCGGGCCGGCCCGGCCCCGTCGTCGTGGCGTTGCCGGAGGACATGCTGCGCGAGGAGGCGGCGGTCGCGGACGCGCCGCCCTTCTCGGCCGTCGAGACCCATCCCGCGCCGGCGCAGATGGCGGAGTTGCAGACGCTGCTGCGCGGCGCCGAGCGCCCCGTCGCGATCCTCGGCGGCTCGCGCTGGGACGCCCGGGCGGTGGCGCGCTTCACACGCTTCGCCGAGCGCTTCGCCCTCCCTGTTCATTGCTCCTTCCGCCGGCAAATGCTCTTCGACCATGAGCATTCCTGCTACGCCGGCGATCTCGGGCTCGGCGCCAATCCGGCGCTGCTGGCGCGCATTCGCACATCCGATCTCGTGCTCCTCGTCGGTGGAAGGCTCTCGGAGATCGCGAGCCAGAGCTACACGCTGTTCGACATTCCCGCCCCGCGCCAGCGGCTCGTGCATGTGCATCCGGACGCCTCCGAGCTCGGGCGCGTCTACCGGCCGCATCTGGCGATCAACGCGTCGCCGACCGCCTTCGCCGCCGCCCTTGAAGGGCTGGAGCCGCCGGCCGCGCCCGTCTGGGCGCAGGCGACGGAGGCCGCGCATACGGATTACCGCGCCTGGAGCGATCCCGGCCCGATCACGCATCCGGGCGCGCTCCAGATGGGGAGGGTGATGGAGGCCCTCGCGCGGCGCCTGCCGGAGGACGCGATCCTCACCAACGGCGCCGGCAATTACGCGAGCTGGATCCACCGTTTCTGGCGCTTCCGGCGCTTCGCCACGCAGGCCGCGCCGACATCCGGCTCGATGGGCTACGGCGTGCCGGCGGCGGTCGGCGTCAAGCGCGTGTTTCCCGAGCGCGTCGTCGTCTCCTTCGCCGGCGACGGCTGCTTTCTCATGAACGGGCAGGAATTCGCCACCGCCGTGCAATACGACTTGGCCGTGGTCGTGATCGTCGTCGATAACGGCATGTACGGCACGATCCGCATGCATCAGGAGCGCGAATATCCCGGCCGCGTCAGCGCGACGGACCTGCGCAATCCGGATTTCGCGGCCTACGCGCAGGCCTTCGGGGGCTTTGGCGCGCGCGTCGAACGCACGGAGGAGTTCGAGCCGGCGCTCGAAGCGGCGCTCGCCTCGGGCAAGCCCGCGATCCTGCACCTGCTGATCGATCCGGAGGCGATCACGCCGACGACGACGCTTGCCGCCATCCGCGAGCGGGCGCGCGCCGACGCCACGGCCTGAGCGCGGCCCTCACCAGACGAGCTGGTCGAGGGCGGTGTGGGGGCGGTGGGTCTGGGCGGCGAACCACGGCTCCGCGGTCGCGAGCGACAGGCCATGTTGGTCTAGCCCGAGTTCATGGGCGTGGATGCCGCGCGCGACGAACAGCGCGTCGACGCCGAATTCGCGGGCGCCGGCGATATCGGTGCGGATCGCGTCGCCGATGGCGAGGATGCGCTCGCGCGCGGGCTCGGGCGTGAACGCCGCGGCGCGGCGCAGCGCTTCGCGGTAGACCGGCGCATGCGGCTTGCCGTTATAGACCACCTCGCCGCCGATCGCCTCGTAGGCCTGCGCGATGGCGCCGGCGCAGGGCACGAGCGTCGAGCCGCGCTCGACCACGATGTCGGGATTGGCGCAGATCATCGGCAGGCCGCGCTCAAGCAGGAGGGCGAGCAGCGGCGCGTAGCCGTCGACGTTCTCCTCCTCGTCGTCCCACAGGCCGGAGCAGACCACGTATTCGGCGCTCTCGGCGTCGACGAAACGCGCGTCGAGCCCGGCGAAGATCGGCCTGTCGCGCTCGGGGCCGAGATGGAAGACGCCGGCGCCCGCGCGCTCGCGCACATCGGCGCGGGTGAGGTCGCCGGAGGAGACGATGTCGTCGAAGGCCGTGCGCGGCACGCCCAGCCGGTCGAGCTGGCCGATGACGGAATCGCCTGGACGCGGGGCGTTGGTGATGAGCACGACGGGCTTGCCCGCCGCGCGGAAGCGGGTCAGCGCGTCGGCCGCGGCCGCGTGGGCGCGCATCCCGTTGTGCAGGACGCCCCAGACGTCGCAGAAGATCGCGTCGTAATCGCCCGCGATCTCGGACAGGCCGGAGATGATGCGCGTGCTCTCGGGCGCGGGCTGACGCTTCGATTGGGACATGGTCGCTCTCGGGCTCGGATCAGGGGCGTGGCTCGGGCCGCCTCACGGCCCCGCCGGGGCGGGTAGGCCCTCGCGCGCGCCCTGTCAACCGGCCCGGCGCAAGAACGCGCGGTAGGGCAGGCGCGGCTCCGGAGGCTCCGTGGGGCCGGGGGGATTCGCGTTCGATTCCCTGGCTTCCCGTTTCGCCGGCGAAGCATCCGCCGCGGTCGCGCGGCCCTGTTGCCGGGCAGGCGGCGCGCCGGCCTGTCCCGACGCGCGCGGCTTCGCCGCCGGGCGCCCGCCGCCCTCGCCGGTCTTGCGGGCGGGACTCGCGCCGCCGCCGACGATGTCGGCGCGCACGCCGCGCGGCGGGCCGAAGACGAAGCCCTGGGCGAGCGGGGCGTCCATGTCGATCAGGTCGGGCACGTCATGCTCGAACTCGACCTTCTCGGCGACGAGGCGGATGCCGGCGCGGGCGAGCATGGTCGCAATGTCGGCGGGCTCGAAATCGAGGCCGTGGCTCGGCTGCGGATCGAGCAGCATCCGCGCCGGCAGCTTGACATAGGCGACGCCGCGATCGGCGAGCGTCAGCGCGTCGATGCGCAGATCCGTCGCCCGGTCGAGGATGAAGAACGCGCCCTTCTTGCGAAGCTGCTCCAGCGCTCCGGCGGTCTCGGCGTCGAGGGTGCGCCAGCAGCGCTGCGAGATCTCGAAGGCGAGGCGGCCGAGCACGTCGGGATAGGCCTCGACGATGCGCCCGAGCGCGCGCAGGAAGCCCGGCGTGCGCACGGAGGCCGGGCTGATGTTGCAGGTGACGAAGGCGTCCGAGCCGCGATTGACGAGGTGACGCGCCACGGCGGCCGCGCGCGCCGCCACCTTGCCGTCGAGTTCGGGGGCGAGTTTCGCCGCCTCGAGGACGGGCAGGAAATCGGCCGGCGCGACGAGGGTGTCGTCAGGCAGCCGAAGGCGGGCGAGCGCTTCGTAGAACTTCGTCTTGCGCTGAGGCAGCGAGACGACGGGTTGGAGATGGATCTCGATGCGATCCTCGCGGAAAGCCTGGATGATCGCGCGCCGGCGCGTCTCCTCGGCGGGATCGATGGGCTCCGCCGCCGGCTCGCGCGCGGCGGGCTCCGGTGAAAGGGCCTCGGGGGGCTCCGAGGGCGGTATAGAGACGGGCGGCGCAGAGACGGGAGGCGTGGAGATGGGCGGCGCGGCGACGTCTTCGGGCGGAAAATCGGCGAGCTGGCTTGTCCAGGCCACGCCAGCCGAGGAGGAAGTCTCCTGCGTAGCGGGGGCGGGTTTCGAAACGGGCGTTTCCTGCGCGGCGGCGTGCGTCGCTGGAGGCGCCGCCCGCGCCCTGTCGCGCAGGGCGACGATTTCCTCGGCCAGCGTCGCGACGTCACGGTCATGACCGGAGACGGTCGCTGCGAGATCGCGCAGAAGCCCGCTGAGCAGCGCGATCTCGCCCGAGACCTCCGCCACCGTCCTGCGGGTCTCCCCGAAAGGCTGTCGCGCGATTTCGGCAAGGCGCGACTCCAGCCGCAGCAGGCGGCGGGCGACCGCATCGAGATCGGAGGAGGTCTTCTCGGCGACGCGCGCGGCCCGCCCCGCGCGCTGGAAGGCGCCGGCGGCGAGCGCGACGGTCGATGCGGCGACGACCGCCGCAGCCGCCGTAGCGCCGTACAGGCTCCACGCCGCGACCGACGACGCGACGAACGCAATCGAGGCCGTTCCGGCGAGCGCCCAGGTCCTCATCGTCACCATTACGCCGAATCGCTCCCGAAAAACGCGCTTCACATCGTCCCCGCGCATGCTCAAGGTCGCAAATCGACGCGCGGATCACTAGCGCAATCTTGCAAGCCGCGCGCGCATGTCCACAGGGTATCCCCCGTTGCCCTTACGTCAGGAGGTTCTCCATGCCGCGTTTTTTCAATCCCGACGCCGTGCAGGCGCCCGCCTCGAAATACTCGCACGGGGCGAGCCACGCGCTCTCGGGCAGGCGCCTTGTCATTTCCGGCCAGATCGGCGTCGACAGCGAGGGCCGCGTCGCGGAGGGGCTCGAGGCGCAGTTCGACCAGGCCTTCGCGAACCTTCTCGCCGTGCTGCGGGCGGACGGGATGGACATTCCCCACCTTCTTAAGGTCACGGCCTTCTGCACGCAGCCCGGCGGGGTGGGAAAATTCCGCGTCGCGCGCGAAAAGGCGTTGCAGGGACATGCTCCGGCCACGACATACCTGGAGGTGTCGGGGCTCGCGACCTCCGCGCTCCTCGTCGAGATCGAGGGCGAGGCCGTGATGGACGACGCATGAACGCTGACCGGGAGGCGACGATGGGTGAGAGACGCGAATACAGGCTGAGCGTCGAGGGCATGGGCTGCGGTGGCTGCGTAGCGGCCGTCGAGAAAATCGTGTTGCGGGTCGATCCCGGCGCCAAGGCGCAGGTCGATCTCGCCGCCGGCGAGGCGCGCATCGAGGGCGAGGCGGCGCCCGAGGCCGTCTGCGAGGCGCTCGCGCAGGCGGGATATCCGGCGTCCCCTCGCGCCGCGTGAAAACGGCTCGCTAGCGCGGGGGAAGGCCTGAAAGCGCAGGCCACTTCGCGGCTCGCGGCGTTGACTCGCGCCCCCGCCATGCTAATCAGCCCGCGACCTCTAGCGGCGGCCGGATCGCGGCGCGCGCCTCGCGCGCGAGCGTTCCGGGCCCAGGAACGGAAACCGAGCCAGTGACCTATCAAGCCCCACCGACGCAAGCGGCCACCGTCGTCACCCACGCCGACATGGCGAACGCGGTTCGCGCTCTCTCCATGGACGCGGTCGAGAAGGCCAAGTCGGGCCATCCCGGCCTGCCGATGGGCGCCGCCGACGTCGCGACCGTGCTGTTCACCAAGCACCTGAAATACGACGCCGGCGATCCGACCTGGCCCGACCGCGACCGTTTCGTGCTTTCGGGCGGCCACGGCTCGATGCTGCTCTATTCGCTGCTTCACCTCACCGGGGTGAAGGCGATGACGATCGACGAGATCCGCAATTTCCGTCAATCGGGCTCGATCACGCCGGGCCATCCGGAGAACTTCATCACCCCGGGCGTCGAGACCACGACCGGTCCGCTCGGGCAGGGCCTCGCGACGGCGGTCGGCATGGCGCTGGCCGAGCGCATGCTCGCCGCCGAGTACGGCGAGGAGATCGTCGATCACCACACCTATGTGCTCGCCTCCGACGGCGATCTCATGGAGGGCGTCAGCCACGAGGCGGTCGCCTTCGCCGGTCATCTCAAGCTCAGCCGTCTCATCGTCCTGTTCGACGATAACGGAATCTCGATCGACGGCCCGCTCGCGCTGTCCGACACGACCGACCAGGTCAAGCGCTTCGAGGCCTGCGGCTGGCGCGCGATGCGCGTCGACGGGCATGACCCGGCAGCCATCTCGCGCGCCATCGCGCGGGCGAAGAAGTCCGACCGTCCGACGCTGATCGCCTGCAAGACCATGATCGGCTACGGCGCGCCGACGCGCGCGGGCACCTCGAAGGCCCATGGCGAGCCGCTCGGCGCCGAGGAGCTCGCGGGCGCCCGCAAGGCGCTCGGCTGGCCGCACGAGCCCTTCGTGGTGCCCGAACCGATCAAGAAGGCGTGGGAGCGCGCCGGCAAGAAGGGACGCAACGCACGCAAGGCGTGGGCCGAGCGCCTCGCGGCGCTGCCCGCCGATGCGAAGGCCGAATTCGAGCGCCGGCTCAAGGGTGATGTCCCCGCCGGCCTCGCCGGGGCCGTCGAGGCCCTGAAAGCGAAGCTCGTCGGCGACAAGCCTACCGTGGCGACCCGCAAGGCGAGCGAGATGGCGCTCGAGGCGATTACGCCGGTCATGCCCGAACTCGCCCTCGGCTCGGCGGATCTGACCCCTTCGAACAACACCAAGACCAAGGCCGCGATCCCGGTGAAGCCCGGCGATTTCGCCGGCCGCTACATCCATTACGGCGTCCGCGAGCATGGCATGGCCGCCGCCATGAACGGCATGGCGCTGCACGGAGGGCTGCGCCCCGCCGGCGCGACGTTCTTCGTCTTCACCGACTACGCCCGTCCCGCCATGCGCATCGCCGCGCTCGCAGGAATACCGGCCGTCTACGTCATGACCCACGATTCGATCGGGCTCGGCGAGGACGGCCCGACGCATCAGCCGGTCGAGCATCTCTCGGCTTTCCGCGGCATGCCCAACATGCGCACCTTCCGCCCCTGCGACGCGGTCGAGACGGCGGAATGCTGGCAGCTCGCGCTGGAACGCACGGACGGGCCGACGATCCTGGCGCTGACCCGCCAGAACCTCGTCCAGTCCCGCAAGGAGGCGGGCTCCGGCAATCTCTGCGCCGCCGGCGCCTACGAGATCTCCCCCGCCGACGGCGAGGCGCAGGCCACCCTCTTCGCCTCGGGCTCCGAGGTTGAGATCGCGCTCGCCGCGCAGGCGCTCCTGAAGGAGCGCGGCGTCGCCGC
The DNA here is from genome assembly GCA_007693435.1 of Salinarimonadaceae bacterium. Classification (GTDB taxonomy): domain Bacteria; phylum Pseudomonadota; class Alphaproteobacteria; order Rhizobiales; family Beijerinckiaceae; genus Saliniramus. Next base: position 50,194 of record REDO01000068.1, on the reverse strand, counting down.
CCGCGTCGTCTCGGTTCCCTCGCTCGACCTGTTCCTCGCCCAGCCGGCGGACGTGCGCGCGAAGATCGTAGGCAAGGCCCCGATCCGCGCCGCGGTCGAGGCGGGCGTGCGCTTCGGCTGGGACGCGGTGATCGGCGAGGACGGCGTCTTCGTCGGCATGTCGAGCTTCGGCGCGAGCGCTCCCTACAAGGAGCTCTTCAAGCATTTCGGCATCACCCCGGAAGCGTTCGCAGACGCCGTCGCCGCGCGCGGCAAGGCCTGAGTCCGAAGGGTTTTCACGCGTCGCCGCAAGCGCGGACGACGTCAATAACAAGGAGTTCGACGCCATGACTGTGAAGGTTGCCATCAACGGGTTCGGCCGCATCGGCCGCAACATCCTGCGCGCGATCGCCGAAAGCGGCCGCAAGGACATCCAGGTCGTCGCCGTCAACGATCTCGGGCCGGTCGAGACCAACGCGCACCTGCTGCGCTACGATTCGGTGCACGGCCGGTTCCCCGGCGAGGTGAAGGTCTCGGGCGACACGATCGACGTCGGCTCCGGCCCGATCAAGGTGACCGCGATCCGCAATCCGGCCGAACTGCCGCACGGGGAGCTGGGCGTCGACATCGCGCTCGAATGCACGGGCATCTTCACCGATCGCGACAAGGCCGCCGCCCATCTGCAGGCGGGCGCCAAGCGCGTGATCGTCTCGGCTCCGGCATCGGGCGCCGATCTCACGGTCGTCTACGGCGTGAACCACGACAAGCTGACGAAGGATCACCTCGTCATCTCCAACGCGTCGTGCACGACGAACTGCCTCGCCCCCGTCGCCAAGGTGCTCAACGACGCGATCGGCATCGAACTCGGCTTCATGACGACGATCCATTCCTACACCAACGACCAGCCCTCGCTCGACCAGATCCACAAGGACCTCTACCGCGCCCGCGCGGCGGCGGTCTCGATGATCCCGACCTCGACCGGCGCCGCCAAGGCCGTCGGGCTGGTGCTGCCGGAGCTCAACGGCAAGCTCGACGGAGTCGCCATCCGCGTGCCGACCCCGAACGTCTCCGTCGTCGATTTCAAGTTCGTGGCCAAGCGGGCGACGACGATCGAAGAGATCAACGCGGCGATCAAGGCGGCGGCCGACGGCCCGATGAAGGGCGTGCTCGGCTACACGCTCGAGCCGAACGTCTCCATCGATTTCAACCACGATCCGCATTCCTCGGTCTTCCACATGGACCAGACCAAGGTGCTCGACGGCACGCTCGTGCGCGTCATGACGTGGTATGATAACGAGTGGGGTTTCTCGAACCGCATGGCCGACACCTCGGTCCATTTCGCGAAGCTCATCTGACCATCGAGGAGCGGGGGCGGCGGCGAACGCGCCCGCCCCCGCTTCGCTTCCGCCGCCGGCCTGATCCGGGATAGACCATGACCGATTTCCGCACCCTCGACGACGTGGACGTGAAGGGCAAGCGCGTGCTTCTGCGCGTCGATCTCAACGTTCCGACGGAGAACGGCCGCGTCACCGACGCGACCCGGATCGAGCGGGTCGCCGACACGATCCGCGAGATCGCCGACAAGGGCGGGCGCGTCGTCATCCTCGCGCATTTCGGCCGCCCCAAGGGCAAACGCGTGGAGAGCGAGAGCCTCGCCCCCGTCGCCGAGGCGACCGCCGCCATCCTCGGCCGCAAGGTCGCATTCGCCTCCGATTGCGTGGGCCCGGCCGCGAAGGCCGCCGTGGATGCGCTGGCCGATGGCGGGATCGTGATGCTGGAGAACACCCGGTTCCACGCCGGCGAGGAGAAGAACGAAGCGGATTTCGTCAAGGCGCTCGCGGAAAACGGCGACGTCTTCGTCAACGACGCCTTCTCCGCCGCGCACCGCGCCCACGCCTCGACGGAAGGTCTCGCGCACGTGCTTCCGGCCTATGCGGGCCGCGCGATGCAGGCGGAGCTCGACGCGCTGACGAAAGGCCTCGAGAAGCCCGCGCGTCCCGTCTGCGCCATCGTCGGCGGCGCCAAGGTCTCGACCAAGATCGACCTCCTGGAGAACCTTGTCTCCAGGGTCGACAGCCTCGTCATCGGCGGGGGCATGGCCAACACCTTCCTGCACGCCATCGACATCGACGTCGGCAAATCGCTGGCCGAGCGCGATCTCGCGGGCGTCGCCCAGCGGATCCTCGACAAGGCCAAGAAGACCGGCTGCGCCATCATCCTGCCCGTCGACGCGAGCGTCGCCAAGGAGTTCAAGGCCGGGGCCGAGAACCATGAATACGGAATCGACGCGATCCCCTCCGACGGCATGATCCTCGACATCGGTTCGCTCTCGATCAACCGCGTGAAGTCGGCGATCACGGACGCGAAAACGGTCGTCTGGAACGGCCCGCTCGGCGCCTTCGAAATCTCGCCCTTCGACAAGGGCACCGTCGAGGCGGCGCGCTTCGCGGCCAAGCGGACGAAGGCGGGCCAGCTCGTCTCCGTGGCGGGCGGGGGCGACACCGTCGCCGCGCTCAACCATGCGGGCGCAGCGGACGATTTCACCTACATCTCCACCGCCGGCGGCGCCTTTCTCGAATGGCTGGAGGGCAAGTCGCTCCCCGGCGTCGAGGCTTTGCGGCGCAAGGACTGAGGAGGACGCAGAGCCCGCCATGGCCATCCGCTTCGCCCGCGTCGAGGACGCGCCCCGGGTTCGGGAGATCATGGAGCTGGCGATCGGCGGCCACCCGGCCTATCCGCCGGCGTCGCGCGAGGAGACGCTCGCCGCCTTCACGACCGACGCGCTGCGCGGCCTGATCGCGAACGCGCCGCACAGCGTGTTCGTGGCGGAGGACGAAGACGGGGTCGCGGGTTGCGGCTTGCAGATGCACGATCGCGGCACGCTCTTCGTCGAATGGATCTGCGTCGATCCTGGGATGCGCGCGAAGCGCCTCGGGCCGGCCATGTACGCCTTCGCCTTCGATTACGGGCGCGCGCAGGGATTTTCCAAGACCTGGGGTATGGTGCGGCCGACGAACCGCAGTTCGCTTCGTTTTCTGCCGCGTATGGGCTGCCGGGTCATGGCGGAGCTGAAGAACCACTGGCACGGGGTGGACTGGCTTTTCTGGGAGCATGTCTACGCCGACCAGCCCGCCGAGGGCGCGCGCGCCAAACGCCTCGCGACCGCGCTCGCCGACGACGGCGAGCCGCCCGACGCATGATCCCCGGTCGCGCCGCGCGCGACCGGCCCGAACCGGCGGACCCGAAGCGGCCCGTCACCGAAACCGAACGCCTATGAGAGAAGGAAACGCTCCATGAATCTCGATCAGCTCGTCGAAGTGGCCAACGCGATGGTCGCCCCGGGCAAGGGCATCCTCGCCGCCGATGAAAGCTCCTCCACGATCAAGAAGCGTTTTGACGCGATCAAGGTCGAGTCGACCGAAGAGAACCGCCGCGATTATCGCGAAATGCTGTTTCGCACCGAAACCGCCATGCGCGAGCATATCTCGGGCGTGATCCTCTTCGACGAGACGATTCGCCAGAAGGCGAAGGACGGCACGCCGCTCGTGAAGCTCATCGAGGCGGCCGGCGCGATTCCGGGCATCAAAGTCGACGCCGGCGCCAAGCCGTTGGCGGGCTGCCCCGGCGAGACGATCACTGAGGGCCTCGACGGCCTGCGCGAACGCCTCAAGGAGTATTACGGGCTCGGCGCCCGCTTCGCCAAGTGGCGCGCGGTGATCGACATCGCCGACGGCGTGCCGACCTGGACCTCGGTCAAGGCCAACGCCCACGCGCTCGCCCGCTACGCCGCGCTTTGCCAGGAAGCCAACATCGTCCCGATCGTCGAGCCGGAAGTGCTCATGGACGGCGACCACGACATCCAGCGCTGCGCCGACGTGACGGAATGGGTGCTCAAGACCGTCTACGAGGAGCTCTACGAGCAGCGCGTCGTGCTCGAGGGCACGGTGCTCAAGCCCAACATGATCGTGCCGGGCAAGAAAAGCGCGAAGCAGGCCTCGGTCGAGGAAGTGGCCGAACGCACCGTCATGGTGCTGGAGCGCTGCGTTCCCGTCGCCGTGCCGGGCATCGCCTATCTGTCGGGCGGGCAGTCCGACGAGCTTGCAACCGCCCATCTCGACGCCATGAACAGGATCGGCGGCTTCCCCTGGAGCATGACCTTCTCCTATGGCCGCGCCCTGCAGGCCGCCCCGCAGAAGGCCTGGGGCGGCAAGAAGGAGAACGTGTCCGCCGCGCAGGCGGCCTTCGCTCACCGCGCCAAGATGAACGGCCTCGCCTCGCTCGGCCAGTGGGAAAAGTCGCTTGAGAAGGCCGCCTGAGCGGCCATCGGTCCGCAACGTCACGACGGAAGGGCGCCGGCGACGGCGCCCTTTTTGCTCCCGCACCAGCCATGTTCGCCGTTGTGCGCATTGACAAGACTTAAAGAAATTATATAGAAACATTACATATAACATAAACATCGTAAACGGTCTTTCCTATGCATTTGACCGCTAGCATGTTCCACAGCGCCGGCGCGTCGCGGCCGATCGCTTCGAGCCGAGAACCGTTCCTTCTCGCAAATGCGCAGGGTCCCAGCTACGCGCAGCGCGCCGCGGTTTGCGGGAACGTGCTCCGGGAGGCCGAGGCCCTTGCCAAGCGGATCACAGACATCACCCATCCGATCGCAGTGAATGGCGGGTCGCTTGTTCGCCAACCCGAAGCGACAAAGCGCGCTCTCGGCGAGTTGATCGACGAGATGCTTGAGAAGATATCGTTCCTCCGCAATCAATGCGGCGATTTTCTCTCGCAGGAGCGGCTACGCTGGCTCGACGAGGTCGAGGGCCGCATGAAGGGCCTCAAGGACGCGCTGCGACATAGTCGGCCCGATTTCGATATGGGTGACGCCGTGCGTTTTCTCGGCAACGTCGTCATCGGTTTCTCAGCGCTTGTCATCACGCTTGGCGGCTTGCTGCTCCAACCGATACGGGGCGGTGAATTGCAGCGCATGTGAGCGCAGGCATCCCGAAAGGGCGTCAACGACAGCGCCATTTGTCTCCGTTTGAAAATTGCTCCCTTCTTTCGCGGGCGCCGCCCTTTTCAGCGCGCGCTACTCCTGCGGAACGCGCATCTCCATCTCGAAGCGGTACCCGTTGGCGTGACTCGTCGTGATCTTGCCGTCCCACTTGCGTTCGATCAGCGCCCGCAGGAGCCGCGAACCGAATCCGCTGCTGTGTGAGGATGTGCCGGCGTTCGGCGACAGGTCCTCCCAGACCAGGCTGAAGCAATCCCCCTCGTCATCCCCCTCGCCGTCGCCCTCGTCATCGCCCTCTTCCGCGCTCTTGCCGGCGCGCCGCAGCTTCCAGACGACGGAGATACGCCCGTCCTCTTCGGAGAGCGCGCCGTATTTCACCGAGTTGGTGGCCAGCTCGTGGACGATCAGGCCGAGGTCGAAGCAGAGATCCGGCGGGAGCAGGATATCGCGCCCCTTGAAATCGATGCGGCCGTGGAAGGGCTCGAGCGTCTCGGAGAGCATGGTCACGACCCGCGTCGAGGTCCAGCCGCCCTGCGCGACGAGATAATTGGCGCGCGCCAGCGAACCGAGCCGCGCGCTGAAAGAGTGCCGCGCCACCCCCATATCCGCGCCCGCGGCGAAAGTCTGGTTGGCGATGGTGCTGACGAGCTGGAGCATGTTGCCCGCCCGATGCGCCATTTCGCGCAGGAGCAGATGCCGCTGCTCGTGGGCCGCCTGCTGGCGGGCCGCGTTGGCGACGATGTTGACCATCGACACCAGGAACTCGGCGTCGGCCTCGGTGAAATCGCGCAGGACCGTGTCATGAACGCCGATCACGCCGAAGGGACGCGGGCCGGGGCCAGGACCGGGGATCACGACGCTCATGCCGCTGCGCACGCCGTGGTCGTGCAGGAGTTGAGGGCCGGAGAAACGCGTCTCGGCGAGAAGGTCGCGCACGATCACTGGCGTCGGGCTGGTCAGCGTGTAGCCAGCCTGCGACTGGGCGTCGACCCCCACGGCGGCGACGCCGACGAGGCCGGCCCGCCATCCCGTGCCGGCCTTCAGCACAAGGTGATCCGCGGAATCGGCGAATTGCAGGATTTTCGTCAGCGGCGCGCCGAGGACGTCGGCCGCGGTCTCGACGGCGCGTTCGAGGATGGTCTGGAAACGCGCCTCCTTGAGGGCGAACGATCCCAGACGCTCGATGGCCTTCTGCTGGCGCAGGCGGCTCGCCAGTTCCTGCTCGCCGCGCACCCTTTCGGTCACGTCCTGACGCACGCCCGTGAGCACGACGCCGTCGCGCGGATCGTGGATCAGCCCGCCGCAGGCTTCGAGCCAGACGGTGTCGCGCCCTTCGCGCGGGGCGGCCCGATAGACGACGCGATAGGGATCGCCGGTCGCCAGAGTGCGCTCGATCGCCGCCTGAACCCGCGCCGCGTCGTCGGGATGCACGTCGCGCCCAAGGCTCGCAAGCGCTCCGGAAAAGGCCTCGGGCGGCGCCTTCGCCGCGGCCTCGATATTGTTCGTTCTTTCGAGCCGGCCGTCAGACAGCCGCCAACGCCAGACGCCAACGCTCGCAAGCCGGAGCCCGGCCAGGATCGTCGCCCCGTCCGCGAGATGGTGATTGTCCTCGATCGCGTCCACCGTGGCTCCTTTCGACATGCACGCACTAAAGCGAATAACGCTTAGTGGCGTCGAATTGATCCTTCAATGGGCGAGAAGTGACGCACGCGCTCCCGATAGATCAGATAAAGCCCCGAGGCGATGACGACGCCCGCGCCCGCAAAGGTCCAGAAATCCGGCAGGTCTCCGAAGATGAGGTAGCCAAGGACGAGCATCCAGACAATCTGCCCGTACATGAAGGGCGCGAGGACCGGCGCGGGCGCGCGGGCATGGGCGAGGATCAAAAGCCAGTGACCGAAGCCGCCGGCGAGTCCGACGAAGCCCATCATGGCCCAGACGCCCGCCGATTCCGGCGCAGCCCAGATGAAGGGCATGACCGGCGCCATGACGACAACGCCCGCGAGGCCCGAATAGACGAGCGTCGTGCGCGAGGAATCGGTCGATGCGAGCATGCGCGTCAGGATGCCGTAAAAGGAATAGCAGAAGGCCGCCCCGACGATCAGCAGGGAAGCCGGGTGCAGGCCGTCAAGGCCCGGGCGCACGACGATCAGCACGCCGAGGAAGCCCACGCATATCGCCGCCATGCGGTGCCGTCCGACGCGCTCGCCGAGTATCGGCCCGGCGAACAGGGCGACGATGAACGGGGTGGCGAACATGATCGCCGACATTTCCGCGAGCTGAACGTGGCGCAGGGCCGTGTAGGTGAGCATCGACGAGCCTACGAGAAGGAGCGAGCGCAGAACCTGGAGGCTGAGCCGGCTCGTGCGCATCACGCCGGGCGTCGTCCAGTGATTGACGAACAGCGAGACGAGCGCGACCGCGACCGCGTAGCGCGCGAAGACGATGATCATCGGGTCGACGCCCTGCGAGCCGAGCCATTTCGCGGTGGCGTCGAGGCAGCAGAAACAGAACAGGGCGACGTTCATCAGGCCGATGGCGACGAGGCGCTGGCGACGCTCGGCCGGGTCGGCGGCGTCGATGCCGGTTGCGGACGGGGTGTTGGCGTCGGTCTCGGGCGATCTCATGCGCGCAGGCTATCATTCCCGCGCTCGCGCGTCCGAGCGAAGCCGCGCAAAGGCGGGATCGCGTCTCGCGCGGGTTCAGGCCCCCTGCTTCTCGGGCCCTCCGGCGACGATTGCGATCTCGACGGGCGGCTCGACGGAGTCCATCTCTTCGTCTCCGCCATCGTCTTCGGAAGGCTCGAAGCCGCGCGCGTCGCCGCCGGACAATTCCGCGAGGTTCTTGGCGGCCTTTCGCAGGAACTTGCGCAGCCGCTTGCGATCCTTGCCGTCGAAGCCCGCGAGCAACTCGTCCTCGACATCGTCCCACAACTGGTCGATGCCCTCCGCCCGGGCGCGCCCCTGCGCAGTGAGGCCGACGCGCACCACGCGGGCGTCCTCGGATTTGGCCGCGCCGGCCCCGGCGCCGCGCGCCGCGCGCTCGACGAGGCCGAGGGCCGTGAGGCGGGAGATGGTCTTGGAGGCTGTGGGCGGGCGCACGCGAAGAATGGTCGCGAGTTCGCCCATGGTGAGGGAGCCATGCGCCGCCAGCGCCTGGAGCACCTGCTCCTGCCCGGCGAAGAGCCCGAGCCCCACGAGCTTCTCGCCCATGCGCGCGCGATGCAGGCGCGTCGCCTGGAGGAGCGCCCAGCCGACGCTCTTGGAACCGGGATGTTTCATCGCGCCCCTCGAATTTTCAGCCGACGACGCGGATGTTTTGCCACCGTATCGATGACGGAATGATGACGCCGCAGCTTCACCTTTCCGCGTGAAATCCGCCGCCGGCTGCGCTAGGAAGAGCCGCCGGCGCGCGACGCTCGCGCGGCGCCGGGCCCGTCGACAAGTCGTCCAGCCGAAAGACCGCGATCATGACCGCCCGTCCGTCTCCCCGCAAGGGCCTGATGTCCATCGAGGCCTATGTGCCCGGCAAGAGCGCCGCGCCCGCGGGAGTCAAGGTCCACAAACTCTCCTCCAACGAGAATCCGCTCGGTCCCTCGCCGCGCGCCCGCGAGGCGGCGCAGGCGGCGTTGGCGAAGCTCGAACTCTATCCCGACGGTTCGGCCTCGGCCCTGCGCGACGCCATCGCGCGCAAGTTCGGCCTCGATCCCGCGCGCATCGTCTGCGGCAACGGCTCGGACGAGCTGCTCTCGCTGCTCACCTCGGCCTATGTGGGGCCGGGCGACGAGGGCGTGTTCTGCCAGCACGGTTTCCTCGTCTACCGCATCGCCATCCTCGCCGCCGGCGGGACGCCCGTGGTCGCGGCGGAGAAGAACCTTGTGGCCGATGTCGACGCCATCCTCGCCGCCGTGACGCCGCGCACGAAGATCGTCTTCCTCGCCAACCCCAACAATCCGACGGGCACCTATCTGCCCTTCGAGGAGGTGAAGCGCCTGCACGCCGGCCTGCCGGGCCATGTCCTGCTCGTGCTCGACGCGGCCTACGCCGAATATGTGCGGCGCAACGATTATTCGGCCGGTCTCGAACTCGCCATGACGAGCGACAACGTCGTGATGACGCGGACCTTTTCGAAGATTCACGGGCTGGCCGCGCTTCGCATCGGCTGGATGGTGGGGCCGGCGCAGGTCGTGGACGCCGTGAACCGCGTCCGTCCGCCGTTCAATGTGAACGCTGCGGCGCTCGCAGCCGGAATCGCCGCGATCGGGGACGAGGGGCATGTCGCGGAGGCGGTCGCGCACAACGACGCCTGGCTCGAGATCATGACGCGCGAACTCGGCGAAATCGGCCTGTCCGTGACGCCCAGCGTCGGCAATTTCCTGCTCGTGCATTTCCCGCTCGAGCCGGGCCGCACGGCGCGCGAGGCGGACGCCTATCTCACGCAGCGCGGCCTGATCCTGCGCCGCGTAGACGGCTACGGCCTGCCCAACGCCCTGCGCATGACCATCGGGACGGAGGAGGCGAACCGTCTCGTCCTCGCCGCGCTCGCGGCCTTCATGAACGGCGGGGGCGAAAACCATGCCTGATACTTTGGGCGAACCGCGCGGCGAGCCGCTCTTTTCGCGTCTCGCGCTGATCGGCATGGGTCTCATCGGCTCGTCGATCGCGCGCGCGGCGCGCCATCTCAATCTCGCGGGAACCGTCGTCGCCATCGACCGCGACGAGGAGACGCTGGCGCGCAGCGCCGAGCTCGGCCTCGCCGACGCGTTCTTCAAGGATGCGGCCGAGGGCGTGCGCGATTGCGACTTCGTGATCTTGTGCGTTCCTGTCGGCGCCTGCGGGCCGCTCGCCAAGCAGATCGCGGGAAGCCTTGCCCACGGAGCGATCGTCTCGGATGTCGGCTCGGTCAAGGGCGCCGTCGTCGCCGCCATGGAGCCGCACCTGCCGGCGCACACGCATTTCGTGCCGGCGCATCCGGTGGCCGGCACCGAGCGTTCGGGCCCGGACGCGGGTTTCGCGACCCTGTTCCTCAACCGCTGGTGCATCCTCACGCCGGCCTATGGTGTCGATGCGGGCGCCGTCGAGCAGGTGCGCGCCTTCTGGGAGGCGATGGGCTCGCGTATCGAGATCATGTCGGCCCCTCACCACGATCTCGTCCTCGCCATCACGAGCCACGTCCCGCATCTCATCGCCTACAACATCGTGGGCACGGCGGCCGATATGGAGCGCGTCACCGAATTGGAGGTGATCAAGTTCTCCGCCGGCGGTTTTCGCGACTTCACCCGCATCGCCGCCTCCGACCCGACCATGTGGCGCGACATCTTCCTCACCAACAAGGAAGCCGTGCTGGAGATGATCTCGCGGTTCAACGAGGATCTCGCCGCGCTCACCCGCGCCATCCGCTGGGATGACGGCGACGCCCTGTTCGACCTGTTCTCGCGCACCCGGACCATCCGCCGCGGCATCATCTCGGAAGGGCAGGAGACGGCCGAGCCCGATTTCGGCCGCCGCCGTCCGGAGGAATAGCGCCGCGCCGTTCGCGAGGCGCGTCATAGGAGCGTCGGCATGTATGTCCCGCCGCATTTCGAGGAGACCTCGCGGGAGGCGATCGCCGCCGTGATCGAGGCGGCTCCGCTCGCCTGCATCGTCGCGCAGACCGCCGACGGTCTGATCGCCAATCATATCCCGCTGTTCATGGCGCCCGACGGCGCGCTCATCGGTCATGCGGCTCTCGCCAACGACATGCATCGGCTGATCGGCGACGGGCGGGACGCGCTCGCCGTCTTCCGTGGCGAGGACGCCTATGTCTCTCCGAACTTCTATCCTTCGAAGGCCGAGCATCACCGCCATGTCCCGACCTGGAATTACCAGGTCGTCCACGTCTATGGCGTGATCGCCTTCCAGCACGACGACCACGCGAAACGCGTCGCCGTGGCGCAGCTCACGCGCATTCACGAAAGACGGCTGAACGGAAAGAGCGGTTGGCGGATGGCCGACGCGCCGCCGGATTACGTGGACGAGATGCTGCGCAACATCGTCGCCTTCCGCATCGAGCCGACGCGCATACTCGCCAAATCCAAACTGAGCCAGAACCGCGAGGCCCGCGATTACGCCGGCGTCGTCGAGGGCCTCGAGGCGTCCGGGCGGGAAGAGCTTTCGCGGATCATGGAAAGTCGTCGCCCGAAATCCGAATGAGCGCGGCCGATTTCACCGTCGGAGGTCGTCGCAAACGAAAACGCCCCGCAAGCCGGGAGGGCCTGCGAGGCGTCGTGTTTCTGCGTCTGGTCACGCCGTCGGACGGGCGCTCAGTAGCGATAATGGTCCGGCTTGAACGGACCCTTATGCGTGACGCCGATATAGGCGGCCTGCTCGTCCGTCAGCTTCGACAGCTTGGCGCCGACCTTGGCGAGGTGGAGCGCGGCGACCTTCTCGTCGAGATGCTTGGGCAGGGTGTAGACCTGACGCTCGTATTTGCCTTCGTTGTTCCAGAGCTCGATCTGCGCGAGCACCTGGTTGGTGAACGAGGCCGACATCACGAAGGAGGGATGGCCCATCGCGTTGCCGAGATTCACGAGACGGCCTTCCGAGAGCAGGATGATGCGCTTGCCGTCGGGGAACTCGATCTCATCGACCTGCGGCTTGACGTTATGCCACTTGTAGTTCTTGAGCGCGGCGACCTGGATCTCGTTGTCGAAGTGGCCGATATTGCACACGATCGCCCGGTCCTTCATCGCCCGCATGTGGTCGGCGGTGATGACGTCCTTGTTGCCGGTCGCGGTGACGAAGATGTCGGCGCGGGTCACCGCGTCCTCCATCGTCGTGACCTCGTAGCCCTCCATCGCCGCCTGCAGCGCGCAGATCGGATCGACTTCCGAGACGAGGACGCGGCAGCCGGCCTGGCGCATGGACGCCGCCGAACCCTTGCCGACATCGCCGTAGCCCGCGATCATGGCGACCTTGCCGGCCATCATCACGTCGGTGCCGCGGCGGATGCCGTCGACGAGCGATTCACGGCAGCCGTAGAGGTTGTCGAACTTCGACTTGGTGACGGAATCGTTCACGTTGATGGCCGGGAAGAGCAGCTTGCCCTCCTTGGCCATGATGTAGAGGCGATGGACGCCCGTGGTCGTCTCCTCGGAGACGCCCTTGATCGCGCCGGCGATCTGCGCGAACCAGCCCTTGGGCTTCTCGGCGACGAGGCGGCGGATCAGCGCGAAGAGAACCTCTTCCTCCTCCGAGCCCGGCTTGTCGAGGAAGGCGACGTCGCCCTGCTCGGCGCGCAGGCCCAGATGCACGAGCATCGTGGCGTCGCCGCCGTCGTCGAGGATCAGGTTCGGCGTTCGGATTTCTCCGTTTTTCGCCCCGTGCCAGTCGAACAGCTTGGCGGTGTAGTCCCAGTACTCCTCCAGCGTCTCGCCCTTGTAGGCGAAGACGGGGATGCCGGCGGCGGCGATGGCGGCGGCGGCGTGATCCTGGGTCGAGTAGATGTTGCACGACACCCAGCGGATATCGGCGCCGAGAGCCTTGAGCGTCTCGATCAGCACGGCCGTCTGGATCGTCATGTGCAGGGAGCCCGCGATGCGCGCGCCCTTGAGGGGCTGGCTCGCGCCGTATTCCTCGCGCAGGGCCATCAGGCCCGGCATCTCGCTCTCGGCGATATCGATTTCCTTGCGGCCCCAACCGGCGAGGCTGATATCCTTGACGATGTAATCGGTCGACATGCGCATTCCTTTTGCTCGATGGCGTTGGGCCGCTAACTAGCAGAGTGCGCGGCGAAGAGCAATTCAGATATAAACATGTCTTTATGTTGTCAGGTAGTGAGCCGGGTACATATCGCTGCGGAAATTTTCGCCGCTGCGTCTGCGTTAGCGCGCCATTAAGCGGTTGTGGTCACAATCCAAGGCAGCATGGAATCAAGGCGGGCAATAACTTGAAGGTCGTCGTGGTCGACTCCAGTCGCGTCGTGGCCAAAGCCGTCTCCGCCATGCTGGAGGGGCGGGGGCATCGCGCGCTCGCCTTCGCCGATTCGCGCGAGGCGCTCGACGCCGTGCGCCGCGACGCAGAGATCGCCGCAGTCATCACGGGACTTGAGACCTGGCCGATCGACGGCTTCGAATTGTGCTGGGCGCTGCGCCTTATCGCCGGTTCGGGGAGGCCGCTGCACGTCATCGCCATGTCGAGTCTGGCCAATACGCGCAACCTTGCCGAGGCGCTGGACGCCGGCGCCGACGACTTCATATCAAAGCCGCCAGTGCCCGAGGAGCTGCACGCGCGCCTGCGCGCCGCCGAGCGTTTGACGCGCATGCAGGCCGAGCTGGTGCGCCAGGCGCGTACGGACCTCCTGAGCGGCTTGCTGAACCGGCGCGCTTTCTTTTCGGGCGTCGAAAACTGGAGCGCGGGCGAGGATCACGATGAGCTCGGCGTCGTCCTCGCCGATCTGGACAGGTTCAAACAGCTCAACGACGCCCACGGCCACGCCGTCGGAGACGAGGCGATCCGTCGCGCCGGCGCGATCTTTTCGCGGCAGGCCGTCACCTGCGGCGGTTTCGCCGCCCGTTTCGGCGGGGAGGAGTTCGTGCTGGCGCTGCCGGGCCGTGGATGCGCCACGGCCGCGAACGTCGCCGAGACCCTTCGGGCCGCGATCGCCGGCATCCGGATCCCGGTGCGCGGCGAGGAGGTGCGGCTCACCGCGAGCGTCGGCGTCTCGGCGCTGCGTCGGGGCGAGGCCGTCGCGGTCGCGCTCAAACGCGCCGACGACGCTCTCTACCGCGCCAAGACGCGCGGTCGCGACCTCGTGATGATCGAGGATCCGCCACGCTCGGACGCCGCCTGCGTAGCCTGATCCGGCGCCGACTGAAAGCCGCCCTGGACCGCCTCAGGCGCGCAGGGCGAGCGGCGCCTCCCGCTCCGCCCGCGCCTGCGCCTGGGCCCGCAGCAGGGTGGTCGCGCGCGAGCCCACCATCGGCTTGCCGAACAGGAAGCCCTGCGCCTCGACGCAGCCGTGATCGCGCAGGAACTGGGCCTGCTCGGACGTCTCGACGCCCTCTGCGACCACGCCCAGATCGAGCGCCCGGCCGAGACCGATCACGGCGGTGACGATGGCGGCGTCGTCGGGGTCGGTCGGCGCGTCCATGACGAACGATCGATCGATCTTGATCTCGTCGACCGGGTATTGCTTGAGGTGGGTCAGCGAGGCGAAGCCCGTCCCGAAATCGTCGAGCGCGATGCGCACGCCGCCGGCGTTCAGCGCCTGAAGGGCGCTCGCCACAGCGCCGCCGCCCTTGCCGAGGAAGACGCTCTCGGTCACCTCCACGGTGAAGTTCTTGGGCGGCACGCCCGCCTCCCGCAAAAGTCCGAGGAGGCGTCCCGATAGTCCACCCTCGCCGAAATCGGCCGGCGACAGGTTGACTGCGACGGATCCGGGATCGAGACCCTCGTCAAGCCAAGCCCGGATGTCCGCCAGCACGTCCCGCGCCATCTTCCGCCCGATGCCGAGCGCGAGTTCGGGCGTATCGAAGGCCGTGGCGAAGACGCCCGGCGTGAGTATCCCGCGCGTGGGGTGGCGCCAGCGCGCCAGCGCCTCGAAGCCGATGATGGCGCCGGTGCGCAGATCGACTCGCGGCTGGTAGAACGGGATGATCTGGCCGTTCTCGAGCGCAGCGCGCATCTCCGCCGTGATCTGGGCGCGCACCGCGATCAATTCGCGCATGCCGGGATCATAGAGCAGCGCGCGATTGCGATCCTGGCTCTTTGCGGCGTAGAGCGCCGTCTCGGCGTCCTTCATCAACTCGGCCGCCGTCTCGCCGTGCTGCGGATGCAGGGCGATCCCGCCGCTCGCCCGGCAGGCGATGATGTGGTCCGCGCGGTAGATCTCGCGTCCGATCTCCGCGATCAGTCTTTCTGCGGTGCGCGTGGCCTCTTCCGCGTCGGCGCAGTCGGTCAGGAAGATTCCGAATTCGTCGCTGCCGAGCCGCGCGATCACGGCGTTGTCGCAAAGCGCGGCGCGCAGCCGTTCGGCCGTCTCGCGCAAGAGCGCGTCGCCGGCGTCGTGGCCGATGGCCTCGTTGACCGCCTTGAACTCATCAATGTCGACGAGGATCAGGGCCTTGCAGCCGCCGTCGCGGATGCGTAGCAGCGTTTCGACGTTGCTCTGGAAAAAGGCGCGGTTCGGCAGGCCCGTCAGGCCGTCGTGATTGGCCGCGCGCCAGGCCCGCTCTTCGCTGATCTTGCGGTCGGTGATGTCGTAGGTCACACCGATGATGCGCCGTTCGCCGTCCTCCTCGACGAATTCCTGGCCGCGGGAGGACAGCCACATCATCTGCCCGTTCGGGTGCATGTAGCGCAGTTCGGCCACCCGCATCGGGCCGCCGCGGCGATAGGCCTCGTGGAACAGACGGCGGTCTTCGGGGTGGATGTTGAGGAGGTAGCCGTTCAGATCGTCGGCCTCGACGCCGATGATGTCGCGCGAATTGTCGGATCTCTGGGTGGTCAGCGCCTCGGGATCGTATTCCCAGGCGACCATCCGCGCCGCATTCAGCGCAAGACGAAGCCGCGCCTCGGAGCGGCGCAGATTCGCCTCGGCGACGTGGCGGTCGTGTTCATCGACGCCGGTTCCGACCCATTCGCAGACTTCGCCCGAAGCATCGCGCAGCGGCACGACGCGGATCCGGGTCCAGCGATATCCGCCATCGGCGCAGACCAAGCGATGCGCCCCTTCATAGGTCGCGCCCCTGACGCCCGCGCGCAACGCCTGGCGCGTCAGCAGCGTGCGCTCGTCGGGATGGAGAAGCGCCAGCCAGCCGAGGCCGAGGAAATCCTCTCGCGACATACCGGAGAACGGCCCCATCAGCGAGATATCGACGAGCCGGCCATGAGCGTCGGCCCGCCAGACGAGCGCGGCGTTCGCCTCTGCGAGCGCGCGATACCTCTGCTCGGCCGAAACCAGAGCGGATTGCGTGTCCTGGACGGCATGGTTCGCTTGGTGCAGCGCGATCTCCGAGACCGCGACCTTGGCGAGTTCCGCAAGAAGCGCGCGGTCGCAATCGTCGAAATTGCGCGGGCGCGTGTCCATGACGCAGAGCGCGCCGACGCAATCGCCGGAATCGAGAACGAGCGGCGCGCCGGCGCATGCGCGAATGCCGTGCTCTCCGTGCACCGTCACCAGATTCGCGAAGCGGGGATCGGCGGCCGCGTCCGGAACGACGACGACGCCATCGGCGCCCATCAACGTCTCGCAGAACGTGCCCTCGCGCGCCATTTCCGGAAACGGCACTCCGATGCGCGCCTTGAACCAGAGTCGGCGCTCGTCGACGAAGGCGATCGCCGCCCATTGCGCGTCGAAGAGGTCGCGCGCCATGGCGCAGATGCGGTCGAAGCCGGGCGAGGGCGGCGTATCGAGGATCGCCAGGGCGCCAAGCGCGGCGATACGCCGCCGTTCGGACTCGTCCGCAGCGTCGTTCCGCAGAGAATGGGGGGCCGTCGTCTCGTCTCGCGTCTCGTCTCGCGTCGTGGCCATCGCCTGTTTCCTCGCGGCGTCCATCGTCTCGCGCCGGATGCCTGATTTTGGCGAACTATGCGCGTTCCGCATCAATATGAGGTTAATTCGATGCAATCGAAGAGAGTATCTTGTGCGACATGACCATGCGGGAACCCGATCACGACGGACCCGGATCCCGGGGCTGTCGGCGTTGCGGCCCCGAAAGACAAGTTCTCGACAAGTCCTTATCCGCCCTCTAAAACCGCGCGCGACAGTCACGCGGCGCGGACGCGCGCCGCCAACGAAAGAGCCATCGTCCATGAGCGGCGTGAACGAAATCCGGTCGGCTTTTCTGAACTACTTCGCGAAGAACGGGCACGAGATCGTGGCGTCGAGCCCGCTCGTTCCGCGCAACGATCCGACGCTGATGTTCACCAACGCCGGCATGGTGCAGTTCAAGAACGTCTTCACGGGCGTCGAGCAGCGGCCCTATTCCCGCGCGGTCACTTCGCAGAAATGCGTGCGCGCCGGCGGCAAGCACAACGATCTCGACAATGTCGGCTACACCGCGCGGCATCACACCTTCTTCGAGATGCTGGGCAATTTCTCCTTCGGCGACTATTTCAAGCCGCTCGCCATCGAACTCGCCTGGAATCTCATCACGAAGGAATTCGGGCTGCCGAAGGACAAGCTCCTCGTCACCGTCTACGCCGACGATGAGGACGCGGCCGCGCTCTGGCGCAAGGTCGCGGGCCTCCCGGATTCGAAGATCATCCGCATCGCCACCGACGACAATTTCTGGCGCATGGGCGACACGGGGCCCTGCGGCCCATGTTCCGAGATTTTCTACGATCACGGCGACCACATCCCGGGCGGCCCTCCGGGCTCCCCCGACGAGGACGGCGACCGCTTCATCGAGATCTGGAACCTCGTCTTCATGCAGTTCGAGCAGCTCGAGGGCGGGCAGCAGCTTGCCCTGCCCAGGCCCTCGATCGACACGGGGATGGGGCTGGAGCGCATCTCGGCGGTGCTCCAGGGCACCCACGACAACTACGCCACCGACCTCATGCGCGCCCTGATCGGACAGGTCGAGAACTTCACCGATATCGACGCGGACGGGCCTCTGAAAGCCTCGCACCGGGTCATCGCCGACCATCTGCGCGCCTGCTCGTTCCTGGTCGCCGACGGCGTGCTCCCCTCGCCCGAGGGGCGCGGATACGTGCTTCGCCGCATCATGCGCCGCGCCATGCGCCACGCGCAGCTGCTGGGCGCCCGCGATCCGCTGATGCACCGGCTCGTGCCCGCGCTCGTGCGCGAGATGGGGCAGGCCTATCCCGAACTCGTGCGCGCCGAGCCGCTGATCGCCGAGACGCTGATGCTCGAGGAGCGACGTTTCCGCAAGACGCTGGAGCGCGGCCTCGCGATCCTCGACGAGGAGACGCAGGGTCTCGATTCCGGCGACAAGCTCTCCGGCGAGACGGCCTTCGCGCTTTACGACACGTTCGGCTTCCCCCTCGACCTGACGCAGGACGCGCTCAGAAGTCGTGGCGTCGACGTCGATCTGGAAGGGTTTAACGCGGCCATGGAGCGCCAGCGCGAGAAGGCCCGCGCGGCCTGGGCGGGCTCGGGCGAATCCGCCACCGAGACCGTGTGGTACGGCGTGCGCGAGCGCGTCGGCGCGACCGACTTCCTCGGCTACGACGCCGAGAAGGCGGAGGGCGTCGTGCATGCCCTCCTGCGCGAGGGCGAGGAAGTGGACGCGCTGAACGCCGGCGAGACCGGCCTCGCCGTCCTCAATCAGACGCCGTTCTACGGCGAGAGCGGCGGCCAGGTCGGCGACACCGGCGTCCTCGCAGGCGGCGGTGTCTCCGCGCGCGTCACCAATGTCGAGAAGAAGCTCGGCGATCTCTTCGTCCACCATGTCACGATCGAGAAGGGGACGTTGCGCGCCGGCCAACCGGTGGAGCTCGAAGTCGACCACGCGCGGCGCTCGGCGATCCGCGCCAACCATTCCGCGACGCATCTGCTGCACGAAGCGCTTCGCAACGTGCTCGGCGATCACGTCGCGCAGAAGGGCTCGCTCGTCTCTCCCGAGCGCCTGCGCTTCGACATCAGTCATCCCAAGCCCGTCGCCGACGAGGAACTGGCGGGCGTCGAGCGCCTCGCCAACGCGCTCGTGCTCCAGAACGCGCCCGTCGTCACCAAGCTGATGGCGGTCGACGAGGCGATCGAATCGGGCGCCCGCGCGCTGTTCGGCGAGAAATACGGCGACGAGGTCCGCGTCGTCTCCATGGGAACCTATCCCGAGGCCGAGTTCTCGGGCGCGAATGCGGGCAAGCCCTTCTCCATAGAACTCTGCGGCGGCACGCATGTCGGCCGCACCGGCGATATCGGCCTGATCAGCGTCGTCGCCGAGGGCGCGGTCTCGGCCGGCGTGCGCCGCATCGAGGCGCTGACGGGCGACGCCGCGCGCGACCATCTCACCCGCGAGAGCCGTCGCCTGCGCGAGATCGCGGGCCTGCTCAAGACGAGCGTGGATGATGCGCCGACCCGGCTCGCAGCCCTCATCGAGGAGCGCCGCAAGCTGGAGCGGGAGCTCGCGGACGCCCGCAAGAAACTCGCCATGGGCGGTTCGGGCGGCGGCGGAGACGAGATCCGCGAGGTCGCCGGCGTGAAGTACCTCGGCCGCGTCGTCACCGGCGTCGAGATGAAGGATCTCAAGAGCCTCGCCGACGAAGCCAAGCGCCGCATCGGCTCCGGCGTCGCCGCCATCGTCGGCGTGTCGGAGGACGGCAAGGCCGGGATCGTCGTCGGCGTCACTCCCGATCTGACCGAGCGCTTCGATTCGGTGGCGCTGGTGCGTATCGGATCCGAGAAACTCGGCGGCAAGGGCGGCGGCGGCCGGCGCGATATGGCCCAGGCTGGAGGCCCCGACGGAGCGAAGGCGGACGAGGCGGTTACGGCGATCGCGGCGGCCCTGAAATGATCCTCCGGACACAGCCTCCCAAGGGCAACTCTGGGTCACCGTCTTAATCAAACGTTAACCATAAATCCGCAGGATCGTAGCACCGGTCCCGCCAGCCGTTTGGGCGCCACGCGAATCGCCGGAAAGCCGATACGGGACACAACGATGATGCAGCCGAGCCCCGCTTATTCCGCCGATGACGACCGGATCGCGGCGTTTCGCCTGCGGCCGGGGCTTCAGGCGCATCACGCGCGCCGCTTGGACGATATCGCGCAACGCTTGCATCATCGCGAATCACGCCTCGACGCTTCCGAACCGGCCGTCGAGCCGGCCTCCGAACGTCTGGAGGAGGCTTTGCAGCGCGCAGCTCGAGCCGAAGCGAGGCTCTCCGACATGTGCGATCTCGTCGCCCGGGCCGACGCCTATTCGGCGCGCGCCGGGGACGATGCTCGGCGGGCCCGGGCAGAGGCCGACGAGGGTCGCGCTCGCGCCGTTTCCGCGGAGGCTGCTCGTGAAGCGGCGGAGAAGCGCGCCGAGGATGCGGAAGCGCGCGTCCTTGAAGCCGAGCGGCGCGCGACGCAGGCCGAAAGACACCGTCGCGAAACGGATTCGCGCGCGGGAGCCGCCTACGCGGAAATGCAGCAACGCATCGCCGCCGCCGAGAGCGCAGCGCGGGACGCCGCGGAACGACTAGAGGCGGCGCAGAATCAGTCTCGCGACGCGCAGGAGCGGCTGGCGCGCGTCGAGGCCGCGCTGAATTCATCGGCGGAGCGCGCCGCCCGGCTCCAGCGCGAGACGCGCGACAGCGTGGCCGAACTCGCGACGGCTCGCCAGCGGCTCGCCGTCGCGGAAACGGCGTTGCGCGACGAACAGGAGCGTCGCCGCCGCGAAGACGAGCGACTGCGCGAGGCGCAGATGCGCGCCTTCATGCTTCAGGCCCGTCTCGAAGTGTCTGAGGCCCGAATCGCGGGACTGCAATCACAGGTCGAACGATCGGATGCGCGTATCGCGGCCGCCCGCCTCGCGCTCGATCCGTCTCCCGCATCCGAAGCGCCCGTCCTCGGCGCGGACGGGGCCCCGAGGCCGCTGCGACACTGATACGGAGGCTCAATCGACGAGCAACCGCTGGATCTCCGCTACCGGATGGCCGGTGAGATCCTTGGCGACTTCGGCGAGAACGATCTGGCGGACCTTCGGCGCCAGGTCCCGACGCAATTCCGCCAGCGTCTTCGGAGGCGCCACGACGACGAGGGCGGGCGCGCCGCGCTCTTCGACGAGCCCCTCGACGGCGCGCGCCACGTCTTTCGCGAAGGACTGCTCCGACAATTCGCGCCAATCCGTCTGCCCGCCCCCAGAGCGACGTCCGTCGATCTTCACGGCGCGCGCGCCGCCTTCGGCGCCCTGTTCCGTCGTCGACGGATCGGCGGCGGTGGAGAAGACCTCCTCCACCCGCAGGTCGCAGGCCAGCGGGTTGCCGTGATTGCGCAGGACGAGCGCCTTGCGCCCGTCGCCGACGACGACGATGCAATCCTTGGGGATCATCAGGCTTTCGGGCATATCTACCTCCGCAGACTGGTTGCGATTGCGTCCCTTGCGCGCGCCTTCCCGACATCAGTCGGGAAAAATCGGGCGGGAGGATGATCGTGGCCGAGCGACTGCGAAAGAGGCGTGGAGCGCGGCGTCGCCTGCGGCGCGGTCCGGAGGGGGAGACCGCGCGGGCGCCGCCGCGCTCCAACCCGGAAACCCGCCGGCTCCCGAGAGGGCGGCTGCGCCTGCGCGCCGGAGCTTGCGGGATGTGCTTCGACGCCAATTGAAACACGGCTCTGATGAATGTCCAGATGGACGAAAGCCACAACCCGATGCGAACAAGGACCCCGACCATGGCCGCGCCCGCCTACGATATCGTCATCCGCAACGCTCTCGTCGCGACCTCGACAGCCTGTTTCGAGGGCGATGTCGGCGTGTCGGGCGAGCGCATCGCCGCGATCGGTCACGGGCTTGCGCAAGGCGCGCGCGAGATCGACGCGACGGGCAAGGTGCTGACGCCGGGCGGCATCGACGCCCATGCCCATATCGCGCAACTGTCAGGCGGCGGGCTCCTCAACGCCGACACCTGGGAGAGCGCGACCGTGTCGGCCGCCTGCGGCGGAACCACCAGCGTCGTCGCCTTCGCGGCCCAGCATCAGGGCATGGATCTCGCGCAGGTCGTCGCGGATTATTCGGCGCTCGCGGCTGAAGGTTCGGTGATCGATTACGCCTTCCACCTGATTGTCGCCGATCCAACCGAGAAAACCCTGAAGGAGCATCTGCCCGCTCTGATCGACGCCGGACACGCCTCGATCAAGGCTTTCATGACCTATGACAAGGTGCGCCTGCGCGACGAACAGCTCCTCGATCTCATGGCGGTGGCGCGCGAGAAGGGGGCGATGGTCTGCGTCCACGCCGAGAACCACGGCATGATCGCCTGGATGGCCAAGCGCCTCGTCGAGCGCGGCTACGTTGATCCGAAATACCATTCCATAGCCCATCCGCGCGTCAGCGAGACCGAGGCCTTCGAGCGCATCGTGCGCATGTCCGCGCTCCTCGACCAGCCGGTGACGATCTTCCACGTCTCGACGAAAGAGGGCGCGGCCATTATCCGCCGCGCGCGCGGAGAGGGGTTGAAGATCTTCGCCGAGACCTGCCCACAATACCTGTTCTTCACCAAGGAGATCCTCGACAGGCCCGGGATCGAGGGGGCGAAGTGGATGTTCTCGCCCCCCGCTCGCGAGCCGAAGGATCAGGAGGCGCTGTGGCGGGCGCTCGAGCTCGGCGATTTCCAGACCGTATCCTCCGACCACGCGCCCTACGCCTTCGACGAGACGGGCAAGCTTATGGCAGGGCCGAACCCGGATTTCAGGCAGATCGCCAACGGCGTGCCGGGCCTGCAATTCCGCATGCCGCTTCTCTTCGACGCGATGGTCTCGAAGGGACGGTTCGGCCTGTCGAAATTCGTCGCGGTGACGGCGAGCGGGCCGGCGCGGCTCTACAACCTGCCGAACAAGGGCGACATCGCGCCGGGGCTCGACGCCGATCTCGTGCTGTGGGACCCCAAGCGCCAGGTCACGCTCGAAGACGCGCTCGTGCGCGACAAGACGCGCTACACGCCCTATGCGGGCATGACCGTGACAGGCTGGCCCGAAACGGTGATCAGGCGCGGCGACGTGATCGTCGAAGGCGAGGCGCTGCGGGCCGCGCCGGGGTCGGGCCGCTTCATGCGCCGCAAGGCCGGCTCCTGCGCCGAGCCGACCGGGCGGCTCGAGGCCGAGCTCGACCCAGCGCGCAATTTCGGCGCGACGCTGCTGTGAGGACGCAAGGCGCGAGGCTCTAGCCGCGCCCGGCTTCCCGCTCCTCGTCCGTCAGGAAGTCGTAGCGGAAGTCGCAATGCGAGGCGCCCTGCATGATCGTCTGCGTGCGGGTCAATTTCAGGCGGGGGTCGTAGCCCTGGCAGAAGGTTCCGTCGCGCTGGCAGGAGAGCAGGTGGCCGATCTCGCCCAGGCCCATCTCGACATACATCTCCGAATAGCGGCAGCGCACGACATCGAAGACATACGACTTCTCGGTGCGTTCCTTCACGTCGATGCGCAGCGCGTCGTCCGTCTCCCAGAGCTTCGTCGCCTCGGCGAAGCTCTGGGAGACGTGCCGTCGGGCTCGGCTTGCGCGAAGCGCTGCGCCTGTTCGATCGAGGAGCGCCGCACGGCTTCGCCGATCGCCTTCTGCGCGGCCTCGACGCCGATCCGGTCCTTGAGGACGGCGTAGACATGGCCCAGCATCTCCGCCTCGATGCGGCGCTTCTCCAGCATGGAGAGGCCGGGAGGATGAGGGTGCGGCTTTTGCGTCACCGTCGTTCTCGGTCCTCTGCGCCGTTCGGCGCGACAGGCTCAGCCTGTCATTCAGCCTATCATGGAGTGAGCGCCAGCCCGCGCGCAATGCGATTGGCCCCGACGCCGCTAGGCGGCGGGGCGCGGGTTCGCTAAGCATCTGGGCGGAATTCCAGACCAATACAGGGGGACGAATACAATGATCCTGCGCTCTTCGCCGCTCTCGCCATTCGGGCGAAAGGTCAAGGTGGCCGCCGGCATTCTCGGCATGTCGGACCGCATCGAGGTGTTCGCCGCCGATACGACCGATCCTACCGACGACCTGCGAGAGCAGAATCCGCTCGGAAAGATCCCGATCCTTATCGACGATGCGGGCGAGGCCTTCTACGATTCGCGCGTGATCGTCGAATATCTCGACGAACTGGCGGGCGGGGGCAGGCTGATCCCGAAGGGGGCCGCGCGGTTTCCGGTTCTGCGTCTGCAGGCGCTGGCCGACGGCCTCGTCGACGCCTGCATTCTGATCGTCTACGAGAGCCGCTTTCGCGACCCCACCCGCCATGAACCGAAATGGCTGGAATATCAGAGCGGCAAGATCGCGCGCGCGCTCGACCATCTGGAGGCGCTCGTCGGTGGGCTGGGCGACGCGCGCGACATCGGCGCGATCGCGCTCGCCTGCGCGATCGGCTATCTGGACCTGCGCTTTGAGGGGGCTTATCGCCAGACCCATCCAAAGCTCGCCGCTTTCGTCGACCGCTTCGAGGCCGAGGTTCCGGTCTTCGCCAAGACGAAAGTCACGGCCTGAAGTGACGAAGGTCGCCGCGTGTCGCGACCGCAAAGACTTGCATCCGCCCGCGCGTCGGGGGCGTACTGATCTCGTCGAAACGGCTGGCGGACGGATTGCATGAACGTGGCTTTGGTGACGGGCGGGGCGAAGCGGATCGGGTGCGCCATCGTGGAGCGCCTCGCGCGCGAAGGCTTTTCCGTCGCGATCCATTACGGACGCTCGCGCGATGAGGCCGAAGCGCTCGCCGCCGCGATCGTGGCCAAGGGCGGGCGCGCCTGCGCCGTGCAGGGAGACCTCGCCGACGCCGGCGCGGTCTCGCAAATCGTATCCGAGGCCGCCTCGCGGCTCGGCCCTGTGACGCTACTCGTCAACAACGCCTCCGAATTCGAGCCCGACGAGATCGAGACGCTCAGCCAGGAGCGCTGGGACCGGCATTTCGCGGTGAACCTGCGCGCTCCCGCCTTCCTCGCCCGCGACTTCGCCGCGCAGCTCCCCGATGGCGCTTCCGGACTGATCGTCAACCTGCTCGATCAGCGCGTCTGGAAGACGACGCCGCATTTCTTCTCCTACCAGCTCACCAAATCCGCGCTGCTCACCGCGACGCGCACGATGGCGCAGGCGCTCGCGCCGCGCATCCGCGTCAACGCCATCGGTCCGGGGCCGACGCTGACGAATCTGCGGCAGGGCGAGGCGGATTTCCGCAGGCAGGAGGAGGCGACGCCGCTGCGGCGCGGCGCCTCGCCCGAGGAGATCGCCGAAGCCGTGACGTTCTTCTGGGGCATGGGCGCGGTGACGGGCCAGATGATCGCCCTCGACGGCGGCCAGCACCTCGCCTGGGAGACGCCCGACATCGTCGGGATCAGGGAGTGAGCGCGATCGAGGAGATCAGACGGCCGTAATCGGGCTCGGCGCGATGCGTCGCGCGGCGATAGCTGAAGAAGCGCTCGTCCTCGGCATAGGTGCAGCGCCTGACATCCTCGAAAGCGCCCACGCCCAGCGCCGCGAGTCGCGCGCCGATATAGCCGGGCAGGTCGAACAACAGGCGGTCGCCTTCGCCCGGCGCGAAGTAGCGCGCGGCGGAGGCGTCCCCGGCGAGGAAGGCTTCGCGGAGTTCCGGCCCGACCTCGTAGTTCGGCTGGCTGATCGTCGGCCCGAGCGCCGCCGCGATGTCGGCCCGGCGCGCGCCCAGCCCCTCCATCCGCGCGATCGTGGCGTCGAGCACACCCGCCAGGGCACCGCGCCAGCCGGCATGCGCCGCGCCGATCACGCCCGCGCGCGTATCGACGAAGAGCACGGGGGCGCAATCGGCCGTCGCGATGGCGAGCGCGATGCCGGGCCGGGCGGAGACCATCGCGTCGGCGGTCGGCCGCGCGCCGTCGTCCCAGGGTTCCTCGACGACGACCACGTCTTGCGAGTGAACCTGCTTCAGGCTCAGGAAGCGTTTCGGGGTCACGCCCAGAGTTCGGGCCATCAAGGCCCGGTTCTCGATTATGCGCACCGGTTCGTCAGCCGAGCCGAGCCCGCCGTTGAGGCTGGCGTAGAGTCCGTTCGAACGCCCGCCTTCGCGGGTGAAGAAGGCGTGCGAGACGCCGTTGGGGGGCGAAAGGAGCGGGGATCTGATCAGCATGGCGGGTCTCCGACCGCTTCTATAGGCAAAAATGCGCCTCGCCGCCACGTCCTCCGGGGAGGCGCGCGATCCGTGCGGTTTTGCTCTGTGAAAACAGGTCGAGGCTCGCGAGGCGGAATTTTTTCGCATACGATCCGATGGCGCGGGAAATCCGCGGACGGCGCCGGTCGATGATGCGGGGCCGCCCAACCATCTGAAAAAGCGAGCTTTTCAGGTCAAAATCGATCTACAGCCGGCGCCGGGGCTCGGATGCCGCTGCATGCAATGCAATGCACCCCTGCACACAGCGCATGCTAAGATAATTGCGTTGTATACAAAGATATAGCACAAACACGCACAATGACGTGCGCAGATGCGAAATTTCAAGAACGCACGCGTGGAGTGAACGCCATGAGCCGTTTCGACTGGGATGACTTGCGTTTTTTCCTGGCCGTCGCGCGTGTCGGTCGATTGACCGTCGCCGCCCGTCGACTGGGCGCGGACCATGCGACGGTGTCGCGCCGCATCACGGCTCTCGAAGACGCGCTCAAGGCCAAGCTGTTCGAGCGCCGGCCTCAGGGATACGCCCTCACGGAGCACGGCGAGCGGCTGCTCTCCAAGGCCGAGGCGATCGAGACCCAAGCGCTGGCGGTGTCGAGCGAGATCGGCGGCGCCGACCTGGCCTTGTCCGGCACCGTGCGCATCGGCGCGCCCGACGGTTTCGGAACGATGTTCCTCGCGCCGCGCACGGCCAGCCTGGGCCAGCAATATCCCGATCTGGAAATGCAGATCGTCGCCATGCCGCGCCTGCTTTCACTCTCCAAGCGCGAGGCCGACATCGCGATCTCCCTGGCGCCGCCCAAGGAAGGCAAGATCGTCGCGCGCCGCCTCACCGACTACAAACTCGGCGTCTTCGCCACGCAGGAATATATCGACACGCACAAGCGGATCGAAGAGCCCGAGGACATGCTCGAGCACACCTTCATCGGCTATATCGACGACCTGATCTTCACGCCCGAGCTCGACTACCTGGACGAGATTTCGAAGGGCATCCGCGCCAAATTGCAAAGCTCGTCCCTCGTCGCGCAGATGCAGGCCGCGCTCGCCGGCGCCGGCGTGTGCATTCTGCCCTATTACATTGCGGCGACCGAGCCGAATCTCGTGCAGATCCTTCCCGAAAGGGCGACCTTCACGCGCTCCTACTGGCTGATCGTCCATGCCGATCTCAAGGACATCGCCCGCATTCGGGCGACGATGGATTTCCTCGTCCGTGAGGTGAAATCCGCGCGCCAGAGCTTTCTGCCCGACGACAGACCCTGAGACCGTCAGCGCGGTCGGCGGGGCGGCTGCCTGCGTTTGACCGGACCGGCTTCGAAGGGGTTCACGTCGATATGGACCTCGATCGCGTCGACGCCTCTCGCGGATCGCCCAGGGATGTCGGCGCATGGATAACGCGGAAATGTCGAATTTCGACGTACGACGCGATGTCCCGATGCGTCGAGACCCAGAAGCGGCCCCGAAACGACCTCCGCCCGGCTCGACGGCGGTGTCCCGCAGTGAAGCATCGGTGGTGCGTCGTCCATCGGGAATCCGTCCGCTTGAGCCGCAAGCGTCATCGCGATGATCCAGAACGGGACAACGCATCCCGTCATGCGGCGCAGTTTGCCGGCAGAGCTACGGTTCATTTCGGGACGCCCCTTCTTTCATGCGTCGTCGCGGCAAGAGGTGTGCCGCCGCAACCTCCGAAATCGCCGCAACGCTAAAATACGACCAAATTGCTTAAAGCCCGGGACAGGGGGCGTTCCTAGGTTCATGCCCACTCCTGGCGCGACGAGGCGGCGATTCGGTTCATGCAGATCGACATATTCACGACTGGGCTGGAGTACCACGCGTCGGGCCGTGAACCCGCCCGTCTGCTCACGCTTTTTCGAGGGCTCGTCGAGCAGGACGGGCGCGCATCCGTCGAGGCGCTGCTGGAGGCCGCCGATCCGTTTCTGACGCATTCGATCGAGGTGCTGGCCCCGAAGGACGACGGCGGCTGGCGCTATGTGCGTTTCGGCTCGGCTATCGCCGCCGCGACAGGATCCGACATGACCGGTCTCGGTGTAGACGCACTGGAGGAGGCGCTGCGGAAATCCTACGAGGCCGCGATCGGGCGATTGCTGCGCGAGCGCCGCCCGATCCTCGCGGTCGATCGCTCGCTGGCGCCCGTGCGCCTTCGGTTCTGGGAACGGCTCATGTTGCCGTGCCGGAATCACGCCGGCGAAGAGCGGGTCGTGAGTTTCGTGCGTCCGGGAGGCGGGCGCGACGACCTCCTGCGCGCCGTGTTCGAGGCCTCCCAGGACGGGATGATCGTCCTGCGCGCGACGCGGGGCGAGACGGGCGCGCCGATGGACGCCGAAATCGTCGCCGCGAACGCGAAAGCGGCCGAGTATGTCGGCTCCACGCCTTCGAGCATGCGCGATGCACGGTTCTCCGCCGTTTTCCCCGATTCCATGGCCCGTAAGTTGTGGCCCCGCTGTCGCCGCGTCGTCGAAGAGCGCGTGTTCGACCGCTTCGAGCTCGATGTGACGCATGGGGGCGTCGACGCCTGGCTGCGCGTCACGCTGGCCCCGCTCGCAGACGGCGTCGTCGTCTCGTTCGCCGACGTCACCGATCTGAAAAACGCACTGATCGAGGCGGAAAAGGCCCGACGCGCGCTTGCGCGCGAGGTCGAGCTGCGACGCGCGCTGGAGGAGGAACTGCGCCAGCTCTCGCTCACGGACGATCTGACGGGCCTCGCCAATCGGCGCGCCTTCATCCGCGCCCTTCGCCGGGAGACGAGGCGCGCTCATCGTGACGATACCCCTTTCTCCATCGTCGCGGCCGATCTCGATCGCTTCAAGGCGATCAACGACGCTCATGGCCACGCGGCCGGCGACGAGGCGCTGATTGCGATCGCCGCGCTCTTCACCGACGCCACCCGCCGCGAAGTGGACTTCGTCGCCCGCACCGGGGGAGAGGAATTCATGCTGATCCTGCCCAGGACCGATCTCGCCGCAGCCGTCGTGACGGCCGAGCGGCTGCGCGGCCTTGTCGCCGCCACCCCGGTATCGGCCAATGGAGCCATCCTGCGGCTGACCGCCAGCTTCGGCGTCAAGGAGTTCGACGGAAGCGCGGATCCGCGCGCCCTCGTGCGCGAGGCGGATGAGGCGCTGTATCGGGCGAAACGCGGCGGACGCGATTGCGTCGTCGCCTGCCAGCCCGAGCCGTTGATCGACGCTTCTGCGCCAGTTTCTCTTCCAACAAGGTGAACCAAAGTTGAACGTCGCCGGGAGAAGCTGCGCGGAATCGCCCCCTCGTTCGCAAAACCCTTGCCTGACAAGCCTGCCGGAAAGACGCTACGACCTTGTTGCAATCACGTGGTGCGATTGCGCCGTCATGCATGATCGATGAACCGCCCAATACTCGGCCAGGCGCTTGCGCGGGCGCCCGGCTGGAGATGCTGGGTGGTATTATATGCTATCAAAAATTGTGCAAAACGCCCGAATCTTTTGAAAATGTTTAGATTTTCGGGGGCATGTTCGAAGGACCGCGACGCTGTCTCAGGCGTTTGGCTTTTCAATCAGGTGTGGTTGCCGCTGCATGCCCTTCGTGATGATCCTCGACGACCGGGTGACGAACCGCAACATCTTCGCGAAGCTCGCGTCGTCGATCGCCGACGACGTCCGCGTGCAGGCGTTCGGCGACCCGGCGGAAGCGTTGGCGTCCATCAGCCACCCGATTCCGGATCTCGTCGTCACCGACTACAAGATGCCCGGGATGAACGGGGCGGAGTTCATTCGCCGCTTCCGGGAGCTCGACGGCTGCGAAGACGTTCCGGTAATCGCGATCACGGTCTATGAGGAGCGCAGCTTTCGCCTCGCAGTGCTCGAGGCCGGCGCGACCGATTTCCTCCTCAGCCCCGTCGATCATGCCGAATTCGTGACGCGCGCGCGCAATCTTTTGCGTATGCGTATGCAGTCGCTCATCATCAAGAGCCGAGCCAACACCCTGGAGCGCGAGCTCGAGGACAGCGAGCGTTCGCGCCAGCAGCTCATGCGAGACAGCCGCGAGCGGATGGCCCAGGTCATCGACACCGTCCCGGCCGCGATCTCGGCCTATGATCGGGATGGGCGTTGCGTGTTTCTCAACAGCCATGCCGCCACGCGGATCGGAGTTGACGCCAACGCTGCGATCGGCCGCAGCGCCGTCGAGCTGATCGGCGAGGAAATGGGCGGGCGCAGCATCGCCCTCGACCAGATGGTCTTCCGTTCCGGATGCGCGCTTCCGACCTTCGAGGAAGATGAGGATGCGACGAGCGAAGGCGCCGAAAGCGCCGTCTGGCTCACGACGAAGTCGCCGCTCAGGGACAGCTCGGGCGCCATCATCGCGGTGCTGACGAGTTCTCTGGACATCACTGACCGCAAGAAGGCCGAGCGCCATCTCGTGCATCTCGCCCATCACGATGCGCTCACGGGGCTCCCCAACCGCACATTGCTTCAGGACAGGCTGCGCCGCGAGATCGTGCGCGCGCGGCGCGGAGACCGGATATTCGGGCTCCTGATGCTCGATCTGGACCGCTTCAAGAACGTCAACGACGCGCTGGGCCACCATGCCGGCGACGAACTGATCCAGGCCGTCGGAGAACGCCTCTCGGTGACCGTCGGCGAGGACGACACTCTTGCCCGTCTCGGCGGCGACGAGTTCGCGGTTCTGCTGGCCGACATCCCCTGCGCCCAGAGCGCCTTCGACATGGCCGAGCGGATCGTCGAAGCGATGCAGGAGCCCTTCTCGATCTCCGGGCAGGACGTCGTGATCGGCGCCAGCATCGGCGTCGTCATTCACCCGAATGACGGCGACGACGTCGACAACCTGCTCAAGAAGGTCGACATCGCGATGTATCGCGCCAAGGCCGAGGGACGGAACGTCTACCGCGCCTTCGACCAGCAGATGATCTCCGTCGCGCGCGGCGACTTCACCCTTGAGGGCGAATTGCGGCGCGCGCTGATGAACCGCGAGTTCGAGCTGTTCTACCAGCCGCAGATCGATCTGCGCTCCAACCGCATCATCGGCGCCGAGGCGCTGATCCGCTGGCGCCATCCCACGCGCGGCCTCGTGCGCCCTCTCGACTTCCTGCCCTTCGCGGAGGAGACGGGGCTCATCATTCCGATCAACGAATGGGTGATCGAGGAAGCCTGCCGCGAGGCGCAATCGTGGCGGGCGCAGGGGCTGCCGGAACTGCGCATCGCGGTCAATCTCTCGCCGATCCAGTTCCGCAATCGCAACATGGCCCAGCTCGTCGGCGACATCCTGCGTCGCACGGGGCTCGAGCCGCGGTCGCTGGAGCTCGAGCTGACCGAGACGATCCTCATGCACGACGTCGAGGAGGTGACGGCGGAGTTGCGCGAGCTGCGTCGCCTCGGGGTGAGCGTCTCGATCGACGATTTCGGCACGGGCTATTCCTCGCTCGCCTATGTCAAGAAATTCCCGGTCGACCGGATCAAGATCGACCAGAGCTTCGTGCGCAACATCGCCACTGACCCCAACGACGCGGCGATCGTGCGCGCCATCATCAATCTGGGCCACAGCCTCGGCATCGACGTGATCGCCGAGGGCGTGGACAGCCTCGAACAGGTCGAGATGCTGCGGGCGGAAGGGTGCGAGGAGGCGCAGGGTTTCCTCTTCGCCAAGCCCGTTCCGGCTGAGGATTTCATCGCGCTCGCGCGCGCCGACGCCGCGATAGCGCGTTCGGCCTGAGGGCGTTCGGGGGAGAACGGGCGATGTCTGCGATCACGACCAGGCGGGAGACGCCGGATCTAGCGAAGCCGGCGGGCAAGCCGGCGACGAAGGCGCGCCGGCGGCCCTTCGCCAATCGGCCCGACAGCGAGCACGAGATGGTGCTCAACCGCATCGTCTTCGGCGCGCTCATCTTCGGCTATCTCGCGCTCTCGGCCTGGTGGAGCCGGGAGGGCGCGGCGCAGCCTCTCGTCATCTCGTCGCTCTACCTGCTCGGCGGGCTCGGTTTCCTCGCGCATATCATCTGGCGCCCGGGCTCCTCGCCGATACGCCGGGTGGCGGCGATGATCGTCGATCTCGGGACGCTGTCCTACGTCCTGTATCTGGGCGGCGAGGTCACAGCGATCCTTTATCCGATCTATCTCTGGGTGATCTTCGGGAACGGCTTCCGCTTCGGCATTCCCTATCTCTTCGGCGCGGTCGCGGTGTCGGTGACGGGCTTCACCATCGTGTCGCTGACCGACAGTTACTGGAGCGAGCATCCGCCCCTCTGGATCGGGCTGCTCGTCGGGCTCGTCCTCATCCCAGCCTACGCCTCGACATTGATCCGCAAGCTCTCGCGGGCGAAGCAGGAAGCCGAGGAGGCGAACCGGCAGAAGAGCCTGTTCCTGGCGAGCGTCAGTCACGAGCTGCGCACCCCTCTCAACGCGATCATCGGGCTGAGCGACCTGCTCAAGGACACGCCGCTCGATTCCAATCAGCGCGGAATGGCCGAGACGATCCAGACGGCGGGCTCCACGCTGCTTGACCACATCAACGACATCCTCGACTTCTCGAGGCTCGAGGCCGGCAAGATGCCGACGGAGATCGCCGCCTTCGACCTCCATGCGCTGGTGCGCGAAAGCGTGCTGATGGTGACCGCCCAGGCCGGGGCCAAGGGGCTCCACGCCGGCTACCATATCGACCCCGCCACCCCCGCCCGCGTGAAGGGCCCCCGCCGCCATCTGCAGGAGATCCTCGTCAATCTGGCGGGCAATGCGGTGAAATTCACCCGCGAGGGCTACGTGCATGTCGACCTGCGGGTCGTCGAGGACGCGCAGTCGCGAATCCGCCTGCGTTTCGCCGTGACGGACACTGGCATCGGCATCGCGCCCGCCGCCCGCGAGCGCATATTCGAGAGCTTCACCCAGGCCGACGAAACGATCATCGACAGCTTCGGCGGCACGGGGCTGGGCCTCGCGATCGTCAAGCAGCTCGTCCTGCTCAACGGCGGCGAGATCGGCGTCGACAGCGAGCCGGGCGCGGGCAGCGTGTTCTGGTTCGAGTTCGTCGTCGATCCGGCGGCGCCCTCCGCCGCCGAAGACGAGACCGCCAAAGCCTTCGCGCAGATACCGGCGCCGCTGCTTTTGACCCGCGCCGCCGATGCGCCCGCGCTCGCGGCGCATTTCCTCGAGCACGGCGTCGCGGCGAGGCTCGTGGGCAGCCCCGGCGAGGCGGCGGAGATCGCGGCTCGCGACGTCGCCGGAGACAGGCCGGCGCCCGCGCTGATCATCGACGTCGAACATTGCGGGCTCGCGCCGGAGGAGATCGCCGCAGCCTGCGCCGCCGGCGAAGGGCTTCGCGACCACGCTGCGATCCTGATGACGCCGGAGCCGGAGGAGGCTTCGATCGAGGCCCGCCTCGGCTTCGCGACGACGATCGCCCGTTATCCGGAGGGCGCGGCGCTCGCAGGCGCCTTGCGCGTTGCGGCGACGCCCTATCTGCGCAGCACGGACGGCGAGGATGCGCAAGGCCGTTCGGCGGCTCCGTCCCTGCCGCCGTTGCGGGTGCTCGTGGCCGAGGACAATCTCACCAACCAGAAGGTCATCGCCAAGATTCTCGAGCGGGCGGGTCATGAGCCCGTTATTGTCGATCACGGCCGCGCCGCGCTCGAACGGCTCCTCGCCGAGCGTTTCGATGTGGTCCTGATGGACGTCAATATGCCGGAGATGAACGGCGTCGAGGCGACCCGCGCCTATTGCGAGGCCGTTCCCGAAGCCGAGCGCGCGCCAGTGATCGCGCTCACGGCGGACGTGACGCCCGAGGGGCGGGCGGCCTGTCTCGATTCGGGCATGGCCGCCTGCGTGGGCAAGCCGATCCTCCCCGCGAGGCTCTTCGCCGTCGTCAGGGAAGTGCTCGTGGCCAGCGGCCGCGATCTGCCTGAAGTCGCGGCGGCGCCGGAATTCGACGGGGCCGAGCGCGAGCACGAGCGTGCGTCCGCGCCACGCCAGGCCGTGGACGACGAAACTCTGTCGCGCCTCGAGCAACTCGGCGGCGCCGGCTTCCGGGCGGAGGTGGCCCGCGCGTTCCTGAGCGACGCGAAGACGATCCTGCGCGAACTGGAAGAGGCGGTCGCGCGTGACGACGACGAGGCGTTCCGGGATCTTGTCCACGCACTGCGCAGCAGCGCGGCGAATGTCGGCGCGGTCGCGATCTTCGAGATGTGCCTCGCCTTGCGCGAGATCGGCGCCGAGGACATGCGTCTGCACGGCGTGCGGCACGCGCGCGAGCTGACCGCGCGTTTCGAGGAAGCGCGCGGCGTGCTCGAGCAATTCGCCGAAGCGGCCTGATCCCCGCGTTCAGACCGCGTGCCGGTCGATCGCTGCGCCGGTCTCGCAGGGCGCAGCGCTCGCGTCGCGGGTGCGGCGATCCTGCGCGCCGATGAGCCGTTCCATCTTGCGCAGATCCGTCGAGGAGAGCTGCATCGCGGAATCGACCCAGAGGGTCACGATGTCGAGCAGCTCGGAATAGGGCAGCGGCGCCGTCTTGCGCAGGGCCGCGTGCATCGCGACCGTCGCGTTGCGGCGGCGGCGGTCGCGGCGGGCGAAATCGCGCACCGCGTCCTCGCCCGCGCCCGGCTCGGCGAGTTCGTGCACGAGACCCATGGCGTGAAGCTCCTGCGCATCGTAGACGCGCCCGTCCATGATCATCTGGTGCGCCTTGGCGCCTCCGAGCTTGCGCGCGAGCAGGCTGTAGGCGCCCATGCCGGGGAACAGATTGAACAGGACCTCGGGGAATCCGAACTTGACGCCCTTCTCGGCGACGATCACGTCGCAGGACAGGGCGGCCTCGAAACCGCCGCCGAGGGCGTCGCCCTGCACGAGGCCGATCGTCGTGATCGGCAGGTCGTGATTGATGTAGTTGGCGTAGACGACGTCGATGCACAGGGTCGCGTAGTTGAGCAGCCCGTCCCGGTCGCCGTCGCGGATCAGCCGCGCGAAGAGGGCGAGGTCGCCGCCGAGGTTGAACACGCCCTCGAACTGCGAGCACAGCACCCAATAATCGAAGGGCCGCGTCGGATAGGCCGCGAAGAGATCACGCAGGGAATGCTGCATCTGCGCGATGCCGCGCAGCAGGCCCCTTGTGTAACTCGGCCGTTCGAGCGGGTTCATCCGGCACCAATAGAGAC
Organism: Salinarimonadaceae bacterium; assembly: GCA_007693435.1. Lineage (GTDB taxonomy): Bacteria > Pseudomonadota > Alphaproteobacteria > Rhizobiales > Beijerinckiaceae > Saliniramus. The sequence continues at coordinate 15,315 of REDO01000068.1, read as the reverse complement.
CGGTCTCGGAATCCAGAGAGACGTCGAGTTCTTCGAATTGGTCCAGCGAGACGCGTTCCCGCGGCTCCATGGCGGGCGCGCCGGCGGGTCTCGCCCGACCGGCGGCGACGTCGAGAGCGTCGAGGGGGCGCAGCCGCTGCTGGGACAGGCCGGGGAGGAGCGTCCGCGGCGATCTGCCCTGGACGGCGTCGCGGCGCGTGCCGGCGACCGGACGCGGGGATACGGGATCGAACAGCATCACGTCGCGGGAATTCTCCCCGGAGAGCGCGTTCGTGAGATTTTGAGGCGACGCCTTCGCGTTCCGTTCGGAAACTGGCGCCGGAAAACGATCGGCAGGGAAGGAGCCATCCCCTGATGAACGATTAAAACTCATAACTTCGTCCTGATCTCGGAAATACCCCGCAACCGGGGTCTCCCGTCCGCCGGAGATCAATATCGCGCTCAACGATTGTGAAGGAAACGCCTAAAACGAGATGGACCTCGTAAATCATTTCTTAACGTTAACATCCGTCAATCATGCTCAAAAAACAATCTTTAATTTCATAAATTTCGCACGAGCGAGGGACTTGTGTATCTAAGATTGCGTAACGGCTCTGGCTCCCTTTTCGGGCGGGCGACCGGCCGGGGGCCTGCTCTGGCGGCCGACGCCTGGCCGGCTCACGGGAACGCGCGGCAAGGTTGCCGCGAATGCAGTCGAAGATTGCCGTAGCCGGCGCGATTTCGCAACGACAGGGCGCATCTTCAGCGCAGCAACGGCTCCAGTGCGGCCCGGATCGGCTCGGGAACCGGCGCGGGCCGCCCCTCCTCCCGATCGACATAGACATGCACGAAACGCCCCTGCGCGGCGGCGAATGCGCCGCCCTCCCGGAAGATCCCGATCAGGTAGGTCACCGAGGAGCGACCGAGCCGCGATACGGACAGGCCGACTTCGAGGGATTCGGGAAAGGCGACGGATTCGAAATAGACGCAGCCCGTCTCCGCCACGAGGCCGATGACGGAGGAGCCGGCGAGGTCGAGCAGCCCCTGCTCGACGAGGAAGGCGTTCACCGCGGTGTCGAAATAGGAATAGTAGACGACGTTGTTCACGTGCCCGTAGACGTCGTTGTCCATCCAGCGCGTCGGCATGGGGCGCCACAGGGCGAAGGCTTCGCGGGCTAGGCGGGCGGGACGCTCAGCGGTCGGTGGCGCGCTCATCGGGGACTCCTTGCGGGCGAAATCACCAGGCGGCTTCGTAGATCGCGAGCGCGTCGGCGCGTGTGACATCGCGCGGATTGTTCACGAGAAGCCGCGTCTGCTTCATCGCATCGTCCGCGAGCGTCGGCAGGCTCTCGCGGGGCACGTCCAGATCGCGCAGGCGCGGCGCGAGGCCGATGGCCCGCGAGAGCGCGGCGAGCGCGTCGATCAGCGCGTCGGGATCGCGCGTTCCGGCGAGTTCGGGGAAGACGTCCCCCGCGATTTCGCAATAGGCCCCTCCGCAGGCCGGCGCGTTGAAGCGCATGACATGGGTGAGGACGAGCGCGTTCGACAGCCCGTGCGGGATGCCGAAATGGCCGCCGAGCGGATAGGCCAGCGCATGCACCGCAGCGACGGGCGCATTCGCGAAAGCCTGTCCCGCCAGCATCGCGCCCAGCAGCATGTCGGAGCGCGAGCGCATGTCGCAGCCATCCATGACGGCGCCCTTGATCGCCCCGCCGAGAAGCCGCAGGGCCTCCCGGGCGAGTGCGCGCGAGACGGGGTTGTTGGTGGGGCTCGCCGAAGTATAGGCCTCGATGGCGTGCACCATGGCGTCGATCCCCGTCGCCGCAGTCACATGCGGCGGCAGCCCGCGCGTGAGATCGGGGTCGAGCAGCGCGAAATCGGGCAGGATCACGGGCGAGACGACGCCCTTCTTCTCGTGCGCGCCCGTCGTGACGATGGAGATCGGAGTCACCTCCGAACCCGTCCCCGCAGTCGTCGGGACGAGCGCGAGGGGGAGGCGTGGCCCCTTTGCGAAACCGACGCCGTAAATCTCGCCGAGGCTCTCGCCGCCGCCGGCGAGCAGCGCGACGAGTTTGGCGACGTCGAGCGAGGAGCCCCCTCCCACGCCGACGACGCCCGTCGCGCCAAAGCCGAGGGCCGCGTCGCGCGCTTCCAGGACGACGCTCTCCGGAGGATCGGCGACCACGTCGTCGTAGATTCGCGCGGCTGATCCCGCCTGCTCGAGCGCCGCGACGGCGGGCGCGGCGATTCCCGTTTCGACGAGGCCTCGATCCGTCACGACCAGCACGCGCGGACCGAGCCTGCCGGCGATCTCGCCCAGCCGCGAGAGCGCTCCCTGCCCGAAGAAGACCGTCGGCGTCGTAGCGAAGGTGAAGGGGCGCATGCGGTTCGACTCCGGTCTCTCGCGCGTTTCCGCAGGAGGGTGCGACCTGCCCGGCTTGCGCGCAAGTCGCGCGAACGCCCGAACCGGCGTCGCAGGGCCGCATTCCCCAGGCCCGCGAAACGACGTATTGCATGCGGGGTTTGGGTCGCTTACCTCACGAGCGGATGCTGAAACGGAGATGACATGACGGAACGCGCGCGCAAGATCGCCATCCCCCTGGCCGCCTTTCTCTTCGGTTTCGTGGCGCTCGGCGTCGCCATGGTGCTGACGCTGACGCCCGGCGGTCGCGACGTCGCGCCGTCGTCGGTCGGCGGCCCCTTCGCGCTCGTCGATCATCACGGGCGCGAAGTGACTCATGAGACCTTCCTCGGCGAGCCGCATCTGATTTTCTTCGGCTTCACCCACTGCCCGGACGTCTGCCCGACGAAGCTCTTCGAGATCGCCCAGATTCTCGAGGCGGCGGCCGAGCAGGGCCGCGAGATGAAGGCGCTGTTCATCACGGTCGATCCGCGCCGCGACACGCCCGAGATCATGGGGAGCTACGTGTCTAGCTTCGACGACCGGATCATCGGCCTAACCGGAACGCAGGAGCAGATCGACGAGGTGGTGCGCGCCTACCGCGCCTACAAGCGCGAGACGCCCCTGGACGACGGCGACTACACGATGGACCACACCGCCATCGTCTACATCATGGACGGGCAGGGTCGTTTCGTGACTGCGCTCGACACGACGCGCGAACCGGGCGAGGCCGCGCGCGAGTTGCTGCGCCAGATCTGAGCGGCGATCAGCGGCGTCGCCGCCGCCGCGATAGGCCGTGCTCGGTCTTGTTCCAATGGTTGGGCGCGCGCGCCAGTTCGCTGAGCCCGCCCCATGCGGCCCGGCTGACCAGCAGATAGTAGATCGGCATGGCTGGCAGCCACAGCATCAGCGAAAACCAGCGCCGGCGCCAAAGCCCGAGCGCGAGCGGCGCCGTCATCGAGACGAAGCCCGCAGCGAAAGTCACCGCGCCGATCGCAGTCGAGGCCACGGCAAGCGGCCGTCCGACATCGGGCATCGCCGAGAAATAGGCGAGCCATGGCGGGACTATCCCCACCGCCGCGCCGGCGGCGGTCGCGCCGGCGAGAAGCGCGAGCGCGAGGAAGACTGGATAGAGCATCGCCGCGAGCGCCGCCCCGAGCGTGCCGGCGACTCCGCAGGCGAAGCCCGTCAGGCCCAGCGCGCGGAAAGCTCGCAGCGGACGGCGCGAATGCGTGATCGCCGTCTGCATGAAACCCTTCATCCAGCGGCGGCGCTGGGCGGCCCAGGCGCCGTAACGCGCCGGCGCCTCCTCCCAGGTGGTCGAGGGCAGGTCGCGCACGGCGTAGCCGCACAATGCGAGCCTCATGCCCAGATCGGCGTCCTCCGTGACGTTCCACGCGTCCCAGCCGCAGACGGCCCTGAGCGCTACCGTGCGGAAGTGATTGGAGGTTCCTCCGAGCAGGATCGGCAGTCCGAGCCGCGCCAGGCCCGGATTGACCACGTCGAACAGCGCCGCGTATTCGATCGCGAAGCAGCGCGGCAGAAAGCCGTCGTCGATGTTGTCGATCGCCAGCCGCGCCTGCAGGCAGGCGACCTTCGGCGTCGCCTGCGCGAAGATGTCGACGGCGAGCCGCAACTGGTCCTCCTCAGGCGCATCCTCCGCGTCGTAGACGACGAGATATTCTCCACGCGCCAGGGCAAGCGCCATGTTCAGCGCGCGCGGCTTGGTGCGCGGCGCGCCCGGAGGGGCGACGATGATCTCGCAGGCGCGGTCGCCGCAAGCGCGCGCGAGCGCCGCGCGCGTCGCGTCGTCTCCTTCCTCGACCACGAATTTCAGGTCGATGAGCGCTTTCGGGTAGTCGATGCGGTCGAGCGCGGCGACAAGCGCCGCTGCGACGTTCTCCTCCCGGTAGAGCGCGACGACGACGGTGTAGACGGGCAATTCGTCGTCGCGCCGGCGGCGCGCGCGTCCGGAGGGATAGGGCCGCGTTCGCTCCAGACAGGCCGCGATGCGCAGATTGGCGAGCACGAGAAACAGGATGCCGAGCCCGCCGGTGGCGAGCGCGAAGCCCAGCCAGGGCGAAGCGGCGGCCACGATCGCCGCCGCGACCGCGAAACCCGCGAGTGCGCGCCGTTGCGCCCGCTCCGTTCCTCCCTTGAAGGAAAGGCTTGGATCGGCCTCGGGCAGCGCGTTCGCGGCTTCGTCCGCGATCAGGCCGGCGCGCGCGGCGAACACCGCCTCGCGCAGGGCGTCCGGAGCGGTGATCGCGTAACCCTCCGGCGCCGCCCGCGCTGCGAGAAGCCGGGCGATTCCGGAGGGATCGGGCGCTCCGACGAAGCGCGAGGGTCCCTCCGTTCCGGCCAGCGGCGCGACGCCTGCGAGGACGGCGTCGGGAAACGCGGTGTCCGCAGCGAGTTCGGGGCGCGTGAGATAGGGCGCGCCGAGATGTCTGGCGAGCGCCCGGTAGTAGCTCTCGGGGTCGAGAAGCCCTTCGGCCATCAGGCATGCGGCTGAATCGACGCCGGCGAGGCGCGCCCGGCGCGTCGCCTCACGCAGGGTCGCGGGAGGGACGCCGTGTTCGGCCAGAAAGGCGATCGTCGCCGGAAGGGTTTCGCGGGCATGCGCCGCCGCACGCGCGCGCGCGCCTTGACCCTGATGCGTCACGGGCGTTAACCCCCTTGTGAGGAATGCGCCGAGTCGGGCGGGAGTATATTGTCAATCTGCATCCTAAGATCAGAGTCAAGAGAAAATTACAATTTCGTGTTGCTTTTGCTCGCGATGATCGCCCTTCTGCGTCTTCTCGTCTTTGAGGGGGAGGCTTCAGCGCAGCTGGGCGGAGAGGCGGCCGGAATACCGAGTTTCTGGGATCCCCGGGCCAGGGTCGAGCCGGCCGAAGTTCCGGGCGGGCGCACGCTGCGCGTGATGACGGCCGATGACTTTCCGCCCCTCCATTTCGGCGGCCCCGACGCAGTGCCGACGGGCTTTTCGGTCGAATTGGCGCGGCTCGCCTGCGAGCGGCTGCGCGTCACCTGCACCATCCAGGTCCGCCCGTTCGGCGATCTGCTCGACGCGCTGGCGAACGGGCATGGCGACGTCGTGGCGGCCGCCTTCCCGATCACGGCGGCGCTTCAGGAGCGCTTCGCCGTCACCGAGCCCTATTTCCGCTTTCCGGCCCGCTTCGTCGCCCGTATCGGAGAAGCGCCGGCGGTTATCGACAACGACGCGCTCGCGCTGCGGCGCGTCGCCGTCGTGGCGGGTTCGGCGCACGAGGCTTTCCTCGACGCCTATTTTCCGGACATCGCGCTGTCACGCCATCCAAACCTGTTCATCGCGCAGGGCGAGCTTCGGCGTGGCGAGGTCGATCTCCTCTTCGGAGACGGGCTCACCCTCGCGCTCTGGATCGGCGGGCGCGACTCGCAGGGCTGCTGCGACTTCGCCGGCGGGCCCTATCTCGACGAGCGCTATTTCGGCGAGGGGATCGGCTTCGTGATGCGCAGGCAGGACGAGCCCCTGCGCCGCGCCTTCGACTATGCGCTCCAGCGCGTCTGGGAGGACGGCGAGTATTCCGAGACCTGGCTGACCTTCTTCCCCGTCAGCCCGTTCTGAGTTGACGCAAGTGGCGAGACGGCGCAAAAAGCGGCGCGAGACAAGGCGTTCGCGCCGCGACGCCGCCTTTCGTCAGCCCCGTTCGTATGAGTGATCCGATGTTCGACCCCGAAGCCCTGCGCGCCGCGCCCGCCTGGCCATTCGAGGAGGCGAGGAAACTCGTCGCCAGGCTTGAGCGCACCGGCAAGAGCGAGGCTTTGTTCGAGACGGGCTACGGACCCTCCGGCCTGCCGCATATCGGCACATTCGGCGAGGTCGCGCGCACCACGATGGTGCGTCACGCCTTTCGCGCGCTGACCGACGACAAGGTTCCCACGCGCCTCGTCGCCTTCTCCGACGACATGGACGGGCTGCGCAAGGTTCCCGACAACGTGCCCAACCGCGAGCTTCTGGCGGGCGCCATCGGCCAGCCATTGACGCGCGTGCCGGATCCCTTCGGCACGCACGAATCCTTCGGCCACCACAACAACGCCCGGCTGCGCGCCTTCCTCGACGATTTCGGCTTCGAGTACGAGTTCCGATCGGCGACCGATTGCTATCGCTCGGGCGTATTCGACGAGACGCTCCTGCGCATGCTCGAGCGCTACGACGCGGTGATGGCCGTGATGTTGCCTTCGCTGCGCGAGGAGCGCCGGCAGACCTATTCGCCCTTCCTGCCGCTGCACCCCAGGACCGGGGAAGTGATGCAGGTCCCGGTCGAGGAGCGCAATCTCGGCAACGGCGCGATCGTCTGGCGCGATCCCGTCAGCGGCGAGCGCTTCGAGACGCCCGTCACCGGCGGGCATTGCAAGCTGCAATGGAAGCCCGACTGGGCCATGCGCTGGGTGGCGCTGGGCGTCGATTACGAGATGGCCGGCAAGGATCTCATCGATTCCGTCAAGCTCTCGGGCCGGATCGCCAGGGCGATCGGCGCCGAGCCGCCGGAGGGCTTCAACTACGAACTCTTCCTCGACGACAAGGGCCAGAAGATCTCGAAGTCGAAGGGCAACGGCCTGACGATCGAGGACTGGCTGAAATACGGCTCGCGCGAAAGCCTCGCCCTGTTCATGTACAACAAGCCGCGCGAGGCCAAGCGCCTGCATTTCGACGTCATCCCGCGCCATGTCGACGACTACCTGACCTTCCTCGAGAAGTACCCCCAGCAGGAGGACAGGCAGCGCCTCGCCAACCCCGTCTGGCACATCCATTCCGGCGCGCCGCCGGCGCCGGAGCTGCTCGCCGGCGGGCAGGGCGGTTCCGGCCAGGCCGGCGCCAATGCGACCTCGCTCACCTTCTCGATGCTGCTCAATCTCGTCGCGGTGGCCAATTCCGAGGAGCCTGCGGTGATCTGGGGCTTCATCCGGCGCTACGCCCCTGACGTCTCGCCGCAGACGCATCCGCGCCTGAATGAGCTCGTCGGCTACGCGGGCCGCTATTTCCGCGACTTCGTGCGCCCCGCCAAGGCCTACCGCCTGCCGACGGAGGTCGAGCGCGCGGCGCTCGCGCAGCTCCACGACGATCTCGAAGACAAGCTCGGCTCGACCGACGCCGAGGATCTGCAGGCTCTCGTCTACGAGGTCGGCCGCGCGCATTTCCCCGATCTATCGGGAAAGGCGAAAAGCCCCGACGGGCGGCCCGGCGTCGCCAAGACCTGGTTCGAGACGATCTACCAGATCCTGCTCGGCGAGAATCGCGGCCCCCGCTTCGGCTCGTTCGTCGCCCTCTACGGCGTCGCCGAGACGCGCGCGCTCATCGCCAAGGCGCTCGCCGGCGAGCTTGTGACGGAGCACGAGGCGTTCCTGAAGGGACAGGGCTGAAAGCCCGGCCCCTCACGCCCCGACCCCAGCGAAAAACGCCCGGATGCGCGCATGCGCTTTTTCCGCGATGGGGATCGGGAAGCGCTGGAACATGTGACAGCCGCCGGGCGCGACCGACAATTCGCACGGCGCTCCCGCCGCAGCCAGCCGGGCGGCGAGGAAGAGCGAATCGTCGAGGAGCAGATCCTTCGTGCCCACCGTCAGCAGCATGGGCGGCATGCCGGAGAGATCGGCGTAGAGCGGCGAGATGTCCGGATCGGCGCGATCGCGCTCGCCGCAGAAATTCCGCGTGAACATCGCCATGTCGCGGCTGTTGATGACGAGCTTCTCAGGCCCCCAGTTGCGCACGCTCGGCGTCAACCCGAGATCGTAGCAGCCGGCGACGAGGTTGGCCCCGGCGAACGGCATGATGTTCGAGCGGTCGCGCATCCGCAACAGCGTCACGAGGGCGAGATGGGCGCCGGCCGAATCGCCGCCGATGATGAACCGTCGCGTTCCGAACACCCGCTCGCCCTCGCGCGCGAGCCACAGCGCCGCCGCTTCGCAATCGTCGGGCGCGGCGGGGTAGGGATGTTCGGGGGCGAGGCGGTAGGAGGCCGCGATGCAGGCCCAGCCGAGCGCGGCGATCGCCTCAAGATCTTCGTCCTGCTCATGACGCTCGCCCCAGGTCCAGCCGCCGCCGTGAACGTGAAGATAGACGCCGCGCGGGGCGTCGGGCGAAATGACGCGCAGCGGGAGCGGGCCGGCGGGACCGGCGATCTCGAATTCCTGCGCGCGCGGCGACAGGGCCTGCGTCCGGAACGGCCCGCCGCCCTCGCGCCGGAGCCGGCGCACCTCATCGAGCGGCATGGACCAGACGTCGGGAGCGGCGGAGAGCTTGGCGACGATCTCGGCGTTGATCGCGCGGGTCTGCGCGTCGGTTGCTGTTTCGGCGAAAAGTTCTGCGTCGATCACGGTTCGTCCTCGTCCTGCCGCGCCATGCGGGTAGGCGACGAGCCTAGACGGGACGATGTGCGGCCGGAAGTCGCATCGGCCCAGAACCCGATCGGTGAAACGCGCGTGTTCCCGGATAAGGGCTCAGGCGATCGCCGCAATGATCGAAGCCGCGAGCGTCGAGAGCCCCAGAACCAGCGCGACGACGACGGCGGCGGTCGCGGCGGCCGAACGGCGGGTGGCCGGAGTGAAGCCGCTTTCGTCGCGGCGGATGGCGATGGCGATGGCTCGGGCCTTCATACGCGTCACTCCACTCTCGCGCGGCGCGCCCTGGATGCGGCCGCGAGAGGACAGGGTCGCGCCAACGTGCTGAACGACAGGTGAACCAGCGTCTGCGGCCTGCAAACGGGGTAAACGCTTCCTTGCCGGAATGCGTCGTATTGCGCCCCTTGCGGGCGCCTTGCCTGTGCGGCCCGGCTCGCGTCACATGGGGCGTCGTCCAGCGTGTCGCATGCAGGGGGAGGTCGGAATGTCACGCCGGGAGGCTGTCTCTGGGGCTCTGGACAGGCTCGCGCCGGGCGTCCCGCGTTTCGAGCGCGAGGCGATCCTCGATCACGCCCTCGACAGTCCGGGCCTTCGCGGCGCGGTTCCCGAGAAGGCGGCATGGCTTTCGATGGTGGCCTATATCCGCCACGTCCTGACGGATTACGATGCGCTGCTGGCCGATGGCTACGACGTCGATTCCGCGCGCTGGTTCGTCGCCGGCGATATCGACGACGTGCTGGAAGCCTGGCGCTCCCCGCGCCGTCTTTCCCCCGATGACGACCCGGCCTGAGCCTCAACGCGCCGCAAGGACGGCCTCGACGAAGGCGGGAACCGCCTCGCTCGCGCGACCGTAGCGTCGCTCGTCGAAGAGCGCGGCGTTGTCGGAGGGTTCGAGATTGATCTCGCAGGTCCGGATCCCCAGCGCCCGAGCCTCCGCAACGAACCCCGCCGCAGGATAGACCGATCCGGACGTGCCGATGGCGACGAAGAGATCGGCCTCCGCCAGCGCGGCGAAGATCGCGTCGAGATCGAGCGGAATCTCGCCGAACCAGACGACGTGCGGGCGAAGCCGTCCGGTCTCGCCGCAGGACGGGCAGGAAGCTGTGACGCCCATATCCTCGCGCCAGCGCGATGTCTGGCCGCAGGCGAGGCAGCGCGCCTTGAGAAGTTCGCCGTGCATGTGGGCGACGCGCGTCGAGCCCGCGCGCTCGTGGAGATCGTCGATGTTCTGGGTGCAGAGGAAGAGCTCGCCGCCGCGCGCCGCGAGCCCCGCTTCCAGACGCGCCAAGGCGACGTGCGCCGCGTTCGGCTCGGCGGCCAGAAGGTTGCGGCGGCGCGCGTCGTAGAAGGCGTGGACGAGATCGGGATCGCGGGCGAAGGCCTCGGGCGTCGCGAGCTTCATTGGATCGAACCGCGCCCAGATCCCGCCTGCGTCGCGAAAGGTCCCCAGCCCGCTCTCGGCCGAGACGCCTGCTCCAGTCAGTGCGAATATCCGCATTTCGCCTCCCAGCGGCGTCCCGATCCGGCGCCGATTTCAACTTGTAAGCCGTCGCAGAAGCGCCGATAGTCCAGCGTCTGCAAGGAAAAACGGTATGTCGCGATCCATAGACTACTATTTTTCGAGCAACTCGCCCTGGACCTTCATCGGGCACGACGCCTTCATGGAGATCGCCCAGCGCCATGCGCTGAAGGTGAACTACAAACCCGTCGCGCTGGCGCGGATCTTCCCCGAGACCGGCGGATTGCCGCTCGCGGAACGCCCGCCCGTACGTCGCCGCTACAGGCTGGTCGAGCTCCAGCGCTGGCGCGATTTCCGAGGGCTTCACTTCAACGTCAAGCCGAAACACTTTCCCTTCGACCCGACACTTCCCGATCTCGCCATCGTCGCGCTCGTCGCGCAGGAAATCGATCCGACGCGCTTCATGCGCCTCGTCTTCGAGGGCGTGTGGGTCGAGGAACTCGATCTGGCGAGCGACGAAGTGATCGCCGAGCTCCTGGCGGAAGCGGGGCACGACGCGCCGGCGGTTCTCGCCGCCGCGCGCGCGCCGACGGCCGAGGCTGTCTACGCGCTCAATATCCAGAGCGCGCTCGCGGCGGATGTGTTCGGCGCACCCTCCTACGTGCTCGACGGGGAGGTGTTCTGGGGGCAGGACCGCCTCGCAGTGCTGGACGACGCGCTCTCGAGCGGGCGCGCCTCCTATTCTTCGAACGTCTGAATTTCCTCTCCCGCGAGCGCCCCGCCATGAACGAATGGATCCTGCTCGCCGCCGGCTTCGCGCTTCTGCTCGCAGGCGGCGAGTTTCTGGTGCGCGGCGCCGTCACCATCGCGCGTTCCTTCGGCATGTCGCCGATGCTGATCGGACTGACGCTCGTGGGCTTCGGCACCTCGACGCCCGAGCTCGTCGCGAGCGTCAACGCCGCCCTCAAGGACGCGCCGGGGCTCGCCATCGGCAACGTCGTGGGCAGCAACATCGCCAATATCTTCCTGATCATTGGCGTCTCGGCGCTGATCCTGCCCATGGCGACGAACCGCGCGGCCTTCCGCCGCGACGGACCGGCGCTCCTGATCGCGACGGCTCTGCTCGTCGGCGTGGTCCTCGCCGGCGCGATCGACCGCATGACGGGAGCGGCCGGCCTCGCGCTGCTCCTAGGCTACACGCTCTACACCTGGCGTACGGATTCGCGGCTCCTCGATGACGCCGCCGCGATGCACGGTCAGGAGGCCGATGAGGTCGAGATGCCGGGGACGAGCCTGCCCGTCGCCTTCGCGATCACTCTCGGCGGCATGGCGGGTGTGCTCGTCGGGGCGGATTTGCTCGTCGATGCCGCAATCGTGATCGCCCGGGGTTTCGGCCTGTCCGAGGCGGTGATCGGGCTGACGCTCGTGGCGATCGGCACCTCGCTGCCGGAACTCACAACCTCCGTCATGGCCGCGATCCGCAGGCACGCCGACGTCGCCTTCGGCAACATCGTCGGCAGCTGCATGTTCAACATTCTCGGGATTCTCGGCGTCACGGCGCTCGTCACGCCGCTCGCGATTCCGGCCGGGATCGCGGCTTTCGACGTCTGGATCGCCGCGCTCGCCGCAGTGATGCTCGTCGTCTTCGCGATGACGGGATGGCGAATCGGACGCCGCGAGGGCGCGATCCTGCTCGCGGCCTACGCGCTCTACATAGCGTTCCAGCTCTCGCCGGAACTGCGGGCGACGCTCGGTCTGCCTGCGGCGTGAATCAGGCGCGGACGCCGCCGCGACGAACCGTCACGCGGGCGCCGACCGATACGCGGTTGTAGAGGTCGACGATATCCTCGTTGAGCAGACGCACGCAGCCCGATGAGACCTGCTCGCCGATCGACCAGGGCTCGTTGGTGCCGTGGATGCGAAACAGCGTGTCGCGGTCGCCCTGGTAGAGGTAGAGCGCGCGGGCGCCGAGCGGGTTGTCCAGCCCTCCCTCCATGAAGGCGGGGAGATCGGGAATGATCCGGCGCATGTTGTCCGTCGGGCTCCAATTGGGCCAGACGCCCTTGCGCGCGATGCGCGCGTCGCCGCGCCAGGCGAAGCCGTTGCGGCCCACGCCGATCCCGTACCGCATCGCCTTTCCGCCTTCCTCGACGAGGTAGAGGAAGCGGTTATCGATATCGACGACGATGGTGCCGGCCGCTTCTCCGCCCGTGTAGTCCACCCTCTGGCGATGGAATCGCGGATCGATATAGGCCTTGTTGACGAGCGGATAATCGAAGGGAACGTCGGCCACAAGGCCCGTGTACCACGCATTGTAATTCTGCGGCCCGGTCTCCTGGAGCGCGACATCCTCCGGAGGCTGGCAGGCGGCCAGCGTGAAAGCGATTGCTACGAGGCTGGCGCGGAGAGCGAGCATGGCTAAAGCAATTCCATGGACGGTGATTCGAGTGCGTACGGATGCGTAAGCGTAAACACAAGTATCGCCTCCGTACGAGTACGCCAAGGCGCGCAGTCTCGGTTTGGTCCCTGCGCCGCCGCAGTGTGGCCTTATTGCCTCACGTAGAGCACACGCGCGCGGATCGTGCCCTCGAGCGCGCGCAGCTCCGTCAGGATCTCGCGCGCGTCCTCGGGCACGCTGTCGAGCTCGATCACGACGTAACCGATCTCGCCGTCCGTCTGCAGGAACTGCCCGACGATGTTGAGGCCGCGCCCCGAGAAGACCGCGATCAGCCGCGAGAGCATGCCCGGCGTGTTCTGGTGAACGTGCATGAAGCGCGCGCCGTGCGGCCGGGGCGGGAGCTGGACGGCCGGGAAATTCACCGCGCCGATTGTCGAGCCGATATCCGAATAGTCGATCAGCTTGCGCGCGACCTCGACCCCGATGCGCTCCTGCGCCTCGAGCGTCGAACCGCCGACATGCGGGGTGAGGATGACGTTGTCGATCCCCTGCAACGGCGTGGTGAAGCGCTCGGCGTTGGAGCCCGGCTCGACGGGGAACACGTCGATCGCCGCGCCGCGCAGGTGGCCCTCGCGCAAGACGGTCGCGAGCGCGTCGAGATCGACGACCGTGCCGCGGCTGTTGTTGATGAGGTAGGCGCCCTTCTTCATTGCGCGCAGCTCGTCCATGCCGATCATGTTCTGCGTCGCGGGCGTCTCGGGGACGTGCAGGGTCACGACATCCGCTTCGGCCAGCAGGTCGCGCAGGCTGGCGACCGGCTCGGTGTTGCCGTGGCGCAGGCGGTCCGTGTGGTCGTAGTAGACCACGCGCATGCCGAAGCTCTCGGCCAGCGTCGAGAGCTGGCTGCCGATATTGCCGTAGCCGACGATGCCGAGCGTCTTGCCGCGCACCTCGTGGCTGTCATTGGCCGACTTGTCCCAGCCGCCCTCATGGGCGGAGGCGGAGCGCGGCAGGATGCGGCGCATCAGCATCACGATCTCGGCGAGGGTCAATTCCGCGACCGAGCGGGTGTTGGAGAAGGGCGCGTTGAACACCGGCACGCCGCGCCGGCGCGTCGCGTCGAGATCGACCTGGTTGGTGCCGACGCTGAAGCAGCCGATGGCGATGAGCCGGTCGGCGGCGGCGAGGACGTCCTCGGTGATCTGCGTGCGCGAGCGGATGCCGAGGATGTGGACGCCGCTGAGCGCCTCCTTCAGAGCCTCGCCGTCGAGCGCCTTGGGCAGGCGCGTGACGCTGACGTAGCCCGCCTGCTCGAGCAGCGCGACCGCGCTGTCGTTCACGTTCTCCAGAAACAGAACGCGAATCTTCTCCTTCGAGAAGGACAATCCCCTGACCATGGCTTTCCCCGCAGACTGCGCCCGACGCGCGGCGTCGGGCGGTTAAGTCGCAGTCGTGGCGGCGAAAATCAAGCGCCGGCCGAAAATCAGGCGGCGTCGCGGCGCCAGGCTGGAAGGGGGTCGGGCAGATCGCGATAGGCGTCCGCGTCGAAGCGCTCGCCGGTGCTCGAACCGACGAGGCACGAATCGAGGCTCGCGCGGATCGCCGCTTCGTCCATCCCGATCCCGATGAAGACGAGCTCCTGCCGGCGGTCGCCCCAGACGGAGCTCCAGTGGCGGTTGAGCAGCTTCACCCATTCCTCGTCCTTGGGCCAGCGCGATTTCGGGATCGCGCTCCACCAGAAGCCCATCGCCGAAACGCGGCAGACGGCGCCGGCGATGGACAATTCGCCGACCCAGTCGGGGCGCGTCGCCAGCCAGAAATGCCCCTTGGCGCGGATCATGCCGCGGCACGGGCTGTTGACGAAATCGTTGAACTTCGCCGGATGGAAGGGCCGGCGGGCGCGGTAGACGAAGCTCGAAACGCCGTATTCCTCGGTCTCGGGCGTGTGCTCGGCGTGGCCGTAAAGCTCCTTGTGCCAGAGCGGATGCTCCTGCGCCGTCTCGAAGTCGAACAGGCCCGTGTCGAGGATCTCGCCCAGAGGCACGCGTGCGAAATCCGCCTCGATCACGCGCGCGTCGGGGTTGAGCCCGTGGATGATCCCGCGCGCCAGCTCGCGCTGTTGCGGCGTCGCGTCGGAGACCTTGTTGAGGACGATCACGTCGGCGAATTCGATCTGGTCCACGAGCAGATCGACGAGCGTGCGGTCGTCGCCTTCGCCCGCCGTCTCGCCGCGATCGCGCAGGAAGTCCCGTGAGCCGTAATCCTTGAGCAGGTTGATCGCGTCGACGACCGTGACCATCGTGTCGAGGCGCGCGACGTCGGACAGGCTCTCGCCATCCTCGTCGCGGAAATCGAAAGTCGCTGCGATCGGCAGGGGCTCGGCGACGCCCGTGCCCTCGATCAGGAGGTAGTCGTAGCGTCCGTCGGCGGCGAGGCGGCGCACCTCGGCGAGGAGATCGTCGCGCAGGGTGCAGCAGATGCAGCCGTTCGTCATCTCGACGAGCTTTTCCTCCGTGCGCGACAGCTCGGCCCCGCCTCCCCGCACGAGATCGGCGTCGATATTGACCTCGCTCATGTCGTTGACGATCACCGCGACCCTGCGGCCCTCGCGGTTGTTCAGGACATGGTTCAGGAGCGTCGTCTTGCCCGCCCCGAGGAACCCGGAGAGCACTGTCACGGGCAGGCGGCTGTCGGTAT
>REDO01000060.1 GCA_007693435.1 Salinarimonadaceae bacterium | reverse complement strand
CGCCCGACGCGCTCGCCGCCATGATCTGAGGCGCCTCGGGTGCAGTGCTTACGGGCGAATCCGGATGCGCGCGGCTTGCCGCCGGCCGATCATCGCGACATCAACGCTCCGATCCCCCGGACGAATTCAAGGAATACGTCATGGAAGCGCTCAACCTGCGGCGACAGCCCATTGGCCCGAACTACGCCAACCCCAAATTCGACGCGGGCTGGAATCTGTCCTTCAAGGGCGAGGCGAAGCGCACGCCTGCAGAGACCGGGCGCGTCACGGCTTTCGGACCACGCGCCTCGATCCTCGAAGAAGGCGACCTGACCAGCGCCGTCCATGAGATCATCGAGGGAAGCGTGCTGCTGTTCAAGCTGTTGCCGGACGGTCGTCGCCAGATCATCGAGGTGCTCGGCGCAGGCGACGTGTTCGGCCTCTCGCCGTCCGGCGTCGCGGATGTCGGGGCGGAGGCGCTGACGAAGGCGCGTATCGCGATTCACGACAAGCGTCGCTTCGACTCGGATCCGGAGTTGCGCACCCGCGTCTTCGAGCGCCTGCGCCGGCAGCTCTGCATGCTTCACGACCACGCTCTGCTGCTTGGGCGCAAGTCCGCGCAGGAGCGGGTGGCGACATTCATCATGCGTCTCGTGCCCGATCGAGGCGGTCGCTCGTGCCACGGCCCAAGCGACGTGTCCGACAGCGCCAAGGTCGATCTGCCCATGACCAGGCAGGAAATCGCGGATTATCTCGGCTTGACCATCGAAACCGTGAGCCGCTCTTTCTCGGCGCTCAAGCGCGGCGGCGTCGTCGCCTATGAACGGCAGGACAGCGTGACTATTCCGCAGGTCTGTCGGCTCTGCCGCATGACCGGCTCGCACTGAAGACAGTTTGCGGGCTCCTTGCCGGGCTCCTTGCCCTGCTTTCCGACAGCTGTTCGCCTTGCGCTGTGCGCATGTCGATCGCGCGTTCGTCGGACTATCCTCCTCGACCCAAAACAACGATAAGCGAAGCGCGCCCGACGCGACTCCCCCGAGACCGCGCCGGGCGCCTACGGCGATCCCAGCCCGCAAGCGTTCCGCCGTGATCCTTTCATAACTGCGCAGCCGCGGGCGGCATTGATCGAACGCAAGGCCCGACGAAATCGTGACCGCAATCCCTTTTTCCCACGCCGGCAAGTTTCTCGCGGCCATTCTCTTCGGGTTCGTTTTCGATACGCTCGGCGTGCCCGCGGCCTGGTTCTCCGGCGCGATGGCCGGCACGATCGTCTGGGGGCTCTTGGGATTCAAGCGCCTCCTCCCGCGACCTTTCATCGACGCAGCCATGCTGGTTTCGGGAGTCGTCATGGGCGCCGCGATCACGCCGGAGGCGATGGCGGCGGCCGCCACCTACCCGCTGAGCATCCTGCTTCTCGCGATGTCCGTCGCGACGGTGACGGCTACGAGCGCGGTTTTCCTGATCCGCTTTCACGGCTGGACGCGTGACGACGCCGTTCTGGCGTCGTTGCCCGGCGCCCTCACCGCCGTCGTCGCTGTCGGGCTCTCGCGAAACGCCGACACGACGCGCATTCTCGCCGTGCAGGCCTTCCGGCTCCTCGTACTGATCGCGGTTCTGCCCTTCGCCGCCTCGTTCGCCACTGGCGGCGCAACCGAGTTCGAGGCCGCAGCCGCGCCTCCGGGGCTCGCGACGCCCCATGCGTTTATCCTCATGATCGGCGCCGGGCTCGTCCTCGGGCTTCTGTTCGAGCGCTGGCGCGTCGCGGCGCCTTTGCTGCTCGGCGGCACCGTCGCCAGCAGCTTTCTGCATCTGACGGAGTTGGCGCCCGGGACGGTCGCTCCCGAAGTAGCCTCGGCGGCCTTCATGACGATCGGCATCCTGATCGGAGAGCGCGTTTGCTCGATCGACCGGGCTTCGCTGCCCGCGCTCTATCGCGCAGCCCTCGGCTCGTTCGTCATCGGGCTAGGCGTCTCGGTTTTCTTCGCCTGCCTCGCCGTGCTGATCGTCGGGATCGACTTCGCGGTCGCACTGGTGGCCTTTTCGCCCGGCGCAGTCGAATCCATGATCGTTCTCGCGCTGGTGCTCGGTCTCGAGCCTCTTTATGTCGGCGTACATCACATCGTCCGGTTCATCGGAATAGGATTCGCGCTTCCTTTGCTTTTTCCCGCCGAAAAACAACATAAGGTTGGTGATGAAAATCTCCGATAAGCGTCGATTTTTCTTTGATTTGTAACTTGTCCTAAACGAGGCCGCCTTAACGTCGCCGTCGAAGGCGAGTCTCACGATGAAAATTGCCGTCGGGGAAATTCGGGGTTTTTCTGCGCGAACGAGGAATGGCTTCGCCCATTTTCTCGGCAGCATTCGTGCGCGCCTGTTCATATTTTTTCTCATCGCAATATCGCCCCTCGCGCTGTTTCAGGCGCAGACCTTGCGCGACGCGCGCAGCGACCGGATCAACGAGGCGCGAAGCGTCGCGGCGGCGGAGGCGGAGCTGGGTGCGGCCGCTTACCGCGAGGCGCTCGACCGGGCCAGGACCGTTCTGGCGCTCGTCTCACGCACGCCTCCTGTCGCAACCGGCGACGGACCGACCTGCGGAGCGTATCTGCGCGGCGTCGATGCGTCGCGCGACATCGCCGGCGACATCCGTGTTCTGGATACGGACGGGCGGGTGATCTGTGCGTCCGACGAGCGTCTCGTCGGACGACGGATGTCGTTATCGCGCGCCTCCTCCGGACAGGAAGAGGATACGCGCTTTGCGGTCGAGGGCTTCTCGATCGACGATGCGGGTCAGCCCGTCTCGTTCGTCAGCCTTGCCGGTCCCGGAGAGAAACTCTACGTCGCCGCGATCGACGCCGGGTGGTTCCGCCGCTTCGCCGTAGAACTGAGTGAGCGCCGATCCGCCAAGGTCTTGCTCGCCAGCGCGTCGGGAACGCCGCTCATCGTTTTCGGGGAAAGCCGCATCGGCGCTCCCGGCGACGCCATCGCCGGGAGCGCCTCGCTTCCCGGAGACGGGGCGAGCGTCGTCGTCAGCTCCGACCTCGCGTCGGTGCTCGCGGATATCGATCGGCTGGCGTTGCGAGGCTATACGATCCTCATCGCCCTGCTCCTGCTTGTCGCTTTGACGGGTTACGTCGTCGGAAGGCGGCTGCTGCTCGCGCCCATCGATGATCTGCGGCAGATCGCGGATTCATTCGCGTCAGGAGACTTCACCGCCCGCGCCGTGTCGGATCGGTTCAACGCCCGAAGCGAATTCGCCGTTCTGGCCAGCGCGTTCAACGGCATGGCCAGCGCGCTCGAGGATCGCAAGGTCGCGCTTGACGCCGCGCAGGCGCGCCTCGACGCCAAGGAGGCGGAGCTCGTCGCTGCGAACCTTCGCCTTGAAGCGCTGGCCCATTCGGATCCGCTGACCGGCCTCGCCAATCGCCGCCGCTTCGACGAGTCCCTTGAGGAGGCTTGGGAGCGCATGGCGGGCGATGGCGAGCCGATGGCTGTCGTGGCCATCGATATCGACCATTTCAAGCTCTACAACGACAATTACGGTCATCCGGCCGGCGACCGCTGCCTCAAGCAGGTCGCAGACGCCCTGGCCATCGCGGCCCTTCGCTCGGAAGACCTCGTGGCGCGGTGCGGCGGCGAGGAATTCGCCGTGCTTCTGCCGGGCCTCCCGCCCGAGCATCTGGGCGTCGTCGCGGAAATCGTGCGCACGCAGGTTTTCGACCGCGTCCTGGAGCGCGCCGACACGCCGCTTGGCCGTGTCACCGTGAGCGTCGGGGCGGCGTTGGTCTATCCCTGCCGCGGCGGATCGCCCGAAGCGCTTCGCATCGCCGCCGACCGCGCGCTTTACGAGGCGAAGAACGGCGGGCGGAATCGCTGCGTCGTGCATGTCGATCCGCCGCCGGAGATCGACGACGCCCGTCTTCGCGTCGCGCTCTGAAGTCCGCTCCGGCGTTGAAATCGCCGACTGGCCTCCCACCTTTCGGGAGGGCGCGTCCGCGCCGCCGACTTGCCGTATTTCGCGAGGAAGGAAAAAATATGGGCTCGATGAAGATCGCCGCCGCCGCTTTCGGGCTGCTATTCGCCATAGGGCTTGCGCCGGCTTTCGCCCAAGGCGGGCACGGCGCGCATGGGGCACACGGGGACCACGGAGCGCACGGCGCCCAGGCCGCCAACGAGACCGATAGCGAGGCGACGAAGGCGTTCCGCGCCATCAACGAGCGCATGCACAACGACATGGATATCGCCTACGAGAACGACGTCGATATCGATTTCGTGCGCGGCATGATCCCGCATCACGAGGGCGCGGTGGCCATGGCGCAGGTCGTGCTCGAACATTCGCAGGACGAGGAACTGCGCGCGCTTGCGCGGGAGATCGTGGAGGCGCAGGAAAAGGAAATCGCATTCATGCGCGATTTCCTTGAGAGGCGCGGAGCGCGCTGAAAGGGCGCTTCAGTCGAGCGGCGAGGCGAAGCAGGCGAAACGCGCGAGGGGACCCTCGGCTTCCGCAGCGACGCGCTGGTCGATCGGCTTGTACCGCGCGTTCCGGCCGGGCCGCACCCGCACGCGCCGCCGCACGACCTCACGCTCGAACGCGATGAAGCGCTCGATCCGCCCGTCCGGGCCGAACACGGGGCGGATGTCGATTTCGCAGAGATAGGCTTCGCCGTCGGCGCGGTAATTGGTCACGCAGGTGTGGAATGGCCGCCCCGCCCGCAACGCCTGGCCGAGCGCCTTGAGGGTGAAGCGGCTCGTCGCCTTGCCCTGCAGAACACGCGGCGTGGAGCCGATCAGCGCGTCCCGCGAGTAACCCGTCAGTTTCTCCATCGCCGGGTTGGCGTAAATGATCCGCGGGCCACCGTCGTCCAGCACGGGTTCCGTGACGACGACGCCGGAATGGAGGGCTTCCGCATAGTTGCTGATCGCTTCTATGGTCAACATCCTTCCACCATGCCGAATTTTGGCCCGAGAGCGGCCAAATTACGCAATTCCTCGTTTTGCGAGGAATTATGTGTATTTCAGTGTCAATTGTCACGCCAGTGATTTGTTTTCCCGGTGCGCCACCTCACGTTCGATGGGGACCCTGCGGCGGAGGAAGAGCGGCGTGGCGGCGCATCTAGGGAAAACGCCACACTCATATTGTCTTTCCCGCATCCCGACCTTATGGTTGCACCGCTTCCAAAGACGGAGTTCCCGGCATTCGCGCAATAACAGAGCGAATCGCTGTACTCAGCGGGAACGGTCACGGGGCGGAAACACTATCGGAGGGTATAGAATGGAACGTCGTCAATTCCTGAAGGGCGCGGCTCTCGGCGGCGCGGCTGCGGCGACTGGTCTCGCCGCTCCCGCGATTGCGCAGGGCAATCAGACATGGCGCATGGTCACAACCTGGCCGCGCAACTTCCCCGGCCTCGGCGTCGGCGCCCAGCGCCTGGCCGATCGCATCACCACCGCGTCCGGTGGGCGTCTGACGATCCAGCTCTTTTCGGCCGGCGAACTCGTGCCGGCCCTGCAGTCGATCGACGCCGTCATCGACGGTTCGGCCGAAATGAGCCACGGCGCCGCCTATTACTGGCAGAACAAGAACGTCGGCCTGTCGTTCTTCACGGGTGTCCCCTACGGGATGACCTCGCGCGAGCTCGCCGCGTGGGTGCGTTACCTCGGCGGTCAGGAGATCTGGGACGAAATCTACGACCAGTTCGGCCTGCAGGGCTTCCTCTCGGGCGACACCGGCACCCAGGCGGGCGGCTGGTTCCGTGGCGAATTGACGGGCCTCGCCGATGTGCAGGGCATCCGCTTCCGCACTCCGGGTCTCGGCGGTCGTGTGTGGGAGCGTCTCGGCGCAACCGTCACGAACATGCCCGCCGGTGAGATCTTCCAGGCGCTTCAGTCCGGCGCGCTCGATGCGGCCGAGTTCGTCGGCCCCTACAACGATCTCGCCCTCGGCTTCCACCAGATCCTCAAGGATTTCTACTTCCCGAGCTTCATCGAGCCCGGGCTCGCGACCGAACTCGTCGTCGACAAGGCGAAGTACCAGGCGCTTCCGGAGGATCTTCAGGCGATCGTCCGCGACGCCTGCCAGGCCGAGTACGATCAGGTCGCTTCGGACTTCGCGGCGAACGACCCCCGTGCGCTCAAGACGCTCGTCGAGCAGCACGGCGTACGGGTGCGCACCTTCCCCGACGAGATCCTCGAGGCCGGCGCAGTGGCGTCCAAGGACATCATCACTGAGCTCCGCGACGGCGGCGACGCGCTGACCAAAAAGACCGCCGAGAGCTTCGTGACGGCCCTCAACACGGTGCGCCTCAAGACGGACGGCAACGACTCGCTATTCCTCAGGGCGCGCGAGCGGTACTTCACGCTGGATTGATCCGGCGTTACGTCGCGCCTCCGGCGCGCGTCAAATCCGGCGGCCCGGGCGAAAGCCCGGGCCGTTTCTTTTTTGCGACCGGACATCGCCCACACGCAGCGTGGCGGAAATCGGGTGGCGGGATAGTGCGGAATCGCGCGATGGATCGCGCCCGCCTTCTTCGAGAGCCGCTCATGACCAACCCCTCTTCCCGCAGCATGACGCTCGCCGAATGGATCACGCTCACGGCGCTATCGCTGCTTTGGGGCGGATCATTCTTTTTCGCCGCGGTCGCCTTGCGCGAACTGCCCCCGCTGACGATCGTCGCCGGCCGCGTGGTCGTCGCCGCCGCGACGCTGTTCCTCGTGCTTCGCGTCATGGGCGCCCGAATTCCCCGCGATCCGGGAATCTGGGCCGCCTTCGTCGGCATGGGAATCCTGAACAACGCGATCCCGTTCACGCTGATCGTCTGGGGGCAGAGCCAGATCGCGAGCGGGCTCGCGGCGATCCTCAACGCGACGACTCCTCTGATGACCGTGATCGTGGCGCATTTCCTGACGGCGGACGAGCCGCTCACGCGCAATCGCGCTTTCGGCGTCGCGCTCGGCTTCGTCGGCGTTCTGACGATGATCGGCCCCGACGCGATCGCGGGCGCTGGCGCCAGCGTGATCGCCCAGTGCGCCGTGCTCGGAGCGGCGCTCTCCTATGCTTGCGCGGCGGTGTTCGGACGACGCTTCCGGCGGCTTGGCGTTGCGCCTCTCGCGACCGCGGCCGGGCAGGTGGCGGTGTCAGCCACGATCGTCACGCCCCTGGCGCTCGTCGTCGATCGTCCCTGGGAGCTCGATTGGCCCTCGGCTGACGTCCTGGGCGCCTTGATCGGATTCGGGGCGCTGTCGACCGCTCTGGCCTACGTTCTCTACTTCCGGCTGCTCGCCAGCGCGGGGGCGACGAAGCTGTCGCTCGTGACCTTCCTGATACCGGTGAGCGCCATTCTGCTCGGCGTCGGTGTTCTCGGCGAGCGGCTGGAGACGCTCCAGATCGTCGGGATGGCGATTATCGGCCTCTCTCTCATCATGATCGACGGGCGCTTGCGCCGGTCGCGCGCCTGATCAAACGAAAGGGGCCCCGCGAGGAGCCCCTTTCCAGACTGGTCGGGCGCGCAATCCCTTACCCGTAGATCTGCCGAGGCAGCCAGAGGGCGATATCCGGGAAGACGAACAGCAGGAACATCGCGAACACCTGAATAAAGACGAACGGGATCACGCCGCGATAGATCATCATCGTCGATATCGAGGATGGCGCGACGCTTCGTAAGTAGAATATGGCGAAGCCGAATGGCGGCGTGAGGAAGCTTGTCTGCAGGTTCACGCCGATCATCACGCCGAGCCAGATCGGATCGACGCCGAGGTGAAGCAGGATCGGCGCGGTGATCGGCACGACGATGAAGATGATTTCGAACGTGTCGAGGATGAAGCCGAGTACGAACATGATCGCCATCACCACGAGCACGGCGCCGATGACGCCTCCCGGCAGACTCACGAGAAATTCCCGGACGAGATTGTCGCCGCCCATGAGGCGGAAGACGATCGCGAAGACGGAGGCGCCGAAGAGGATGATGAAGATCATCGAGGTGATGAGCGCTGTGGACTGGGCGACCTCCCGAAGCACCTTGAACGAAAGTCTCCAGCGCGCCGCCGCGAGGACCGTCGCGCCGACGGCGCCGACCGAGGCCGCTTCCGTAGCCGTCGCCACGCCGCCGAGGATCGAGCCGAGCACGGCCGCGATCAGCGCGAGCGGGGGCAGAAGCGCCACCGCGATTTCCTTCCAGAGGCCCGCGCGTTCCTCCGGCGGAATGGGTGTCGCGGGGCAGGTCTGCGGGGCGACGATGGCCTTGAAGACCATGAACAGCAGATACAGACCGACGAGCATCAGACCCGGGAAGATCGCGCCGGCGAAGAGATCACCCACCGAGACCGTCGTAGGGGCGAAGTTCCCCTGCGCCATCTGCACCTGCGCGTTGATGCCCGAGAGCATATCGCCCATGAAGATGAGGACGGTCGAGGGCGGGATAATCTGGCCAAGGGTGCCCGAGGCGCAGATGACGCCGCAGGCGAGGCGCGGATCGTAGCCCGCGCGCATCATCGCGGGCAGCGAGATCAGGCCCATCGTCACGACCGTCGCCCCGATGACGCCGGTGGAGGCGGCCAGAAGCGCGCCCACGACGATCACCGACATGCCAAGACCGCCGCGCAGATTGCCGAACAGCCGGCCCATCGTCGACAGCAGCTGCTCGGCGATCCGCGAGCGCTCCAGCATGACGCCCATGAAGATGAACAAAGGCACCGCGACGAGCACCTCGTTGATCATCAGGCCCAGATAGCGCGACGACAGCGCGCCGAGATTGGAGAGATCGAACACGCCGAAATACCAGCCGATGAGGCCGAATATCAGGGAGGCTCCGGCGAGGCTGAAGGCGACGGGAAAGCCGAGCATCAACACGCCGATGATGCCGAAGAACATCAGTCCGGCGAGAATCTCGCCGAGCAATACGGGATCCATCGGATGATTACTCCTTGCCGGACTGGTAGCGCAGGGTGGGCGGCAGCGATTCCTCGCGACCGGCGAGGACCAGAATGCTTCGGCCGATAATCGCCAGCCCCTGGAGGGCGAGGAGCACAGCGAAAACGAGAATGAAGGTCTTGAGGATGAACAATCCGGGCATGCCGCCCGTATTGCCGGAGCCTTCCAGGAAGCGCCACGAGCGCTGCACGTAGGGCAGGCCCCAGGCCCAGATCACCCAGCAATAGGGCAGCAGGAACGCGATCACGCCGAAGAGATCGACCTTCGCCTTGGTGCGCACGGTGGCCGTCCGGTAGAAGATATCGACGCGCACGTGTTCGTCGCGCAGGAGCGCGTAGCCGGCGATCGCGGTGAACATCGCGCCGTTCAGCCAGACATACAGATCCTGCATCCAGACATAGCTGATGGCGAAGACGTAGCGCTGCACGACGACCGTGAAACACACCACGACGATACCCACGGAGAACCACCCGAACATTCTGCCGAGCATCGTGTTCAGGAAGCAGATTCCGCGAACCAACCAAACAAGAGATTGCAAGAGACCCTCCCTCCAGAACACGCGGCCCCAGGCTCGTCGGGACCCGGCGAAGCCGGTCGTGGATTGCGACCTGGGCTTCGTCGGCGCGCGAAGACGCGGCGCGGCGTCGATCTTCGTCCTCGTCAGTCGACGGGTGCGGCGCAGAGGCTGCCGCACAATCCCCGTTGCAACGCTGCGTTCCGCAGCCGCCATTCTTTCACGACCGGGCGGCCGATTCCCGGCCACGCTCGCTGCACGCGCGAAGTCGGGAGCGCGCAATGGTTCTGGCGTCAGCTATTGCCCCGTTCCCTTGCAAAGTGCAAGAGCAAGTTTCGCATTTTCGCCCAATTTGAGTAGACCTTTCCCCCACTTCCGGAGAGGGCGGTTCGCTGATACCTGACGCTACGTCAGGGCTGCTGGAGGCCCGTCCATCTCCCCGATGTCCCAGTAGAGCCCGGCCATCAGCGCGAGACCCTCGCGGGCGATCGAGACGGGCATGTGTTCGTCCGGCGCGTGCTGCGAGCAGCCCGGATAGGAATGCGGGATCCAGATCGTCGGCAACGAGAGGATGTCTGCGAAGGCGTCGTTGGGGAGAGATCCGCCGAGATTGGGCAGGATCGCCGGCGCGGCCCCCGTGGTGCGCCTCATCGAGCCCGCAGCGAAAGCCACCCACGGATCCTCCGGGTCGAGCCGCGTCGCCGGAAACACTTCGTCCCGCGCCTTGTCGATCCGCACGCGCTCGAAGCCGTGGGCGTCGAGGTGACGGCGCAGCGCCGGCAGCACCCCGTCCGGATCGACCCCGACGACGAAGCGCAACTGGCCGCGCGCCCAGGCTCTCGGGGGGATCGCGTTCACAGGCGCGGCCGGGTCGCCGCAAAGGAAGGCGAGGATATCGAAGGACGACCAGCCGTAGACCTTCTCGGCCATGCTCAGATCCGGCTCGCCCCACCAGGGGTCCAGCGCCGGCCCTCCGGGATCCTGCGTCACCTCGATATCGGCCAGGGCCTTTCGCACGGAGGCGGGGATTTCGCCGGGCGTCCATTCCGGGATGCGGATCTCGCCCTTCGGCCCGGTTATGCAGGCGATGGCGTGGGCGAGCTCGATTCCGGGATTGGCGAGCAGCCCGCCGTAATTGCCGGAATGGCGCGCCCCCTCGCGGGCGTCGATCCACAGGTCGATCGGGAAGGCGCCGCGGGCGCCGAGAAAGATGGTCGGGCGCGACAGGGACAGGCGCGGGCCGTCAGACGCAATCAGCGCGTCTGCGCGAAAAAGCGCGCGATGCGCCGCGCAGAGTTCGCGCAGGCCCGGAGAACCCAGCTCCTCGCCCGTCTCGATCAGGAATTTCGCATTGAAGCCGAGCCGGCCGCGCTGCGCGATCACGGCGCGCATCGCGGCGAGGTTGATCGCGTGCTGGCCCTTGTTGTCAACGGTTCCGCGTCCGTAGAGCTTGCCGTCGCGCTCGGTCAGCTCCCACGGCGAGAGCCCGTCGCTCCACTGCGAATCCTGCCCGCGCACGGTGTCGCCATGGCCGTAGCCGAGAATGGTCTGCCGGGCCGGATCCTCGATCCGCTCGGCATAGAGGAACGGTCCGCGCGCCGGCGCCTGCGTCAGGATGCGGCAGGCGAAGCCTATCTCCTCCAGGAGCGGGAGCAGACCCTGCTCCAGATAGCGCACGAGCGCGTCGGCGCGCTCGGGATTTTGGCTCTCGCTCGGGATCGCGACGAGTTCCGCGAGCCGTATCTGGAAAGCGCCGGAATCGAAATGCGCCTGGGCGTGTTCGATCGCCTGCTCGCGCGTCATGCCCGTCTCCACATTTTCGAGGCTCGCTTCGCTCCCGCGAGCAGGCTAAGGCGTGGTCGGGGCCGGTCAAGGCGCGTGGATGCGCGGAGCCGTTCGGCCTCGGCGCGTGTTACGGGAGAGAGACGGGACCATGGCTGCGAGACGGTTGGACGGCGTCGCCGGCTCCTGGCGTGGGGAGTTCGTCGCGACCCTCGCGCTGAGCGCGCCGATGGTGCTCATCAACCTCACCCAGGCGGGCTTGGGCGCGACGGACGTCCTGATGATCGCCTGGCTCGGGCCGGAGGCGCTGGCTGCGAGCGCGCTGGGGGCGAACCTGTTCTTCGTCTGCCATATAGGCGGCCTCGGCCTTATCAGCGCGATCTCGGCGATGATCGCCTCCGAGCGGGGAAGGAACCGGTTCGCCGTGCGCGAGGTGCGGCGCAGTTTCCGGCAGGGTCTGTGGAGCGCGGCGGCGATCTCGATTCCTGTCTGGATCGCGCTCTGGAACGCGGAGGCGATACTGGTCGTCCTTGGGCAGGAGCCGGGACTCGCCGCTGCCGCCGGCGAATATCTGCGCTGGAAGCAATGGGCGCTGTTTCCGATGCTGTGTTTCGTGGCCCTGCGCTTCTTCCTCGCCGGGATGGAGCGCCCGACGCTCGCGCTTTACGTCGGCGCAGCCGCGATCGGCGTCAACGCGCTCGGCAATTACGCGCTTATTTTCGGCAATTTCGGCTTCCCCGCCCTCGGCCTCGTCGGCGCCGGCGTCGCGACGACAGCGACCGCGTGTTTCATGGTTCTCGCCCTGACGGCGCTCGCCAGGGGGGATCGTCGGATCAGGCGGTACCGGCTGTTCGGACGTTTCTGGCGGCCCGATTGGCCCCGCTTCTTCGAGTTGTGGCGGCTCGGGGCGCCGATTTCCGCAACGATTCTCTTCGAGGTGACGATCTTCAGCGCCGCCTTGCTGCTCATGGGGCTGATTTCGGCCGACGCGCTCGCGGCGCACGCTGTCGCCATCCAGATCGCGGCGCTCGCTTTCATGGTTCCCCTCGGGGTGGGGCAGGCGGCGACCGTGCGGGTCGGCTTCGCTTACGGCGCCCATGACCGGGAGGCGATGGCGCGCGCGGGCTGGACGGCGTTCGCGCTGGGGACGTCATTCATGGTCCTAACGGCGGCGCTGATGCTGGGCGCGCCGCGACTGCTCGTCGGCGCCTTCCTTGATCTCGACGATCCGGGCGCCGCCGCCGTCGTCGGGCTCGCGGTCTCCTATCTCTCGCTCGCGGCCCTCTTCCAGCTCGCCGACGGCGCGCAGGCGGTGGGGTCGGGGATGCTGCGCGGGCTGCACGACACGCGAGTGCCGATGATCTATGCCGGGCTCGGCTATTGGGGCGTCGGTTTTCCGCTTGCGGCCGGGCTCGGCCTCTGGACGCCGCTCGAAGGCGTGGGCGTCTGGTTGGGGCTCGCGGCCGGGCTCGCCGTCGTCGCCGTGCTCATGCTCGTCCGCTGGATCAGGCGCGAGGCCAACGGCCTGCTTCCGAAGCCGCGCCCGTAAGCGCGGCGCGGAAAAAAAACCGGGGCGCCTTTCAGCGCCCCGGCTCGTTCCCGCAGTCGATCGCGGAGGATCAGACCGAGTAGTACATCTCGAACTCGACCGGGTGCGGCGTGTGCTCGAAGCGGATGACTTCCTGCATCTTCAGCTCGATATAGCTGTCGATGAAGTCGTCGTTGAACACGCCGCCGGCCTTCAGGAAGGCGCGATCCTTGTCGAGGGAGGCGAGCGCCTCGCGCAGGCTGGCGCAAACGGTCGGGATCTTCTTCAGCTCGCGCGGCGGCAGGTCGTAGAGATCCTTGTCCATCGCCTGGCCGGGGTCGATCTTGTTGATGATGCCGTCGAGGCCGGCCATCAGCAGGGCGGAGAAGGCGAGATAGGGGTTCGCCGTCGGATCGGGGAAGCGGACCTCGACGCGCTTGGCCTTCGGCGAGGTCGTCCACGGGATACGGCAGGAGGCGGAGCGGTTGCGGGCCGAATAGGCGAGCAGGACCGGAGCCTCGAAGCCGGGGACGAGACGCTTGTAGGAGTTCGTCGACGGGTTCGTGAAGGCGTTAATGGCCTTCGCGTGCTTGATGATGCCGCCGATGTACCACAGGCACTCCTGCGAAAGATCGGCGTATTTGTTGCCCGCGAAGAGCGGCTTGCCGTCCTTCCAGATCGACTGGTGGACGTGCATGCCCGAGCCGTTGTCGCCGTAGACGGGCTTCGGCATGAACGTGGCGGTCTTGCCGTAGGCGTGGGCGACGTTGTGGATGCAGTACTTATAGATCTGCATCTGGTCGCCCATGCTCACGAGGCGGTCGAACTTCATGCCGAGCTCGTGCTGGGCGCTCGCCACCTCGTGGTGATGCTTCTCGACCTGGACGCCCATATCGGCCATGGCCGCGAGCATTTCGCCGCGCATGTCCTGCGCCGAATCCAGCGGCGGAACCGGGAAATAGCCGCCCTTGGTCTTGACGCGGTGGCCCATGTTTCCGCCTTCGTACTCCGTCATGCCGTTCGAAGGCAGCTCGATGGAGTCGAGGATGAAGCCGGTGTTGTAGGGCGTAGCGGAATAGCGCACGTCGTCGAAAATGAAGAACTCGGCCTCGGGGCCGACGAAGATCGTGTCGCCGATGCCTGTCGACTTCAGGAACGCCTCGGCCTTCTTGGAGATGCCGCGCGGGTCGCGGCCGTAGGGCTCGCCGGAAGCCGGCTCGAGCACGTCGCAGACGATCGACATCGTCGAAGCCGCGAAGAAGGGGTCCATGCAGGCCGTCTCGGGATCGGGCATGAGGACCATGTCGGACTCATTGATCGCCTTCCAGCCGGAGATCGACGAGCCGTCGAACATCACGCCGTCGGCGAAGAGGTCCTCGTCGACGATCGAGACGTCGAAAGTGACGTGCTGCCACTTGCCCTTGGGATCGGTGAAACGGAAGTCGACGTACTTGACGTCGTTGTCCTTGATCGCCTTCAGCACATCGTTGGCCGTCTTCATGATGAACTTGTCCTTTTCTGACAAAATTTCGCCTGCAGCTTGCCGCTGCGGTTCGGGGCGGTTGTTCGCGAAAGTTAGATTGCGTCCGCGCCGGTCTCGCCGGTGCGGATGCGGATCGCCTCCTCGACGGCTGATACAAAAATCTTGCCATCTCCGATCCGGCCGGTCTGAGCGGCCTTGCGGATGGCGTCTACGGCCTTGTCGACGAGCTCGTCGGCCAGCACGATCTCGAGCTTCACCTTGGGAAGGAAATCGACCACGTATTCGGCGCCGCGATAGAGCTCGGTATGGCCCTTCTGACGGCCGAAGCCCTTGGCTTCGATGACGGTGATGCCCTGCAGACCGACGTCCTGGAGGGCTTCCTTCACCTCGTCGAGCTTGAAAGGTTTGATGATCGCTTCGATCTTTCGCATCTTGAGTCCGCCTTTTCTCGTGCGGTTGGTGGTCGACAACGCGACGGTGATACCATTTTCACTATTCGCCCGCCACGGGTCCCGGGCGGGTAGCGCGGTCCAATCGCCTAATTCATGGGCGCATATTGCACAAAATATAGGCGCGAGCCTTTTCGGCAAGCCGGCATAGCCAGTCGATTGATCTGGCCCCGGGCGCGAGGGCCAGAGGAGATTGGAAAAATGGGCGAAATCTGGATTCTCGACGCGGCGCAGATGCGCGAGGCGGATGCGCGGGCGATCGCCGCCGGGACGCCCGGAGCGGTTCTGATGGAGCGGGCCGGAGCGGCCGTGGCCCGGGCCGCGCGCGACGCCGTCCCCGCGGATACGTCGATCCTCGTCGTCTGCGGTCCGGGGAATAATGGCGGGGACGGTTTCGTCGCTGCGCGACTGCTCGCCGAGGAAGGGCGGCGCGTGAGCTTGGCGCTTCTGGGTTCGCGGGACGCGCTGCGCGGCGATGCGGCGGGGGCGGCGGCGCGCTGGACAGGGCCGGTGGAGGATGCGCGCGCCTGCGCGCCCGAACGCGCCGGGCTCGTGATCGACGCGCTGTTCGGCACGGGCCTGACGCGCGATCTCGACGGCGATGCGGCCGCCGTCGTCGCCGCGCTCGCCGCCTGCGCGCGTCCGATTCTCTCCGTCGACATTCCGTCGGGCGTCGACGCCGATACCGGCCGGATCCGCGGCGTGGCGCTCACGGCGATGCGGACGGTCACCTTCGCCACGCGCAAGCCCGGCCACCTGCTCCTGCCGGGCCGCCTTCATTGCGGCCACGTGAGCGTCGCCGATATCGGAGTGGACCCCGGATCGGTCGCCGATGTCGGCGCGCCCGCCTTCGCTGACGAGCCCGAGCTGTGGACGGAGTCGCTCCCGCGCCCCTCGGTCGACGCCCACAAATACGCGCGCGGTCATGCCCTCGTCCTGTCCGGCGGGATCGCCCGGACCGGCGCCGCGAGGCTCGTCGCGCGCGGCGCCCTGCGCGCCGGGGCGGGCGCCGTGACGCTGGTCTCGCCGCGCTCCGCGCTGATGGTGAACGCCACGCACCTGACGGCGATCATGCTTGCGCCCTGCGACGGCCCGGAGGAACTGGCGGACCTCCTCGCCGACGCGCGCGTCACGGCCGTCGCGCTAGGCCCCGGCTTCGGCGTCGGCGAGGCTTGCCGCGCCATGGCGCAGACCGCGGCCCGGTCGGGAAGGGCGCTCGTCCTCGACGCCGACGGGCTGACCTCCTTCGAGGGCGAGCCGGAGGCGATAGCCGCGCTGGCGGCGCAGGCGCGCGCGCTCGTCCTCACTCCGCACGAGGGCGAGACGCGACGCCTGTTTTCGAATTCGCCGGAAATCCTCGAAGCGCCTTCGCGTTTGTCGCGCGCCCGCGCCGCGTCGGCTCTGACCCGTGCGATCGTCGTCGACAAGGGCGCCGACACCGTCGTCGCCGCGCCCGACGGCCGGGCGGCGATTCTCGGGGAGACGACGCCTTATCTCGCCACCGCCGGTTCGGGCGACGCGCTCGCAGGTTTCGTCACGGGCCTGCTGGCTCAGGGCATGCCGGCCTTCGAGGCGGCCTGCGCCGCGATCTGGCTGCACGCGCGAACCGGGATCGCCTGCGGTCCCGGCCTCGTGGCGGAGGATCTTCCGGAGGCGCTTCCGGGCGTTCTAGCCGGACTTCGCTGATCGCGACCGCACCCTATCCGCTGGCCCAACGCTTGCGCCGTCCCGCTCGAGACCAGGCGGGGCGTCCCGCCGCCGGGCGGGGTTGTCCCGTTTCGGAACAAGCAAGTCGCGGAGGGAGGGAAATGCTGTACCTAATTCTGACCGGATCGGCGATCCTTCTGATCTATCAGGCGCTGCTCTTTCTGGGAGCCTCGCCGGGCGTCGTTGCCCTGTCGCTCGCCTTCGCCTTCATCGCTTCCATCATCTACGGGATCCTGCGCGACGCCTGACGCGCCCTGCGCCATCCGCGCGCCGGAACCCGCTTCGCGCCGGCCAACTTTTTTGGTGCAAGGCGTTTCAACCGTGATATAGAGCCGCGACCCGGAGACGGGGCGGCGAGCCGCCTCCCAGCGGGCGTGGCGGAATTGGTAGACGCACTGGATTTAGGTTCCAGCGGCGAAAGTCGTGGGGGTTCGAGTCCCTCCGCCCGCACCAAACCCGTCGGAAACCGGGTCTCCGGAGCGTTCCTAATCGTCGGTCTCGCCGGCGTGCGGAAAGTTCGCCCCGAGGGCGCCGTCGCCAAGCGCGCGGCTCTCGGTCATTCGAATTGGAAGAGCGGGTTTTGACGATGCAGGTGACGGAGACGCTTTCGCAGGGTTTGAAGCGCGAGTTCGAGGTTGTGCTGCCGGCCTCCGATCTGGAGACCCGGCTGTCCAACGAACTCGTGACCCTGAAAGACCGGGTGCGGATCAACGGGTTTCGCCCCGGCAAGGTGCCGCTCGGCCACCTGCGCCGCCTCTACGGCCGCTCAGTCATGGCCGAGGTCGTGCAGGGCGCCGTCGCCGAGGCCGAGCGCAAGATCGTGGACGAGAACGGCCTGAAGCTCGCCGGCCAGCCGCGCTACGAATTCCCCGAAGACAAGGAAGTGATGGACCAGGCCCTCGAGGCCAAGATCGATCTCGCCTTCAAGGTCGCGCTCGAGATCCTGCCTACTTTCGAGCTTGCCGATCTGAGCGACGTTTCGCTCAGCCGCCCGGTCGCCGAGCCCGGCGACGACGACGTGCGCGAGACGCTCGAGCGCATGGCGGCCCAGAACCGGGCCTTCGCCGCGCAGGGGGGCCGTGCGGCCCAGACCGGCGACCGCGTCATCGTCGATTTTGTCGGCACGATCGACGGCGAAGAGTTCGAAGGGGGGTCGGCGCAGGATATCCAGGTCGAGATCGGTTCGAACAGCTTCATCCCGGGCTTCGAGGAGCAGCTTGTCGGCCTCAAGGCCGGTGACGAGCGCGTCGTCAAGGTGACGTTCCCCGTCAATTACGGCGCCGAGCACCTTGCGGGCCGCTCGGCGGAATTCGCCGTCACGGCCAAGGAAGTGCAGGCGCCGGGCGAACTCGTCATCGACGACGATCTGGCCAAGGGCTTCGGCATGGATTCGCTCGACGCGCTGAAGGCCGCCGTCCGCGAGGCGATGAAGCGCGACTACGACGCCCAGTCGCGCCGCAAGGTCAAGAAGCGCCTTCTCGACGCGCTGGACGCCAAATACGATTTCGAACTGCCTCCGACCCTCGTCGAGCAGGAGTTCGGCGCGGTCTGGTCGCAGGTTCTCGCCGACCTCAACAACAACAGCAAGACCTTCGAGGACGAGGGCACGACCGAGGAAGAGGCGAAGGAAGAATATCGCAAGATCGCCGAGCGTCGCGTCCGCCTCGGCCTCGTGCTCGCCCAGGTCGGCGAGAACGCCGAGGTCAAGGTCTCTGACGAGGAGGTCACGCAGGCCCTCGTCGAGCGTGTCCGCCAGTATCCCGGCCAGGAGCGTCAGGTCTGGGAATACTACCAGAAGAACCCGCAGGCGCTGGCCGAGATCCGCGCGCCGATCTTCGAGGAGAAGGTCGTCGACCACATCCTGGCGCAGGTGAAGGTCGAGGACGTGACCACCAGCCGCGAGGCCCTCTTCGCCGATGAGGAAGCCGAAGCGGCTGCAAGCGAAGCGGCCGCGGAGACTCCGGCCGAGCCCAAGAAGAAGCCCCGCGCCAAGGCGAAGAAGGCCGAATCCGGCGAGGCTTGACCTCTGGATTGTCCTCCTTCCTATCCTTAGTATGGAAGAATCAGCGGCCGCGCCCTCATCAGGCGCGGCCCTACTATTCAGGAGCCGAGACACGATGAGAGATCCGATCGAGGTCTACAACAGCACCCTGGTGCCCATGGTGGTCGAACAGTCTAGCCGCGGCGAGCGCGCCTTCGACATCTATTCCCGCCTGCTGCGCGAGCGGATCATCTTCATGACCGGGCCGGTGGAGGATTACTCCGCCTCGCTCATCGTCGCCCAGCTCCTGTTTCTGGAGGCCGAGAACCCGAAGAAGGAGATCTCCTTCTACATCAACTCGCCCGGCGGCGTGGTGACCTCGGGGCTCTCGATCTACGACACGATGCAGTTCATCCGCTGCCCGATTTCGACGCTCTGCATCGGTCAGGCCGCCTCGATGGGCTCGCTCCTGCTTTGCGCGGGCGCGGTCGGGCACCGCTTCGCCCTGCCCAACGCGCGCATCATGGTCCACCAGCCCTCCGGCGGCTTCCAGGGCCAGGCGACGGACATCCTCATTCACGCCCGCGAGATCGAGGCGCTCAAGCGCCGCCTGAACGAGATCTACGTGAAACATACGGGCCGCGATCTCGCCAGCGTCGAGCAGACGCTCGAGCGCGACTACTTCATGACCGCCGAGTCGGCCAAGGAGTTCGGCCTGATCGACGACGTCATCGAAAAGCGCGCCGACGTCTCGGCCTGACTGGCCGGTCCGGGGGATTGAGCGGGAAGCGGCCGCCGGGGCGTGAATTCGCCGCGGCGCCGGTCACCGCCATTGATCCCGGAGCGGCGACATGCTTGCATCGTCGCGTGACGTGAGACGACGAGGGGAGCGAGTCCGCGGTCGAGGCTACATTTTGTTAGCTTGCCGCTTATATATTGAACGAATCGGAGGCCGGCACGCATCGGCCCCGGAGATCTGGAGAGACGTTATGAGCAAGGCTGGCGGAAACGACTCGAAGAGCACGCTCTATTGCTCCTTCTGCGGGAAGAGCCAGCACGAAGTCCGCAAGCTGATCGCGGGCCCGACGGTTTTCATCTGCGACGAATGCGTCGAGCTGTGCATGGACATCATCCGCGAGGAATCGAAATCCTCGCTGGTCAAGTCCCGCGACGGCGTGCCGACGCCGAAGGAAATCCGCAAGGTCCTTGACGATTACGTGATCGGGCAGGGGCATGCGAAGAAGGTTCTCTCCGTCGCCGTCCACAACCACTACAAGCGCCTCGCCCACGCGACGAAGCACAACGACGTGGAGCTGGCGAAGTCCAACATCCTGCTGATCGGCCCCACCGGCTCGGGCAAGACGCTGCTGGCGCAGACGCTGGCGCGCATCCTCGACGTGCCCTTCACCATGGCCGACGCGACGACGCTGACCGAGGCGGGCTATGTCGGCGAGGACGTCGAGAACATCATTCTCAAGCTGCTCCAGGCGTCCGATTACAACGTCGAGCGCGCCCAGCGCGGCATCGTCTACATCGACGAAATCGACAAGATCTCGCGCAAGTCGGACAATCCCTCGATCACCCGCGACGTCTCGGGCGAGGGCGTCCAGCAGGCGCTGCTGAAGCTCATGGAAGGCACCGTCGCCTCGGTTCCCCCGCAGGGCGGACGCAAGCACCCGCAGCAGGAGTTCCTGCAGGTCGACACGACGAACATCCTCTTCATCTGCGGCGGCGCCTTCGCCGGCCTCGAAAAGATCATCTCGAGCCGCGGCAAGGGCACCTCGATCGGTTTCGGGGCGGCGGTCTCGGGTCCCGACGATCGTCGCACCGGCGAAATCTTCCGCGAGGTCGAGCCCGAGGATCTTCTGAAATTCGGCCTCATCCCCGAATTCGTCGGCCGCGTTCCCGTGCTCGCAACGCTCGAGGATCTCGACGAGGAGGCTCTGGTCCAGATCCTGCGCGAGCCCAAGAACGCGCTCGTCAAGCAGTATCAGCGCCTCTTCGAGATGGAGAATGTTCAGCTCACGTTCCAGGACGACGCGCTTTCGCTGATCGCCCGCAAGGCGATCGAGCGCAAGACCGGCGCGCGCGGTTTGCGCTCCATTCTCGAAAGCATTCTGCTCGACACGATGTACGATATGCCGGGGCTGGATTCCGTCGAACAGGTGGTGATCAGCCTGGAAACGGTCGAGGGCAAGGCCGGGCCGCTCTTCATTCACGCGGACCGGTCGAAGGACGCTTCGCAGAGCGCCAGCGCCTGAATCACGGCGCGTCGCGAAGGTCGCCGCAGCTTGAAAGAGCTTCGCGCCGACGCCATTTAAGGACGACGAAGGGACGCTTTGCTCGATGAAGAGAAGGCGGCCCGACCAAGGATCCGGGCTGCGCGCCCGGGCCATCGTCCGTCGCGTTGCTCATTGGGAGAACGCGCCGTACGCTGCTCAGAGGACGCCTTTTGATGACACAATCCAAGAATCGCCCTCCCGTCGTTCCCGGAACCGTCGGCGCCTACGCGGTCCTGCCCCTGCGCGATATCGTCGTGTTCCCGCACATGATCGTGCCGCTCTTCGTCGGCCGCGAGAAGTCGATCCGCGCGCTCGAGGAGGTCGTGAAAAGCGATCAGCACATTCTGCTGGCGACCCAGATCAACGCGACCGACGACGATCCGACTGGTGACGCCATCTACGAGGTCGGCACCATCGCGAGCGTGCTGCAACTGCTCAAGCTGCCCGACGGCACCGTCAAGGTGCTGGTCGAGGGCGCGGGGCGCGCGCGCGTGCGCAAGTACCTTCGCACCGATGAATATTACGAGGCGGAGATCGAGGTTCTTCCCGACGATCTCGGCGACAAGATCGAGGTCGAGGCGCTCGCCCGCTCGGTGCTCGGCGAGTTCGAGAACTACGTGAAGCTCAACAAGAAGGTCTCGCCCGAGATCGTCGCGGCCGTGTCGCAGATCGAGGCTGCGTCGAAGCTCGCCGACACCGTCGCATCGCATCTCGCCGTAAAGATCGCCGACAAGCAGGCGATCCTCGAGATCCCGACCGTCGCCGAGCGGCTCGAGCGCGTTCTCGGTCTGATGGAGAGCGAGATCTCCGTGCTCCAGGTCGAGAAGCGCATCCGCACGCGCGTCAAGCGCCAGATGGAGAAGACCCAGCGCGAGTACTATCTCAACGAGCAGATGAAGGCGATCCAGAAAGAGCTCGGAGACGAGGAGGGGCGCGACGAGCTCTCCGAGATCGAGGAGCGCATCGCCAAGACGAAGCTCTCGAAGGAAGCGCGCGAAAAAGCTGTCGCCGAGCTGAAGAAGCTGCGCCAGATGTCTCCGATGTCGGCGGAAGCCACTGTCGTGCGCAACTATCTCGACTGGATGCTTTCGATCCCGTGGGGCAAGCGCTCCAGGATCAAGAAGGATCTGAACGCCGCCCAGACGATCCTCGACAATGACCATTACGGCCTCGACAAGGTCAAGGAGCGCATCGTCGAGTATCTCGCCGTTCAGCAGCGCGCCAACAAGCTGACCGGGCCGATCCTGTGCCTCGTCGGTCCTCCCGGCGTCGGAAAGACCTCGCTCGGCAAGTCCATCGCAAAGGCGACGGGCCGCGAATTCGTGCGCATGTCGCTCGGCGGCGTGCGCGACGAGGCGGAGATCCGCGGCCACCGGCGCACCTATATCGGTTCGCTGCCGGGCAAGATCATCCAGTCGATGCGCAAGGCCAAGACGGCCAACCCGCTCCTCCTGCTCGACGAGATCGACAAGATGGGCCAGGACTTCCGCGGCGATCCCTCCGCGGCGCTTCTGGAGGTGCTGGATCCCGAGCAGAACGCGACCTTCAACGACCATTACCTCGAGGTCGATTACGACCTGTCGAACGTGATGTTCGTGACGACCGCGAACACGCTCAACATCCCGCCCCCGCTTCTCGACCGCATGGAGACCATCCGGATCGCCGGCTACACCGAGGACGAGAAGCAGGAGATCGCGCGTCGCCACCTCATCCAGAACGCGATCACCAAGCACGGCCTCAAGCCGGAAGAATGGGCGATCGAGGATTCGGGTCTGAAGTTCCTGATCCGCCGCTACACCCGCGAAGCCGGAGTGCGCAATCTGGAGCGCGAGCTCTCCAACCTCATCCGCAAGGCGGTGAAGCAGATCCTCACGACCGACGTCTCGAAGGTCGTCGTGACCGAGCAGAACCTGCCCGACTTCCTCGGCGCGCCGCGTTACCGCTACGGCGAGGTCGAGGCCGAGGATATGGTGGGCGTGGTCACCGGGCTCGCCTGGACCGAGGTCGGCGGCGAATTGCTGACGATCGAAGGCGTGATGATGCCCGGCAAGGGCAGAATGACGGTCACCGGCAATCTGCGCGAGGTGATGAAGGAATCGATCTCCGCGGCGGCGTCCTATGTCCGTTCGCGCGCCATCGATTTCGGCGTGGAGCCGCCATCCTTCGACCGCCGTGATTTTCACGTGCACGTTCCCGAAGGCGCGACGCCCAAGGACGGTCCGTCCGCCGGCATCGCGATGGCGACGGCGATCGTCTCCATCCTCTCCGCCATTCCCGTGCGACGCGACATCGCGATGACGGGCGAGGTGACCCTGCGCGGGCGCGTCCTGCCGGTCGGCGGCCTCAAGGAGAAGCTCCTCGCGGCTCTGAGGGGCGGCATCAAGACGGTGCTGATCCCGGAAGAGAACGTGAAGGACCTCGCCGACGTGCCGGCCAACATCAAGGCCGGACTCGACATCGTGCCGGTTTCCCGGATGGAGCAGGTGCTCCAGAACGCGCTCGTGCGCATGCCCGAGCCGATCGTCTGGGATGAAAAGGCCGCGTTGAGCGAAAAACCGCCGACGGCTGTCGAGGACGACGCGCCGGGGATTCTCGCCCATTGAGCGCTTTCGCCATCCAGTGACTCTCTTGAGCGCGGGCCGGATCCTTCGATCCGGCCCGTTTCCTTTTGGCGCTTCGCGTCGAAACTGGTCGAGAATCAGCGGAAAACCGCATCATTCAGGGGTCAAGGCGCAGATTTCGGCTTGCGGTCGCGCCGCGTTTCGGTAACACCGGACAGACCGAAATGTCGGCAAGGCAAGGCTTTCGCGCCGGCATGTCCAGTTGGAGGAAGATGCGATGAACAAAGGCGAGCTCGTTACCGCCATGGCCGAGAAGACCGGGTTGAGCAAGGCTCTGGCCGGTGAAGCCCTCGACGCCGCCCTCAGCGCGATCCAGGACGCCCTGGCGAAGGGCGACGAAGTCAAGATCGTAGGCTTCGGCACGTTTGCGGTCGCGCAGCGCGCCGCCGGCGAGGCCCGGAACCCGCGCACCGGCGAGAAGGTTCAGGTTCCCGCCAGCAAGACGCCGAAGTTCAAGGCCGGAGCCGGTCTGAAAGACGCCGTCAACAAGTAAGGCGTTTACCACGCCGCCGCGTGCGGCGAGGCGCCCGATAGAGTCGAAGCCGATCGCGACCTTGCGTGATCGGCTTCATGCGTTTAATTGGCAAGGTTTCGAGACGCGGCCTTCGCCGGCTGCGCCGAACCGGGCGGTTAGCTCAGTTGGTAGAGCATCTCGTTTACACCGAGAGGGTCGGCGGTTCGAGCCCGTCACCGCCCACCATATTTTCCAATGCCTGAGCGAGCATGCTCCGCTACCAGTCAATTCTGGCGTCGAACTCGGTTCATGGCGCGGCGTGCATTCATGCGCTTCGCCGGCCGGCGCCTCGATCATCGACCCTGTCGTTTTCGGCTGTCGTCCAGAGACCCTGTCTCGACGACGCTTTCGCAGGCGAATTGGTCGGACATGATCCGACGAAGCGCCGCCCGAAAAAACGGGTCATCATCCGCGATCAGGCAATGTCGAAAGTCCTTCATGTTCTTTCCAGCGCGCCGCTTGCCGTGTTCGCTCAACAATTTGTGGAACAAGGCCTGATGCTGCTAGGGCCGCCTCCTTAATTTGGTGATGGAATGCGTGCGAACAAGCGCTGATCACTGGGCATTGAGGGTTTTCGTAAATTATTGAAAATATGGAATTTTGAATTCTTCAGGATATCTTCTC
Organism: Salinarimonadaceae bacterium; assembly: GCA_007693435.1. Taxonomy (GTDB): domain Bacteria; phylum Pseudomonadota; class Alphaproteobacteria; order Rhizobiales; family Beijerinckiaceae; genus Saliniramus. The sequence goes on along the minus strand of REDO01000060.1, from coordinate 33,239 downwards.
CCTTCGTTTGCGCCGAGGGTGCGTCAGGCCCTCCAGTCTCGGGCCGGCCCGATCGTTTCCGGAAGGGAATGCCGGCGATCCAGAGGCCTGCGCCGCGACGTCGCCGACGGCGCGGCGAAAAAGGCTGCCGCCGCGTGACAGGCGCTTGACAGGTGAGTGCGGTCGCCGTAAACCGCCGCCACTGCCGTCGCCATGCGCCGGTTGCGAAAAGCGGGCGTAGCTCAGTCGGTTAGAGTGCCGGCCTGTCACGCCGGAGGTCGCGGGTTCGAGCCCCGTCGCCCGCGCCACCACAAAATGAAACCGATAATCAAGCTGCATCGCCGACGCATCCCGGAGATTGCGCAGGCGTTTCACGTTCTTGCGAGGCCGGCCCGATACCGGTCTCCGGCATGCGCGAACAGCGCGTATTCGTGCGGCTATCGGGTTGGGTTAACCATTGGTCAGTGAAGCGGCGCTATCGTGATTCAGCGAACGAGACGAAATTCGAGTTCCGGACAGGCGCCCATGTTGATGACGCAGCAAAATTCGTATGGCCGACGCACCGATCGGACGCGGACGTTCATGGCTGCGCGCATCCTCTACAACAAGGGAACGATGCAGGTCGATTGCACGGTCCGCAACCTGTCGGAAGGCGGCGCCAAGCTCGAAGTCTCGCAATCCGTGACATTGCCCGAGGAGTTCGATCTCCTGATCCCCCAGCGTGCGACGACGCGCCGGGTGCGCATGTGCTGGCGCTCGGCCGATTATTGCGGCGTCGCGTTTCTCGATTCGGCCGAACCGCACGTCCAGCAGCATTCGCAGGCGGGGCCGATGACAAGCGAGCAGAGCTTGCGCGCGCGCATCGTCGAGCTCGAACAGACCATCGCCGCCCTGCAGCGGCGTATCCAGGAACTGACCGAGGGCTGAGCGGCGCTCAGTCGATCGGCCTGGGACGCTCGGTTCCGGGGTTTGGCGCACGCGTCGCAGCGCCTGAATCGTCCGGCGAGGCCGACTGCTCGATCACGATATGTCCCGGCGACCGCTCGACCGCGCGCGGCGTTTTCGCCTCGGCCGCGCCGCTCAGGATGGCGCGCGCCTCCTCGCCGAGCAGCGCCGTTTCCGGTTCCTCTCCGCAGGTCTCGACGAGAGCGCGAATGCCTTCCTCCGCACCGGCCATGTCGAGAAAAGGACGCTGCGTCGCGCCCGTATAGTAGCCGTGCAGCCAGAGCGCGATCTGACGCTTCTGCGCAGCCGGCAGGCGGTTGAGCTGGGCGCAGTTCACGCGGCTGAAATCGACGACCTGCGCATGCGCGGCAGGTATGGAGACAAAGGCGGAGGCGAGGGTGGCCAAGAGCGCGGGCAAGAGCGCGGGCAAGAGAGCGCAGGCGAACGTCGTCGCCATGCTCGCGCGTGCGCGCCTTGCCTGCGTCATCGAAGCCTCCCGGTCCGCTCGCCGGACGAATCGTCCGCATCGCGAGTGTATCAGCGCGGCGCCGCCCGCGTCGCCCCGCCGAAATCGGCGAAAAACCGCCGTTCCAGTCTGGAATGCGACGCAGCAACCCCTTGTCTCGGCACGGCCCGTGGGCTAAGCCTCCGATCGGGCGCCAAGGTCCCAGCGGGCGCTGCGCGGCGCGTCGCAGGCCACGCGCCCGGTCGATATCACAGGCTTCGAGGAAGGTCGCCGTATGACTGACATCCTGGCGGATTATCTGCCGCTCGTGATCTTCATCGCGCTGGCGATGGCGATCGGCGGCGCCTTGCTGGTCGCTCCCTTCGTGGTGGCCTACAGCAAGCCCGACCCGGAGAAACTCTCGACCTACGAATGCGGCTTCAACGCCTTCGCCGATTCGCGCATGCGGTTCGACGTGCGCTTCTACCTCGTCGCCATCCTCTTCATCATTTTCGATCTCGAAGTGGCGTTCCTTTTCCCCTGGGCGATCGTGTTCGGGGAGCTCGGCTGGTTCGGCTTCTGGTCGATGATGGTGTTCCTTGGCGTGCTGACCGTCGGCTTCGTCTATGAGTGGAAAAAGGGAGCCCTCGAATGGGATTGATCCTTCGCGACGACCGGCGCGTGATGGCGCCGAACGCAGAAGGCGCGGCTCTGCTGGCGCAGGCGCAGCGCAACCCCTCGCAGGCGAAGGACCCCTTCTTCTCCGAGGTGAACGCCGAGCTCTCCGACAAGGGCTTCCTCGTCACCACGACCGATGACCTCATCACCTGGGCGCGCACCGGCTCGCTGATGTGGATGACGTTCGGTCTGGCCTGCTGCGCGGTCGAGATGATGCAGATGTCGATGCCGCGCTACGACGCCGAGCGCTTCGGCTTCGCGCCGCGCGCGAGCCCGCGCCAGTCCGACGTGATCATCGTCGCCGGCACGCTCACCAACAAGATGGCTCCGGCCTTCCGCAAGGTCTACGACCAGATGCCGGAGCCGCGCTACGTCATCTCGATGGGCTCCTGCGCGAATGGCGGCGGCTATTACCACTATTCCTATTCGGTGGTGCGCGGCTGCGACCGCATTGTGCCCGTCGATGTCTACGTGCCGGGCTGTCCTCCCACCGCCGAGGCGCTCCTCTACGGCGTGCTGCTTCTCCAGAAGAAGATCCGCCGCACCGGCACGATCGAGCGCTGAGGTTGTATGATGGACACGGCTTTGCACGATGAAGCGGCCGCTCTCGCCGGGCTTGGCGAGCACATTCTCGCAGGGCTTCCCGGCAAGGCTCTCGAGGCGCAGGTCGCCAACGGCGAATTGACGATCCTCGCCGAGGCGGCGTCGATCCGGGAGACGATCGCGTTCCTGCGCGACGATCCCGAATGCGCCTTTATCTGCTTCATCGACATTTGCGGCGTTGATTATCCCGCCCGAGAGAAGCGTTTCGACGTCGTCTATCACCTGCTCTCGCTCTCGACGAACCGTCGTGTGCGGGTGAAGGTCGCGACCGACGAGCATACGCCGGTGCCCTCGATCATCGAGCTGTTCCCGGCCGCCAACTGGTTCGAGCGCGAGGCCTACGATCTCTACGGCGTGGTCTTCACCGATCACCCGGATCTGCGCCGCCTGCTCACCGATTACGGCTTCGAGGGGCATCCGCTGCGCAAGGATTTCCCGCTCACCGGCTTCGTCGAGGTGCGCTACGACGACGCGCTCGGCCGGGTCGTTTACGAGCCCGTGAAGCTCACGCAGGAATACCGCAGCTTCGACTTCCTCTCTCCGTGGGAGGGGACGGAATACGTGTTGCCGGGCGACGAGAAGGCGAAGGGCTGAGGCATGGGCGAGCAGGACATCCGCAACTTCTCGATCAATTTCGGCCCGCAGCATCCCGCCGCGCACGGCGTCCTGCGCCTCGTTCTGGAGCTCGACGGCGAGATCGTCGAGCGCGTCGATCCGCATATCGGGCTCCTGCACCGGGGCACCGAGAAGCTTCTGGAGCATAAGACGTATCTTCAGGGCACGCCCTATTTCGACCGGCTCGACTATGTCGCGCCGATGAACCAGGAGCACGCTTTCTGCCTCGCGATCGAGCGCCTCACGGGCGTCGAGGTTCCGAGGCGGGCGCAGCTCATCCGCGTGCTGTATTGCGAGATCGGCCGCATCCTTTCGCATCTGCTCAACGTCACGACGCAGGCCATGGACGTCGGCGCGCTGACGCCGCCGCTCTGGGGCTTCGAGGAGCGCGAGAAGCTGATGGTGTTCTATGAGCGCGCCTCCGGATCGCGCCTGCACGCCAACTATTTCCGCCCCGGCGGCGTCCATTCCGATCTGCCGCCCGAGCTCATCGACGACATCGAGGCCTGGTGCGACCCGTTCATGAAGGTGGTCGGCGATCTCGACGACCTCGTGATGAAGAACCGCATCTTCAAGCAGCGCAACGTCGACATCGCCGTGGTCGATATCAAGGACGCCTACGCCTGGGGGTTCTCCGGCGTGATGGTGCGCGGCTCGGGCGTGGCGTGGGATCTGCGCAAGTCGCAACCCTACGAGTGCTACGAGGAGATGGATTTCGACATCCCCGTGGGCAAGAACGGCGACAATTACGACCGCCAGATGATCCGCATGGAGGAAATGCGCCAGTCCATCCACATCATGAAGCAGTGCATCGCCAAGCTGCGCGCGCCGGACGGACAGGGGCCCGTCAAGACGACGGACGGCAAGATCGCGCCGCCGCGCCGGGCCGAGATGAAGCGCTCGATGGAGGCGCTGATCCACCATTTCAAGCTCTACACGGAAGGCTTCCGTGTGCCGGCCGGCGAGATTTACGCGGCGGTGGAGGCTCCCAAGGGCGAGTTCGGCGTGTATCTCGTCGCCGACGGGACGAACATGCCCTACCGCTGCAAGATCCGCGCTCCCGGTTTCGCGCATCTCCAGGCGATGGAGTTCCTGTGTCGCGGGCACATGCTGGCCGACGTCGCGGCGATCCTCGGGTCGATCGACATCGTGTTCGGCGAGGTGGATCGCTGAGGGCGGGGCTCCCGCCGGTTTGAAATCAGTCTTGGCCGCATGTAGCGGCCGGTATCGAAAAGGCGACAGAAACGATGGCCGTTCGCAGGCTCGCTTCGGATGACGTGCAACCCGACAGCTTCTCCTTCACGCCCAAAACCAAGGCGTGGACGAAGGAGCTCGTCGCCAAATACCCGGAGGGCCGTGAGGCCTCCGCCGTCATTCCGCTGCTCTGGCGCGTTCAGGGCGATTGCGGCGGCTGGCTGCCGCGCAAGGCGCTGGAAGCCGTCGCCGACCGTCTCGCGATGCCCTATATCCGCGTCTTCGAGGTCGCGACCTTCTACACGATGTTCAACCTTGAGCCGGTCGGCAAGTTCTACATCCAGATGTGCGGCACGACGCCATGCATGCTGTGCGGTTCGAACGAGATCCGGAAGGTGCTCGAAGAGCGCATCGGCCCGGCGAACCACGTCACCGCCGACGGCATGTTCTCCTGGATCGAGGTCGAGTGCCTCGGCGCCTGCTGCAACGCGCCGATGGTGCAGATCAACGACGATTATTACGAGGATCTGACGCCGGAGAGCTTCAACAAGCTTCTCGACGACCTCGCCGCCGGCCGCCCCGTCAAGACCGGACCGCAGAGCGAGCGCCGCACCTCCGAGCCCGAGGGCGACGTGAAGACGCTGACCGATCCCGCCCTCTTCGACGGTTCGGTCGTCGGCTCGTGGCGCAAGCGCTTCGAGGAGGCCGCCGCCCGCGCCGCGTTGAAGAACGAGGAGGCGCCTGAACCGGCGCCTGCGACGCTCAAGCCCGCCAAGCCCGACGCCGGCCGCGCGGTGGTGCGCCCCGTCGCTGACGCGCCCGCGCAGAAGGCGGCCGAGCTGGAAGCGGAGGAGAAGGAGGTTGCGGCCAAGCTCGCGGCTTTGCCGAAGACCGCCACTCCCGAGGAGAAGGCGAACGCCATCGGCGCGCGTCCCGAGGGCCTTAAGAAGCCGCGCGGCGGCAAGGCCGACGACCTCAAGAAGATTGACGGCGTCGGTCCGGCGAACGAGGCCAAGCTGAACGCGCTCGGCGTCTATCATTACGATCAGATCGCCGACTGGGACCGCGCCCAGATCCTCTGGGTCGGCGCGTTCCTGTCCTTCGCGGGGCGCATCGATCGCGAGGGCTGGGTCGCGCAGGCGCGCGAACTCGCCTCCAAGAACAAGTCCTGATAGGGGTCGCATCATGCTTCAGGACAAGGACCGCATCTTCACCAATCTCTACGGCTTCCATTCGCCGGATCTCGACGCCGCGCGCCGTCGCGGCGCCTGGGACGGAACGAAGTTCCTCATCGACCAGGGCCGCGACTGGGTCGTCGATGAAATGAAGAAGTCGGGACTGCGCGGCCGTGGCGGCGCCGGTTTCCCGACCGGCCTGAAATGGTCGTTCATGCCCAAGAAGTCCGACGGGCGCCCGCATTACCTCGTCGTCAACGCCGACGAATCCGAGCCGGGCACCTGCAAGGACCGCGAGATCATGCGCCATGATCCGCATCTCCTGATCGAGGGCTGCCTGCTCGCCTCCTTCGGGATGGGCGCGCACGCCTGCTACGTCTACCTGCGCGGCGAGTACATCGCCGAGCGCATCGCGCTCCAGCGCGCCATCGACGAGGCCTATGAGGCGAAGCTCGTCGGCAAGGACAACGTCCATGGCTGGCCCTTCGACATCTACGTCCATCACGGCGCGGGGGCCTATATCTGCGGCGAGGAGACGGCGCTGCTGGAAAGCCTCGAGGGCAAGAAGGGCATGCCGCGCCTGAAGCCGCCCTTCCCGGCGAATGTGGGCCTCTACGGCTGCCCCACCACGGTCAACAACGTCGAATCCATCGCCGTCGCCGGCGCGATCCTGCGCCGGGGCGCCGCCTGGTTCTCCGGGCTCGGCCGCCCCAACAACGTCGGCACCAAGCTCTTCTGCGTCTCGGGGCACGTGAACAAGCCCTGCAACGTGGAGGAGGAGATGGGCATCACCTTCCGCGAGCTGATCGACAAGCATTGCGGCGGCATCCGCGGCGGCTGGGACAATCTGCTGGCGGTCATCCCCGGCGGCTCCTCGGTGCCGCTCGTGCCGGCCGAGCAGATCGCCGACGCCTATATGGACTTCGACACCCTGCGCGGCCTGCAATCGGGGCTGGGCACGGCGGCCGTGATCGTCATGGACAAGTCGACCGACATCGTCCGCGCCATCGCCCGCATCTCCTACTTTTACAAGCACGAGAGCTGCGGCCAGTGCACGCCCTGCCGCGAGGGCACGGGCTGGATGTGGCGGGTCTTGAGCCGCATGGCGGAGGGCCGGGCGCAGAAGCGCGAGATCGACATGCTGCTCGACGTGTCGAAGCAGGTCGAGGGCCACACGATCTGCGCGCTGGGCGACGCGGCCGCCTGGCCGGTACAGGGCCTGATCCGGCATTTCCGGCACGAGATCGAGAAGCGCATCGACGATTATGCGGCGAACCCGCATTCGGATCCGGTGCCGGTTGCGGCTGAGTAAGAGCGGAACGCGAACAGGACGACGTCTAATATGACCAAAATCATCGTCGACGGCATCGAGATCGAGGTTCCCGCCGAATACACGCTGCTTCAGGCGTGCGAGCAGGCGGGCGCCGAGATTCCGCGCTTCTGCTACCACGAGCGTCTGTCGATCGCCGGCAATTGCCGCATGTGCCTCGTCGAGATCAAGGGCGCGCCCAAGCCCGTCGCGAGCTGCGCCTGGGGCGTGCGCGACTGCCGGCCCGGCCCGAATGGCGAGCCGCCCGAGATTTCGACGAAATCCGCGACTGTGAAGAAGGCGCGCGAGGGGGTGATGGAGTTTCTCCTCATCAATCACCCGCTCGATTGCCCGATCTGCGACCAGGGCGGCGAATGCGACCTGCAGGATCAGGCGATGGCCTACGGCGTCGATTCGACCCGCTTCCACGAGAACAAGCGCGCCGTCGAGGACAAGTATATCGGCCCGCTCGTTCAAACCTGGATGAACCGCTGCATCCATTGCACGCGCTGCATCCGCTTCGTGACTGAAGTGGCGGGCGTGCCCGATCTCGGCGCCATCGGCCGCGGCGAGGACATGGAGATCACTTCCTATCTCGAAAAGGCGATGAGCTCCGAGCTGCAGTCGAACGTGACGGATCTCTGCCCCGTCGGCGCGCTGACCTCGAAGCCCTACGCCTACAACGCGCGGCCCTGGGAGCTGACCAAGACCGAATCCGTCGATGTGATGGACGCGGTCGGCTCGGCCATCCGGGTCGACTCGCGCGGCCGCGAGGTGATGCGCGTCTTGCCGCGCGTCAACGAGGCGATCAACGAGGAGTGGATTTCCGACAAGACCCGCCACATCGCCGACGGCCTTCGCCGCCAGCGCCTTGACCGCCCCTATATCCGCGAGAACGGCAAGCTGCGCGCCGCCTCCTGGCCCGAAGCCTTCGCCGCGATCGCCAAGGCCGTCTCCGCCGCCAAGCCGGATCGCATCGGCGCCATCGCCGGCGACCTCGCCGCCGTCGAGGAGATGTTCGCGCTCAAGAGCCTGATGGACGCGCTCGGCGTGAAGAACCTCGACGCCCGTCAGGACGGGACGGTTCTCGATCCGGCCCATGGCCGCGCCTCCTACGTCTTCAATCCGACGATCGAGGGTATCGAGGACGCCGACGCCATCCTGATCGTGGGCTCCAACCCGCGCCTTGAAGCCTCGCTCGTGAACGTGCGAATCCGCAAGCGCTGGCGCATGGCGCCGCTGCCGATCGGCGTGATCGGCGAGAAGGTCGATCTGACCTACGATTACGCACATCTCGGCGCGGGGCCCGACACGCTGGCCGAGATCGTCTCCGGCAAGCATTCCTTCGCCAAGGCGCTCAAGGCCGCCGAGCGGCCTCTGATCATCGTTGGGCAGGGGGCGCTGACGCGCGCCGATTCCGCCGCGATCCTGGCGCTCGCCGCGAAGGCCGCCAAGGCCTTCGGCGCCGTCGCGGAGGACTGGAACGGCTTCGGCGTCCTGCACACGGCCGCCTCGCGCGTCGGCGCGCTCGATCTCGGCTTCGTGCCGGGCGAAGGCGGTCTCGACGCGAAGGCCATGGCGGCGGCCGGCGCGCTCGACGTGCTCTTCCTGCTCGGCGCCGACGAGATCGATGTCGCCCCGGGCGCCTTCGTGACCTACCAGGGCACGCACGGCGATCGCGGCGCGCATCGCGCCGACGTGATCCTGCCGGGCGCGACCTATACGGAAAAGTCCGGCCTCTACGTGAACACGGAGGGCCGCGTGCAGCTAGCCAACCGCGCCGCGTTTCCGCCGGGCGAAGCCCGCGAGGACTGGGCCGTGCTGCGCGCGCTGTCCGACGCGCTGGGAAGCCGGCTGCCCTTCGACAATCTGGCGCAACTGCGCGAGAAGCTCGTTGCGGCGCATCCGCATTTCGCTGAAATCGACGCCATCGCGCAGGCCGACGGCGCGGCGGCTCTCGCGGCGCTCGCCAAGCTCCCCGGCAAGCCTTTGAACGAGCCCTTCGCGAGCCCGGTGACGGATTTCTATCTGACGAACCCGATCGCCCGCGCGTCGACGGTCATGGCCGAATGCTCGGCGCTCGCCTCGGGCGCGCGCCGCGAAGCGGCGGAATGAGGAAGGGCGGAGACCACGATCATGGCTGACATCCTTCTCGATCTCGCGATCATCGCCGGCAAGAGCCTCCTGCTCATGGTGTCCCTGCTGGTCTTCATCGCCTACATCCTCTACGCCGACCGCAAGGTCTGGGCGGCGGTGCAGCTTCGCCGGGGCCCGAACGTCGTCGGCCCCTGGGGCCTGCTGCAATCCTTCGCGGACCTGCTCAAGTTCGTGCTGAAGGAGCCGGTCGTTCCGGCGGGCGCGAACAAGGGGCTGTTCCTGCTTGCGCCCTTCGTGCTGGTGGTGCTCGCGCTGACGACCTGGGCGGTGATCCCCGTCGCCGAGGGCTGGGCGATCGCCGACATCAATGTCGGCATCCTGTTCGTGTTCGCGGTGTCGTCGCTGCAGGTCTACGGCGTGATCGTCGGCGGCTGGGCCTCCAATTCGAAATACGCCTTTCTGGGCGCCCTGCGTTCGGCGGCGCAGATGGTCTCCTACGAAGTCTCGATCGGCTTCGTGATCATCACGGTGCTGCTCTGCGCCGGGTCGCTCAATCTGACGCAGATCGTTCTGGCGCAGGATAACGGCTGGGGCATCCTCGGCTGGTACTGGCTGCCGCTTTTCCCGATGTTCGTGATCTTCCTGATCTCGGCGCTGGCGGAGACCAACCGGCCGCCCTTCGATCTGCCGGAAGCTGAATCCGAGCTCGTGGCGGGCTTCATGGTCGAGTATTCCTCGACGCCGTATCTGCTGTTCATGCTCGGCGAGTACGTGGCGATCATGACCATGTGCGCGCTGATGACGATCCTCTTCCTCGGCGGCTGGCTGTCGCCGATCCCGTTCGCGCCCTTCACCTGGGTGCCGGGAGCGGTGTGGTTCGTCCTGAAGATGTGCCTGTGCTTCTTCTTCTTCGCCATGGCCAAGGCCTTCGTGCCGCGTTACCGCTACGACCAGCTCATGCGTCTGGGCTGGAAGGTGTTCCTGCCGATCTCACTCGCCGCCGTCGCCGTGGTGGCCTTCGTGTTGCAGATCACCGGCTGGGCGCCGGGGGCGGCGTAAGGGGAGGGGGCGCATGACGGAGTGGTTCTCGCCCGCCGGAATGATCGGGGCCGCGATCGGCCTCGTGATCGGCTGGATCGATTACCGCATCGTCGGCGCGATCGTCGTTACGAAACTTCGTGCGACGGACAAATCGACGACGGCCGCGGAAAAGGCCGATTACGAGAGGCGGATCGGCCTGTTGCAGAAGGGGCTGTTCGTGATGACCGTGGTCGCCTTTCCGGTCGTCGGTTATTTTCTCGGTCTCGCCATCGCCGGCTGGGCCGGCTGAGGAGTGTGGAGCATGACGACGACGATGAGGCTCGATCAGGCCGCGAAGTCGATCTTCCTGCGGGAGTTCGTCTCGGCGTTCATCCTGGCGATGCGGTATTTCTTCAAGCCGAAGGCGACGATTAACTACCCCTTCGAAAAGAACCCGACATCGCCGCGCTTTCGCGGCGAGCATGCGCTGCGTCGTTATCCCAACGGCGAGGAGCGCTGCATCGCCTGCAAGCTCTGCGAGGCGATCTGCCCGGCGCAGGCCATCACCATCGAGGCGGGACCGCGCCGCAACGACGGCGCGCGCCGCACGACGCGCTATGACATCGACATGGTGAAATGCATCTATTGCGGCATGTGCCAGGAGGCCTGCCCGGTGGACGCCATCGTCGAGGGTCCGAATATCGAGTTTTCCGTCGAGACGCGCGAAGAGCTGCTCTACGACAAGGACAAGCTTCTCGACAACGGCGACAGGTGGGAGCGCGAGATCGCACGGAATCTCGCGATGGACGCCCCCTATCGCTGACGTGTTTTCGCCGTGGCCGGCCGGGGGGAGCGGGGGCGCTTTTTCTTCCGAATGGTCGCATGGGAAGGGCCGCGCGCGGGTTGTGCGGCCGGGAATCGGGGTCTATAGACAGGCCGCCCGCATCCGGCGGGGGGACTGTCCACGGGCCACGCGAACAGGCTTTGAGCTAAGCGCATGAGCGTCACCGCCGCCTTCTTCTACCTCTTCGCCGGCATCACGGTGGCTTCGGCCTTTCTCGTGATCTCCGCGCGAAGCCCCGTGCATTCGGTGCTCTTCCTCATTCTGGCCTTCGTCAATGCGGCCGCCCTGTTCATCCTGCTCGGCGCCGAGTTCCTCGCGATGATCCTGATCGTCGTCTATGTCGGCGCGGTGGCGGTGTTGTTCCTCTTCGTCATCATGCTCCTCGACATCGATTTCGCTCAGCTGCGCCAGGGTTCGCTGCAATATCTGCCGATCGGCATGGTGGTCGGGGCGATCTTCCTCGTCGAGCTGATCCTGGTGGTCACGACCTATGTGGTGGATCCGGCGCTGCTCAATCTCCCGCAGGCGTCGCAGGCGGTCGAGGGCGTGACGAACACGGCCCAGCTCGGCGCGGTCCTCTACACGAAATACGTCTACTTCTTCCAGCTCTCGGGCCTCATCCTGCTCGTCGCCATGATCGGCGCGATCGTGCTCACCCTGCGCGAACGTCCCGGCGTCAAGCGCCAGGATCCCGCCCGGCAATCGGCGCGCACCAGCGAGACCTCGATCGAGATCCGCAAGGTCAATTCGCGCGAGGGCGTGTAAGGAGCGCATGACATGATCGGCCTCGTCCACTACCTCACCGTCGCCGCGATACTTTTCGCGCTGGGCGTGATCGGCATCTTCCTGAACCGCAGGAACGTGATCGTCATCCTGATGTCGATCGAGCTCATGCTGCTCGCGGTCAACATCAACCTCGTCGCCTTCTCGAGCTTCCTCAACGATATCGTCGGGCAGGTCTTCGCGCTCTTTGTCCTGACGGTGGCTGCGGCCGAGGCGGCCATCGGGCTCGCAATTCTCGTCGTCTTCTTCCGGAACCGCGGCACGATCGCGGTCGAAGACGTCAACACGATGAAGGGGTAAGGGCGCTTTCGATGTACCACGCGATCGTCTTTCTCCCGCTTCTCGGCTTCCTCGTCGCCGGCATCTTCGGCCGCGTCATCGGCGCGCGCCCGAGCGAGATCGTCACGACCTCGTTCCTGATGATCGCGGCGGTCCTGTCTTGGGTCGCTCTCTTCGACGTCGGCTTCGGCGACGGCGCGACGACGGTCGTTGTCGGCAACTGGATGATCTCCGGCGATCTCGCCGTCGACTGGGCCTTCCGGATCGACACGCTGACGGCGGTGATGCTCGTCGTCGTGAACACGGTCTCGGCGCTCGTTCACCTCTATTCGATCGGCTACATGCACGAGGATCCGTCGCGCTCGCGGTTCTTCGCCTATCTGTCGCTCTTCACCTTCGCCATGCTGATGCTGGTGACGTCGGACAACCTCGTCCAGATGTTCTTCGGCTGGGAGGGCGTCGGTCTCGCCTCGTATCTGCTCATCGGCTTCTGGTATCAGAAGGAGAGCGCCAACGCGGCGGCGATGAAGGCGTTCATCGTCAACCGCGTCGGCGATTTCGGCTTCGCGCTCGGCATCTTCCTCGTCTTCTACATCTTCGGCTCGACGAGCTTCGACGTGATCTTCCCGCAGGTCGAGGCCTTCGTGGCCGGGACCGCGCAGCCTGATTTCGTCTTCCTCGGCCTCGACGCGCAGGGCACGCTGACGCTCGCCTGCCTGCTGCTGTTCATGGGCGCGATGGGCAAGTCGGCGCAGTTCCTGCTGCATACGTGGCTGCCGGACGCGATGGAGGGGCCGACGCCCGTCTCGGCGCTCATCCACGCGGCCACCATGGTGACGGCGGGCGTCTTCCTCGTGGCGCGTATGTCGCCGCTCTTCGAATTCGCGCCGACGGCGCTCGTATTCGTCACGTTCGTCGGCGCGCTCACGGCGTTCTTCGCCGCCACCGTCGGTCTCGTGCAGAACGACATCAAGCGCGTCATCGCCTATTCGACCTGCTCGCAGCTCGGCTACATGTTCGTCGCGCTCGGCGTCGGGGCCTACGGGGCGGGCATCTTCCACCTCTTCACGCACGCCTTCTTCAAGGCGCTGCTCTTCCTCGGAGCGGGCTCGGTCATCCACGCGATGCATCACGAGCAGGACATCCGCAACATGGGCGGGCTGCGCAAGGCGATCCCCTTCACCATGCTGATGATGGTGATCGGGACAATCGCGCTGACGGGCTTCCCCTTCACGGCGGGCTACTATTCCAAGGACGCCATCATCGAGGCTGCCTACGCCTCGAACGCCGGCATGGCGGATTTCGCCTTCGTGGCGACCGTGGTCGCGGCGCTGATGACCTCGTTCTATTCCTGGCGTCTGTTCTTCCTTACCTTCGCGGGCGCGCCGCGCTGGGGTGGACATGGCGCCCATCCCACGCACGAGGGCGTCGAGCACGACGAGCATGACCGTGATCTCGAGCCTTCGCAGGCCGCCGCGCACGAGCAGGGCGATCACGGCCAAGGCGATCACGGCCACGGCGATCACAAGCCGCACGAGAGCCCGATCGTGATGCTCGTTCCGCTCCTGCTGCTCGCTATCGGCGCGCTCGTCGTCGGGTTCCTGTTCAAGAACGCCTTCATCGGCTATGGCCATGCGGAATTCTGGAAGGACTCGCTCTATACGCGTCCCGACAACACCATCCTCGATGATCTCCACCACGTGCCGGTCTGGGTCGTGTGGTCTCCCTTCGTGATGATGCTGGCCGGGTTCGGGCTCGCCTACTGGATGTATATCCGCGACACGGCGGTCCCCGCGCGCCTCGCGCAGAGCCAGCCGCTGATCTACCGCTTCCTGCTCAACAAGTGGTATTTCGACGAGCTCTATGAAGTGATCTTCGTGCGTCCGGCCAAGTGGATCGGCCGCCTGTTCTGGCGTCAGGGCGACGGCCGCATCATCGACGGCTTCGGTCCCGACGGCGTCTCCGCGCGCGTCCTCGACGCCACCTCGTGGGTCGTGCGGCTGCAGACCGGCTACATCTACCACTACGCCTTCGCCATGCTCCTCGGCGTCGCCGCCATGGTGACCTGGTACCTGCTCACGGGAGCCTCCTGATGTTCGGCTTCGGAATCCTTTTCGGGCTCCTCGTTATCCCGCTGATCGGCGCCGCCTTCATCCTGATGCTGCGCGGCGATGACGAGGCCGCGCGCTCGAACGCGCGCTGGGCCGCGCTGGCGACGACGGCCGTGACGTTCCTGCTCTCGCTCGTCGCCTGGGCGCGGTTCGACACGAGCAGCGCCGATTTCCAGCTCGTCGAATCCCATGCATGGCTCGGCGAGACGACGCTTTTCTCGCTTGGCGTCGACGGGTTCTCGCTGCCCTTCGTGCTGCTCACCACCTTCCTGATGCCGTTCTGCATCGTCGCGTCCTGGACCTCGATCCAGACGCGGGTGAAGGAGTACATGGTCGCGTTCCTCGTGCTCGAGACGCTGATGATCGGCGTGTTCGTCGCGCTCGACCTCGTGCTCTTCTACGTCTTCTTCGAGGCCGGCCTGATCCCGATGTTCCTGATCATCGGCGTCTGGGGCGGCAAGCGACGGATCTACGCGAGCTTCAAGTTCTTCCTCTACACGCTGCTCGGCTCCGTGCTGATGCTGATCGCGGTCATCGCGATGTACTGGGACGCCGGCACGACCGACATTCCCTCGCTCCTGCGCCATGATTTCGCGCCCTCGCTCCAGACCTGGCTGTGGCTGGCCTTCTTCGCCTCCTTCGCGGTGAAGATGCCGATGTGGCCGGTCCATACATGGCTGCCCGACGCCCACGTCGAGGCGCCTACGGCGGGCTCGGTGATCCTCGCCGCCATCCTTCTGAAGATGGGCGGCTACGGCTTCATCCGCTTCTCGATCCCGATGTTCCCGGACGCGTCGCTCTACTTCGCGCCGCTCGTCTTCGCCTTGTCGGTGATCGCCATCGTCTACACCTCGCTCGTCGCGCTGGTGCAGGAGGACATGAAGAAGCTGATCGCCTATTCCTCCGTCGCCCATATGGGCTTCGTCACGATGGGCCTGTTCAGCCTGACGCCGCAGGGCATCGAAGGCGCGATGTTCCAGATGATTTCGCACGGCCTCATCTCGGGCGCGCTCTTCCTCTGCGTCGGCGTCATCTACGACCGGATGCATACGCGCGAGATCAAAGCCTATGGCGGCCTCGTGAACCGTATGCCGCTCTACGGCGTCGCCTTCCTGCTCTTCACGATGGCCAATGTCGGCCTGCCCGGCACTTCGGGCTTCGTCGGCGAGTTCCTGACGCTGCTCGGCGCCTTCCAGGTCAGCTTCTGGGTCGCCTTCGTCGCGACCACCGGCGTCGTCCTCTCGGCGGCCTATGCGCTGTGGCTCTACTGGCGCGTGATGAACGGGCCGCTCGTGAAGCCCGAGCTGCAGGCGATCAAGGATCTCGACAGCCGCGAGATCGCGCTGCTCGCGCCGCTCGGCGTGCTCGTCATCTATTTCGGCGTGCAGCCGCAGGCGGTCCTGACCGCCTTCGCGGCGCCGACGCAGGCGCTGCTCGCCTACGCCTATCCCGCCGTCACGGCCACCGCGGCCCTAGCCGGGTTCCAGTGAGGTTCGATCGACATGCCCGTTGAAATCACCGCATCCGGGATCCCGCTCTACGCGCTGCCCGCGCTCTGGCCCGCGCTGCCGGAGATCGTGATCGCCATCGGCGTGCTGGCGCTGGTGCTTTACGGCGCGCTGCGCGGCGAGCGCTCGACGGGCGACGTGCATTACGCCGCCCTCGCGCTGCTGGCGCTCGGCTTCGTGCTCGTCGTGACGAGCCCGGCGGGGACGGAGGTGACCTTCTACGGCGCTTTCGTTGCGGACGGTTTCGCGAAACTGATGAAGTCGCTGGCGCTTATGGCCTCGATCGTCGTGCTCGCCATGGGCAAGGAGCATTTCGAGAAGGCGGGGATCGCGCGCTTCGAGTACCCGATCCTCATCGTGCTGGCGACGCTCGGCATGATGGTGATGATCTCGGCCAACGATCTCATCGCGCTCTATCTTGGCGTCGAGCTCCAGAGCCTGGCGGCCTACGTCATTGCCTCCTTCCATCGCGACGATGCGCGCTCGACCGAGGCCGGATTGAAATACTTCGTCCTGGGCGCGCTGGCCTCGGGCATGCTGCTCTACGGCTCCTCGCTCGTTTACGGCTTCACCGGCACGATCTCCTTCCCCGAGATCGCGATGGCTTTGTCCGACGGCGCGAGCCCGGGCGTGATCTTCGGTCTGGTCTTCATCGCCGCCGGGCTCGCCTTCAAGGTCTCGGCCGCCCCGTTCCATATGTGGACGCCGGACGTCTATCAGGGCGCGCCGACGCCGGTGACGGCGTTCTTCGCCTCGGCGCCCAAGATCGCCGCGATGGCGCTGGCCGTGCGCGTCTTCGTCGGAGCCTTCCCGACCATCGTCGAGGACTGGCGCCAGATCATCGTCTTCATCGCGCTCGTCTCGATGTTCCTCGGCGCTTTCGCGGCGATCGGCCAGCGCGATCTCAAACGGCTGATGGCCTATTCCTCGATCGCCAATGTCGGCTTCGCGCTCGTCGGCCTCGCGGCCGGCACGGTCGAGGGCGTTCAGGGCGTGATCGTCTACATGGCGATCTATCTTTTCATGACGCTCGGCGTCTTCGCCTGCATCCTCGGGATGCGTCGCGGCGGCGTGGCGCTCGAGACGATCGACGATCTCGCGGGCGTCGCGCGCACGCATCCCGGCTTCGCCTTCGCCATCGCGATGCTGATGTTCTCGCTCGCCGGCATTCCGCCGCTCGCCGGGTTTTTCGCCAAGTACTACGTCTTCCTCGCCGCGGTCGAGGCGGGACTCGTGACGCTCGCGGTGCTGGGCGTGGTGTCGAGCGTGATCGGCGCCTATTACTACCTGCGCATCGTCAAGATCGTCTATTTCGACGAACCGAAGGGCGCCTACGAGCCTGCGCCGTTCACCCTGCGCGTGGTGATTACGGCCTCGACGGCGTTCATGCTGATTTTCTGGCTGGCGCCGGCTCCCCTCGTCTCCGCGGCCCGGAGCGCGGCCAACTCGCTGTTCTGACCGGTGAGGTTGGCCCAGGAAGCAATGGAGCGCGGGTTCCGGCTCGTCGCGCGCGACGAAACCGGCTCGACGAACGACGACGCGGTTGCGGCCCTCGCCGGTGGCGATACGGGGCGTTTATGGATTACGGCCCGTTCGCAGGCCAGCGGACGCGGACGGCATGGGCGCTCGTGGGCTTCGCCGCCGGGCAATCTCTACGC
Organism: Salinarimonadaceae bacterium; assembly: GCA_007693435.1. GTDB lineage: Bacteria > Pseudomonadota > Alphaproteobacteria > Rhizobiales > Beijerinckiaceae > Saliniramus. Next base: position 15,996 of record REDO01000060.1, on the reverse strand, counting down.
CTCGCTGCTTCTGGTCGAGCCCTGCGAGCAGCGCCATGCGGCGCAGTTCGGCTATCTGATCGGCCTTGCGCTGCATGACGCATTCTGCGCCATTGCCCCGGGCTATGCGGGACGCGTGCGCCTGAAATGGCCGAACGACGTGCTCGTCGATCGGGCGAAGATCGCCGGGCTACTGCTCGAAGGACACCACACGCGGGGCGGGCGCTTCGCGCTGATCGCCGGGATAGGCGTCAACATCGCCTTCACCCCGGCGGATACGCCATATCCGGCGGCGAAGCTCGCCGATCTGCGGGCGGACGCCGATCCGGAGGGACTGTTCGAGGCCCTGTCGCGCGCCTTCGCGCTGCGCTTCGAGGCTTGGAACGAGACGACGGACGATCAGGTTGCTTTGGGTGCGCTGCGCGAGGAATGGCTCTCGCGCGCATACGGGCTCGACGCCGAAGTGACGATACGCCCGCCTTCGGGAGAACGGCGCGGGCGTTTTGTCGGACTGGATGGCGAGGGGCGGCTGCTTCTCGCGACGGAATGGGGCGTCGAGACGATCGACGCCGGAGATTTGTTTTTTGCGGGCGCCTGACGCGCGGGCCGCTGTTTGAAGATGATCGAGGATAAACGAATGGCGTCTCGCAAGGACGAACTGATCTTCCTGCCGCTTGGCGGGCTGGGCGAAATCGGCATGAACGCCGCGCTCTACGGCTTTGGGCCGGGCAAGAAGAAGAAATGGATCCTCGTCGATTGCGGCGTGACCTTCGGCGACGAGGAGAACCCCGGCATCGAACTGATCCTGCCCGATCTCCATTTCATCGAGGAGCGGCGTGAGGATCTCGTCGGCATCGTCATCACGCATGCGCACGAGGATCACATCGGCGCGCTCGTCGAATTGTGGCCGCGCCTGAAGGCGCCGGTCTACATGTCGCCCTTCGCGGCAAGTCTCCTGGAGACGCGCCGGCTCGGCGAGCCGGGGGCGCCCAAGATCCCCATCAACGTCATCGAGCAGGGCGGGCGGGTCGAGCTCGGCCCCTTCGACGTGCAGCTCGTTCCCGTCTCGCACTCGATCCCTGAATCGAACAGCCTCGCCATCCGCACCCCGCTCGGGCTCGTCGTCCACACCGGCGACTGGAAGCTCGACGACGCGCCCTTCATCGGCAAAGTCACGAACGCCGAGACCTTCAAGGCGCTAGGCGACGAAGGCGTCATCGCCGCGATCAGCGACTCGACGAATGTCATGCGCGAGGGCGTCAGCCCAGGCGAGACGGATGTCGCGGCCGCGCTCACCGAGATAATGGGACAGGCGGAGCACCGCGTCGCGATCACGACCTTCGCCTCGAACGTCGCGCGCATCTTCGCCGTCGCCCAGGCGGCGCAGGCTTGCGGGCGCGAGGTGGTCCTCGCCGGGCGCTCGCTCGAACGCGTGGCCTCCGTCGCGCGCGAGCTCGGCTATCTCGAAGGCATTCCGGAATTTCGCTCTATCGATGCTTTCGAGCGGCTGCCGCGAAACAAGGTCGTCCTGCTCCTCACCGGCTCGCAGGGCGAGCCCCGCGCCGCCCTTGCGCGCATAGCACAGGACGATCATCGTCAGATATCGCTCACTCAGGGCGACATCGTCGTCTTCTCCTCGCGCCTGATCCCCGGCAACGAGAAGCCGGTGATCCGCATCGTCAACGCGCTTGCCGAAAAAGGCGTGCGCGTGGTGACGGATCGTGACGGGCTCATCCACGTCTCCGGCCATCCGCGCCGCGGCGAGATGGCCAAGCTGTACGAATGGCTTCGGCCCAACCTCGTCGTACCGGCCCATGGCGAGGCCCAGCATCTCGCCGAGCATGTGCGTTTCGCGCGCTCGCTCGGAATCCCCCACGCCCTCGTCGCCCGCAACGGCGCGATGCTGCGCCTTGCGCCAGGCGAGCCCGAGATCATCGATCACGTGCGCCACGGGCGGCTTCTGAAGGACGGGGCGATCGTCCTCGACCCAGCGGACAAGGCGGTCGCGGAGCGGCGCAGGCTGTCGCTCGCCGGCATCGTGACCGTCGCGATCGCCATCGACGGGAAGGGCGAGATCGCCGGCGATCCGGTGATCGACGTGTTGGGCCTGCCGATGAAGGCGCGCGACGGGAAGGAGCTGATCGACATCATCGCCGACGCCGTCGCCAATACGCTCGACAGCCTGCCCCGCGCCAAGCGCAAGGACTCGGAGCTCGTCGAAAACGCCATCGACCGTACGGTCCGCGCGTCGCTCAACGGCGCATGGGGCAAAAAGCCCGCGTGCCATGTGCTCGTCGTCGAGGTATGAAGCGAGTATGCCAGTCGGGAGAGTAGGGGAATGATCGGTCGCCTGAACCATGTCGCAATCGCCGTGCGTGATATCGAGAAGGCGACGGCGATCTATCGCGATACGCTCGGCGCCCGCGTCTCGGCGCCCGCTCCGCTTCCCGAGCACGGGGTGACGACGGTTTTCGTCGAGCTTCCCAACACCAAGATCGAGCTGCTTCAGCCCCTCGGCGAGGATTCGCCCATCGCGAAATTCCTTGAGCGATCGCCAGAAGGCGGCGTCCATCACGTCTGCTACGAAGTGGAGGATATCCTGGCCGCGAGGGACAGGCTCGTCGCGGGGGGCGCGCGCGTGCTCGGCGACGGCGAGCCGAAGATCGGGGCGCACGGCAAGCCTGTCTTGTTCTTGCACCCGAAGGATTTCTGCGGAACGCTCGTCGAGATCGAGGAGGTCTGAACATGGTCGCCGCAATCAGGACGATCGCCCTGTCGACCGGGGCCAGCGTCGTAACCATCATCGCGCTCATGATCGCGGCGCTCGTCGTGGCCACGGGCGTATTCGGCCTCGGGATCACCGGCGCGCTCGCGCTCTATTTCGTGGTCTGGTGGACGATGCTCTTCGCGGTTCTGCCGTTCGGCATCCGCAGCCAGATCGAGGCCGGCGAGGTCGTCGCAGGGTCAGAGCCGGGCGCTCCGGTGCGGCCCGCCCTGCGTCAGAAGGCTATCTGGACGACGATCGTCTCCGGGTTCGTCTTCAACCTGGCGGCTGCATTGATGCCGCTCGCCGGTCTTGGCTGAACGAGTATCGTCCATGGAACGCAAGGCCCGCTCTGCGTCTATGTAGACGCGCATGTAGCGTAGTAATTCTGAAGAATAGGATACAAAAAGAAAAAGCAAGGCCTAAGCCTTGCTTGGTTGGAAGTCGTTATTGCCTGCCTTCTGCGAACTTGCTCATTAGAGAGCGTTCTGGCGTATCCCTCCCCAGACTTGGACCGAACCCCACACCTGACATTATTTTATGTCTCAGGTGATCTGGTACGCAATCTTATAGGGGCAATACACCGTCTTGTCACCACCCTCCGTGACCTCGGCGATCAAAAAAATGCATCTTTGATTGCTGCGACGCAACATTGCTTCGCATTTGCGAAATTCAACCGATCTGTATTCGTGGTTCTCGACTGAGCAGTTTTCCGAGCTGGCGCATGCGGCCCATGAGGCGTTCGCCCGCCAGGGGCGCCATGTCCTCGGGGAGCCCCAGAACGATCCGGTCGTTCCTGGCGAACAGGGCCGTTCGTGGCAGGACGCCCTCCATTGCGACGGAAATCGGATAGGCGACGCGAAGCGCGCCCGCATGCATGCGCGCGAGATCGACAAGGCGGGGCGTCGCGAGGCTCTTGAGCGAAAGGCTCGCCCGTTCGATCGAGAGACCCTCGTGGCGGAAGAAATTCGCGAGCGCGAGATAGGCCCGCCCCGGATGGTCGATGCCCACGAAGGCGCCGTTCGCGATGATGTTGAGGCTCTGCTCTCCACGATAGTCCGGATGCGCGCGCCAGCCGATATCCGCCAGCAGGCAGGCGGCGTGGCGTAGCCTCTGCTCGTCTTCGGTCTCTGCGATCTCCAGCGTCCGGAACAGCACATCGGTCCAGGCGATGAGTTCGATGCAATGTCCCGGCGAACGCGAGCGAAGGAGATTGAAATCCGCCGCCGCCGTGATCAGCGGATCGGCCGCCTTCAGCTCGTCGTCCAGGCGCTCATGCAGCACGCCCTCGCGGACGCCGAGCGCCGAAGTGACGATGGTCGTCGGCGAGCCGGCCCTGATGATTTCCTCGAGCACGATCGCACCGTACTTGATGAGCGGCCGGCGCGCGGCCGAGATCGCGTCGATCTCCTTGAGATTGGCGGGATCGGCCTTTTCGAGCAGTTCGAGGAAGGCGAGGCCGTCCTGTGAATCGATGCGGTAATCGTGCATCACGCGCAGCGGATAGTTCCGCTCGGCCATGTGCAGACGCGCGAGCGCGCGCCATGTCCCGCCGACCGCATAGAAGGCGCGGCCTTTGAGGGCGGCGAGGGGCGCGGCGCCTTCGAGCGCTTCGCGCACGATCTTGCGCGCCTTGCGCGGCGAGTTGTCGGAGAGGTCCTGCAGCGCCAGTCCGCCGAGCCGCAGGCTGACGCTCGTCCCGACGTTCTGGCCGCTTACGTCGACGAGTTCCAGGCTGCCGCCGCCGAGATCGCCCACGATGCCGTCCGCCTTGTGGAAGCCGGAGATGACGCCGGTCGCCGAAAGCTCCGCCTCGCGCGCGCCCGACAGGAGTTCGATAGGCTGGCCGATGGCCTCTTCGGCGCGGGCAAGGAATTCCGGGCCGTTCTCGGCGTCGCGGGCGGCGGCGGTCGCGAGAACGCGGACGTCGCCGACGCGGATCGTCGCGCACAGGATCCTGAAGCGCGCCAGCGCCTTGAGCGCCCGGCCGATCGCCTCCTCATCGAGTCGTCCCGTCGAGATCACGTTCCGGCCGAGACCGCAGAGAACTTTCTCGTTGTAGATCGGCGTCGGCGCGCGGGTCAGCCCCTCATAGGCCACAAGGCGCACGGAGTTCGAGCCGATATCGATGATGGCGACCGGTCGTCCGACCTTGAGGCGGCCGGGCGCATCATCTCGCAGCAGGAGCTTTTCAGTTGCGATGTCCACGTTTCGAAAGCGCTCGCGGGCTCGACGTTTTCAGCGATTTCCCCCGGCCCGACAGACTGGGATTAGTCATAAAATACTCGTGCGCGTTGAACGGTTCCTCGCCCTCGGCGGGATTTATGCGTTCGCTCGCCCCGGAGGGGAGTACACGCCAGCTCTGCTGGTTGTCGAGCAGATTCGCGAGCATGATCTGGTCGAGCACCTGCTGATGCACAGTTGGGTTGAGGATCGGCAGCAACGCCTCGACGCGCCGGTCGAGATTGCGCTGCATGAGATCGGCCGAGGAAATGTAGACATGCGCCTGCGGGCCGGGGAGGGGGCCGCCGTTTCCGAAAGCGTAGATCCGGCTGTGCTCGAGGAAGCGCCCGACGATCGACTTGACCCGGATATTCTCCGAAAGTCCGGGAATGCCGGGCCGCAGGCAACAGATGCCACGCACCACGAGATCGATCTGCACCCCCGCGCCGCTCGCTGCGTAGAGCGCGTCGATGATCTGGTGATCGACGAGCGAGTTGCATTTGAGCCAGATGGCGGCCGGACGTCTCGCCTTGGCGTGCGCCACTTCCTCGTCGATATGCTGCAACAGGCGTTTCTTCAAAGTGACGGGCGACACCGCCATCCGCTCCATCTCGGCGGGTTCCGCGTAGCCTGTGATGAAGTTGAAGATGCGCGCCACGTCGCGCGCGGTCACGGGATCGGCGGTGAAATAGGAGAGGTCGGTGTAGATGCGCGCGGTGATCGGGTGATAATTGCCCGTGCCGATGTGGCAATAGCTGATGAGCTGCCCGCCCTCGCGCCGCACGACCATGGACAGCTTGGCGTGGGTCTTGAGTTCGATGAAGCCGAAGACGACCTGCGCGTGGGCGCGCTCTAGATCGCGCGCCCAGCGGATGTTGGCTTCCTCGTCGAAGCGCGCCTTCAGTTCGACAAGCGCAGTGACGGACTTGCCGGCCTCCGCCGCCTCGGCCAGAGCCGCGACGATCGGGGACTGGTTCGACGTGCGATAGAGCGTCTGCTTGATCGCCACGACGTTGGGGTCGCGCGCCGCCTGCGACAGGAACTGGACGACCGAATCGAAGGATTCATAGGGGTGGTGGACGATGATGTCCTTCTCGCGGATCGCCGCGAAGCAATCGCCGTTCTTCTCGCGGATGCGCTCGGGAAAGCGGGGATTGTAGGGCTTGAACTTCAGGCCGGGGCGGTCGAGCGATACGATCTGCGACAGATCGGCAAGCGCCAGCATCCCGTCGATCGTGACCATCTCGTCGGGCGACACGTCGAGCTCTTCGGCGACGAACGCGCCGAGATCCTCGGGCATGCTCCGCTCCATCTCGAGCCGGATGACCGAGCCGCGCCGACGCTCCTTCAGCGCCGTCTCGAACACGCGCACGAGGTCCTCGGCCTCCTCCTCGATCTCGATGTCGGAATCGCGGGTGACCTTGAAGCAGCCGTCGCCGATCAGTTCATATCCTGGAAAGAGCCGGCCCGTATGGATCACGATGGCCTGTTCCAGCGTGATGAAGCGCATCGCGCCCGTTTCGGCGAAATCGGGGATGCGCACGAAGCGGTCGATCTTGAGCGGCAGGCGGATCAGCGCGTTGAGCAGCCGGCCGTCTCCTTGCCGGCGCAGCTTCAGCATGATCGAGATGCCGAGATTGGGAATGAAGGGGAACGGGTGCGCGGGATCGATCGCGAGCGGCGTCAGGATCGGGAAGATGTGATGCAGGAAGTGGTCTTCCAGCCAGGCGCGCTCCGACTTGCTCAGATGCCCTTCCTCGACCAGAAGTATGCCCTCGTCGAGTAGTTCCTCGCGCAGCTCGCGCCAACGCGCCTGCTGATCCGCAGCGAGGACGGCCACCTCGCGGCCGATTTCACGCAACTGCTCCAGAGGCGTCAGCCCGTCCTGCGACGCGACGGTCACGCCCTCGCGCACCTGACCCTTGAGGCCGGCGACGCGGACCATGAAGAACTCGTCGAGATTGTTCGCCGAGATCGAGAGGAAGCGCACCTGCTCGAGCAGCGGATGGGCGCGGTTGGAGGCCTCCTCCATGACCCGCCGGTTGAACTGGAGCCACGATAGCTCGCGGTTGACGAAGCGCTCGGGTGAGGCGCTCAGCGCAGCGCCTTCCGCACGGGGATCGTCGGACCGCGCCGGCGCTTCCTGCGGGCGTTCGATGTTCGACGGGTCGATGGTCGCGGCTCTCGCCGTAACGTCGGACGATGACAAGATAAACACTCCCCGCCTGAACGCGCTGCCCTGCGCGCGGGCGACTTCACGCTGCTCTCATGACAGAATGATGATACAGCGTCAGAGACCGTTGTCCCCCCCCTCCTCGCCGGAATCCGGCTCCGAAGCGCCGCCGTCCGCCACGCGGTCCGCGATTTCGGCGGCGAGCGCGCGCGTGACGCGCTTTCCGCGCCGCAGCGCCTCTCGGTCTAGGGCGTCGACAACCGCGCCGGCCATCGAGAGGGAGCGGTCGATGCGCAGCGCCAGCGCATCGACGACGCGCGTGTCCACGGTGAGCTGCCGGTCGACGAAGAGCTTCACGAGAACCGCTTTCAGGAGCGCGTCGTCCGGCGGCTCGATGCGCGCGCTCGGCGCGAGGCGCAGGCGCGAGAGCAGGTCCGGCGTGGTCAGACCCCAACCGGATACGGGCGCGGCGGCGGTCACAAGGACGAAGGTCCCGCGCTCCCGGGCAAGGTTGAGGAGATGGAACAGCGCCGCCTCATCGAGCCCCGGACGATCCGCGTCCTCGATGACAAGCGCCCGGTTGGAGGTCAGATACGGCACGTGAGCCATCGTCACCGCTCCGGCGTCGACGGTCCAGGCTTTTGCGATCGTCGCCCAGATCGCGGCCAGATGCGTCTTTCCCGAACCATGCGGCCCTTCCAGCAAGGCCACGGGATCGGGCCAGTCGGGCCAGGATTCCACGAGGGAATAGGCCTGCTCGTTCGATGCGCCGACGAGGAAGTCCTCTCCGCCGTAGCGGGGTTCGAGAGGAAGGTCGAAGGCGAGCTGCGGCGGCGGGCCGTCGTTGCGCCGTCGCCGTTCCCGCGCCGGCGGGGGGCCTTCAGACATCCTCGCGCTCCGGCGCCGGTTGCGCGGATTCGTCGCTGTAATAGGGGCTGGCCAGATATCGGGCGAGCATGAAGCGCGCGAGCACGCCGACGATCGCCGCAAGCGGCACCGCGAGCAACAGCCCGAGGAAGCCGAAGAGCGAGCCGAAGGCGAACAGCGCGAACATCAGCCAGACCGGGTGGACGCCCACCGATTTCCCAAGGAGCTTCGGCGCGAGAATGTTGCCCTCCACCGTCTGGCCGAAAACGAAGACCGCGAGCGTCATGCCGATCCAGAAATAATCGGGCCAGAACTGCACGATGGCGACGCCGACGGACAGGATGAGCCCGGTCAGCGAGCCGACATAGGGAATGATGCTCAGCACCCCGGCCGTGAGCCCGATCAGCGCGCCGAAATTGAGGCCGATCAGCGAGAGGCCGACCGCGTAGAACGAGCCGAGGATCAGGCAGAGCGCCGCCTGCCCGCGAATGAAGCCCGAAAGCGCCTTGTCGATCGCGCGAACCAGCCCCCGGATCGTCTCGCGATGGCGCAGGGGAAGCCAGCTGTCGACGGTTCGGATCATCAGATCCCAGTCGATGAGGAGATAAAAGGCCACGACCGGCGTCACCACGAGGAGCGATACGATCGAGAGCGCGGCTTGCCCGCCGGCCAGGACCGAGCCGATGAAGGTGACGAGATATCCGCTGCCTTGCGTCACCATATCTGCGATGGAGCGCTCCAGATCCTGTTCGCCGCCCTCGACGCCGAAGAACTCGAAGAACGGTCCGCCATGTTCGAGCGCGAGTCGCTGGAGCCTTGTGACGTAGTCCGGCAGGGATTGCAGGAAAGCGAGCGATTCCCGCAGGATGATCGGGAGCGCGAGCATCAGCGACAGCATGAGGACGAGCACGAACAGGACGAGGATCAGGAGCGTCGCGCCGAGCCGGCCGAGCCCGAGCTTCTCCAGCCGGTCCGCCACCGGGTCGAGCATGTAGGCGAGCGCGAGGCCCGCCACGAAGGGCAGGAGCACGCCGCTGAACGTCCACAAAAAAAGGATGAGCGCGACGAGCGCCGCAATCCAAAATCCGACCTGCTTCTGGACGGTCATGCGCGTCTCGCCTCAGGAACCGCAGGCGCCGGATGCCGGCTTACTGCGTCATGTGCCTTAACCAGACCACGAGATAGGCGGCGGCGGTGACGATGGTCAAGGCCGTGACGAGCAGCACGAGCGGCCCCGTCATTGCGCCGAGGTCGAACGAGAACGCCAGCGCGCCGAGAACGAGCGCCGCGAAGGCGATCTGCACGCAGGTGTTGGCCTTGGAGATCATGAGCGGCGCGATCTTCATGGGCCGGCGCAGGAGCCACGAGACGAGGACGCCCATCACGATCAGGACGTCGCGCGCCACGACGACGACCGCGAAGAGCACAGGCAGGACGCCGACGATCGCAAGAGTGACGAAAATCGAGACGAGAAGCGCCTTGTCCGCGAGCGGATCGATGAAAGCGCCGAGTTCGCTGCGCATGTCGAAGCGCCGCGCCACATAACCGTCCACGCCGTCGGAAACGCCGGCCAGCACGAACAAGACAAAGGCCACAAGCCAGTATTCCTGAAGGATCGCGACGATCACCACGGGGACCAGCATGAACCTGAAGATCGTGATCAGGTTGGGTATCGTCATACGTCCCCCCGTGTCCGGATCGTTAGCCGCTTGGCGTTGCCGGTCAAGCAAGAACTTTCCCGCGATTTTGGCGGAAATAGGCCGTTGCGCGCTTGCCTGCGGGCGCGCGCGGGCTTAACTCCCCGCATCCTGTCCGCGAAAGGGGCCCTAAATGGCCGATACGCCGCGCAAAGGTCTGACCTACGCAGATGCGGGCGTCGACATCGACGCCGGGAACGCCATGGTCGATGCGATCAAGCCGCTCGTGCGCGCCACGCGCCGCCCCGGAGCCGACGGCGAGATCGGAGGATTCGGCGGTCTTTTCGATCTCGGGGCGGCGGGCTTTTCGGACCCGATCCTCGTTGCGGCGAACGACGGCGTCGGCACCAAGGTGAAGATAGCCATCGAGACGGGTATCCACGACACGGTCGGGATCGACCTTGTCGCGATGTGCGTGAACGATCTCGTCGTGCAGGGCGCCGAACCGCTTCTGTTTCTCGATTACTACGCCACAGGCAAGCTCGACCCCGCCGCCGGCGTCGCAATCGTGCGTGGAATCTCCGAAGGCTGCCTCCGGGCCGGCTGCGCGCTGATCGGCGGCGAGACGGCGGAGATGCCCGGGCTTTACGCCGGGGACGATTACGATCTCGCCGGCTTCGCCGTCGGCGCCGCCGAGCGCGGGACGCTTCTGCCGCGCGCCGACGTCGCGGCGGGCGACGTGATTCTCGGCCTGCCGTCCTCGGGCGTCCATTCCAACGGCTTCTCGCTGGTGCGCCGCATCGTGGCGCGCGAGGGGCTCTCCTGGGACGCTCCCGCCCCCTTCGAACCGTCGCGCAGCCTCGGTGAAGCGCTGCTGGAGCCGACGCGCATCTACGTCAAGCCGCTCCTGTCGGCGATTCGGGCGACGGGCGCGATCAAGGCGCTCGCCCACATCACCGGCGGCGGCTTTACCGAGAACATTCCGCGCGTTCTGGCCGACGGCCTGGGCGCGCGCCTCGATCTTGGCGCGATTCATCTCCCTCCGGTTTTCGGCTGGCTCGCTCGCGCGGGCGGCGTCGCCGAAGCGGAGATGCTGCGCACCTTCAATTGCGGGGTCGGCATGATCGTCGTCGTCTCCGAGACCGACGTCGAGGCGGTCGCCGCCGCTCTCGCCGATGCGGGCGAGGCGCCGTTCGTTTTGGGGCGGGTCACGTCGCGCGGCGAAGGCGCCCGCGTCACATTCGAAGGCTCGCTCGGGATATGACCACGAAAAAGCGCGTCGCCGTCCTGATCTCGGGGCGCGGCTCAAACATGACGTCGCTGATCGAAGCCGCGCGCGCTTCCGATTATCCGGCGCAGATCTCGCTCGTCGTCTCGAACAGGCCCGAAGCAGGCGGACTCGAGCGTGCGCGCGCGGAGGGGATCGAGGCGGTCTGCGTCGATCACCGGGCCTTCGCCGATCGTGAGAATTTCGAACGCGAGATAGATCGGAAGTTGCGTCATGCGGCGATCGAGGTCGTTTGCCTCGCGGGGTTCATGCGCGTTCTCACGCCGTGGTTCGTCACGCGCTGGGTGGGGCGGATGATCAACATCCATCCATCGCTCCTGCCCCTGTTCCGCGGCGTGCGCACGCATCGCCAGGCGCTCGATGCGGGGGTTCGAGTGCACGGCTGCACTGTGCATTTTGTCTTGCCAGAGCTCGATGCGGGGCCGATTATCGCCCAAGCCTGCGTGCCGGTTCATCCCGGCGACGGCGAGGACGATCTGGCGGCGCGCGTACTCGTCGAGGAGCACCGCATCTATCCGCCGGCGCTCGCTTCCGTCGCCGCCGGCGAAGCCGTGCTCGAAGATGGGCGATGCGTTTTTCACGTTTCGCCGCGCGGCTAGGTCGAAGGGCGCCCAACCAGAGATACAAGCAACGATTTCGAAGGGAATGGCCGCTAGCTTGGGAGTCGATCAATAGCGACGGCTCAATGTTCTCGAACAACAAAAATTTGTCTCACAACTCGAGCGATCTGCTCTCCCGGCTGGTCTGGGTCGCCGCGATTCTGCTCACGGGCACGGTCGCGCTGGGCGCCGGCATCGTCGCGACCATCGCCGCGGCCCAGAACGATGATGCGGCGGTGTTCGAGCGCTCCGAAGTCACGAAGTCCCTGGAGCGTCGCGCGCGCGACGTCGCGAACAAGGTCGCGGCGGCGCAAGCGGTCGGCGACGGCCTCGAGGGCCTCTCCGACCAGCTTGCGCAACGCCTGGAACTCCATGTCGTCATCGACGCCCCGGACGTCGAACGCCTCGTCTTCGCTCCGCCGGGGAGCGCTGAGATAGACGTCGACGACCGGTTCTTCCAGCGGCTCTCGGCCTGGATGGCGGCCCAGGACATCGAGCCCGAGGCGCGCGTGCCCGCGACATACGGCATGTATGCCGGAGACTTCCTGTTCGTCGCGGCCGCTCCGATGGAAGTAGGCCGCTGGGTGTTCGCCCTCGACAGGGTCTCCATAGACGATTTCCAGCAGATCAACGGGCTCAGCCGGCTGTCTCATCTGGAGATTTCGCATGGCTCGCCTCCGCGCGACGCCAACGGCCTCGCTTTCCGCGATCTCGCGACGGGAGAAACGGCGTCATTGCATTGGTCCCCGACGCGCCCGGGCGATCACCTTGTCGCACGGATCGGATGGATCGCCGTGCCGCCGCTCGCGGCCACCTTCCTGCTCTTCCTGCTCGTCGCGATCAACACCCGCCGGGTCGCCGCAGACCTTGCCGCGTCTCACGAGCGCGTCGCCGATCACGCGGTGCGCGACCCACTTTCCGGCCTGCCGAACCGGGTGCTGTTCAGCGAGCGTCTCGACGCCGCGCTCGCCGCCATCCGCGACGGCGCGATCGACGGCGTCGCGATCATGTTCCTCGATCTCGATCGTTTCAAGGAGGTCAACGACGCCTATGGCCATCAGGCCGGGGACGAGCTGATCACGCAGGTCGCGCGACGCCTTCAGACCGTTGTCTCCGACGACGACACGCTGGCGCGGTTCGGCGGCGACGAATTCGCCGTCATCGTCGCATCCGCGGCCGACGAGGAGCGTGCGCGGGATGTCGCGGCGCGTATCCTGCACTCTCTGGCGACGCCGTTCGACTTGCATGGAGCGACGGTGAATATCGGAGTCTCGATCGGAATAGCGCTCGCGCCTCGTGACGCGCCGGACCGCGAGACGCTCATGCGCCTCGCCGACACGGCACTCTACGAAGCGAAGAGCGCCGGTAGGAACCGGGCGATTCACTTCCGGGCTCACATGGACGCCGAGCTGCAGATGCGAAAGGTCGTCTCCGACGATCTGCGACGCGCGATCGCCGACGACGAATTGACGATCTACTATCAGCCGATCTATTCCGCCGCCGGCGATCGCGTCGTCTGCCTCGAAGCGCTCGTGCGTTGGCCGCATCCGACGAAGGGGTTGATCGCGCCCGACAGCTTCATCCCGCTGGCGGAGCAAAGCGGACTCGTCATTCCGCTCGGGGAATGGGTCCTTCGGCGCGTTTGTCGCGACGGGATGAGATGGCCCGGCGTCCGGCTGGCCGTGAACGTCTCGCCCATCCAGTTCCGGCAACGCGACTTCGTCGACAGCGTGCTCGCTGTTCTCGATGAAGTCGGTTTCGATCCCTCGCGTCTCGAACTCGAACTGACCGAGGGCGTCGTCGTCGAGGACGCGGATGCGGCGGAAGCGGCGATGCATCGGCTGCGTGACAACGGTTTCCACCTGGCGCTCGACGATTTCGGAACAGGCTATTCGTCGCTGATCTATCTGCGCCGCTTCGCCTTCGACAAGATCAAGATCGACCGCTCATTTCTCGAAAGCCTCGAGGGCGTCGGCGAATCGGCGATTCTCGTCCACTCCATCGTCCATCTCGGCCGCGCCCTCGGCATGACCGTCACGGCGGAAGGGGTGGAGACGAAGGAGCAGCATCGCTTCCTTCAGGCGCTCGGATGCCACGAGTTGCAGGGCTTCCTCTTCTCGCGGCCGGTTCCGCCGGAGGAGATCGACGTGCTCCTGGGGATCACCCCGCCTCGCGCCGGCAGAACCACGGCGGCCTGATCGTCAGAATGGCAGAATGCCGGTCGGGATGAGCGTCGCCAATCTGAAAAGGCCAAAGGCGAGAGCGACGATCACGCCGATGGCGATCAATCCGACAGCGACTCCCGCCGCCACCCAGACGCCGTCCCGCTCCAGCATGCCAAAGCCCATCAGCGTGATCGCGAGCGCCGGAGGCGAGTTGCCGACCACCGGAATCGGGAGCGCCATGATGATCGCGAGCACCACGATGAGAAGGCCGATCAGCCGTCGCGCCGCGAGCCGCGTCAGCCAGACGGCGCGTGGCTTGCTCCAACGTTCGATACGTCGCAGCTTCGGGACCGTCCACTCGATCAACCTTACGAGAAGGCGTGTCTGGATAGACTTGTAGCCGAGTTTTTCGGGCAGCCAGAGAGCCGTGCGGCCGATCAGGAGCTGGACCGCGACGACGAGGATCAGGAGCCCGGCGACGGTCGAGAAGCCCGGCGGAGTCGGAATGAGATTGGGGACGGCGAAAATGATCAGGAACACGCCGAAGGCCCGCGCCCGGATGCGCGCGAGAATCTCGAACAGCGACACACGTTCTCCGCTTGGATGGGCGGCGAGCCGCGTCAGGATTTCCGAGGTCCTCAGCACGCGCGCCACAATCCTCTGATCGCATCATCCGATGTCGCGATCTCCTAGAGCGGGAAGCGCGCCGGTTTGTCAATGCACCGTGAAGACGCCGTCTACCAGTTTGAATTGCGCCGGCTGGATCAACCGAGAATGAGCGATCGTGACCGAATGCAGCATTCCGTCGATTTCGCGCGACCAGAAATCGAGGAAGCCGCGCAAGACAGGGAAGTCGGGCGCGAGATCGTATTCCTGCCAGAGGAAGGTCTGGAGGATCGTCGGGTGGTCTGGCATCCGATAAAGCAATTCGGCCGTTATCAGGCCATAGCCCTCCATCTGCCGGTTGAACGCGCGTGAAACCATGTGAACTCCTTCTCCCGTCCCGAAAAGACGCAACAAAGACGCAACACGGCGAAAACGCCTTGCATAATGATGCTTCAAGGTGTAGTGGGGCGCAATCAAAATTTTCAGAAATATTATGATATATCAATATGTTAGCAGCGCTCTTCGGGGAGTGCTGCCAAACGGCGAGCCGCTCCGACGTCTTTGTCAGCACTCTACTCGATAGAGTGCCAAAAATTTTCTCCGCAGGTCTTGAACCGCGTTCGCGACGCTCCTACCTCGTCGCGCGAAAGCCGGCGTCGCCTGGAGCGGGCCGGATTTCGGTGAGGATCTTGGATCTCGCAAATCTGATGGAGACGACTGAAATGAAGTTCCGTCCTCTGCACGATCGCGTGCTGGTTCGCCGCATCGAGGCTGACGAGAAGACCGCCGGCGGCATCATCATCCCCGACACCGCGAAGGAGAAGCCCCAGCAGGGCGAGGTCGTGGCCGTCGGTCCCGGCGCCCGCAACGAGAAAGGCGAAATCGTCGCCCTCGACGTGAAGGCCGGCGATCGCGTGCTGTTCGGCAAGTGGTCGGGCTCCGAGGTGCGCATCGAAGGCGAAGACCTTCTGATCATGAAGGAATCGGACATCCTCGGCGTGCTCGAAGCCGCCGCCGCGCAGAGAAAGGCCGCCTGACGGGGCCTTCTGAGCATTCGCTGGTCATGTCTTTTTTGGAGTGACGAAAATGGCAGCAAAAGAAGTGAAATTCTCCGCAGACGCTCGCGAGCGCATGCTGCGCGGCGTCGATATTCTCGCCGACGCCGTGAAGGTCACGCTCGGCCCCAAGGGCCGCAACGTCGTGCTCGACAAGGCGTTTGGCGCTCCCCGGATCACCAAGGACGGCGTCACCGTCGCGAAGGAAATCGAGCTCGCCGACAAGTTCGAGAATATGGGCGCCCAGATGGTGCGCGAAGTGGCTTCGAAGACGAGCGACGTCGCCGGCGACGGCACCACGACCGCGACCGTGCTCGCCCAGTCCATCGTCCGCGAGGGCGCCAAGGCTGTCGCCGCCGGCATGAACCCGATGGACCTCAAGCGCGGCGTCGACATGGCCGTCGAGGCCATCGTCGCGGATCTCAAGACGAACGCCCGCAAGATCCGGAACAATGACGAAATCGCCCAGGTAGGGACGATTTCCGCCAACGGCGATTCCGAGATCGGCCGCTTCCTCGCGGAAGCGATGGCCAAGGTCGGCAACGAGGGCGTGATCACGGTCGAGGAGGCCAAGAGCTTCGAGACCGAGCTCGACATCGTCGAGGGCATGCAGTTCGACCGCGGCTACCTCTCGCCGTAT
>REDO01000042.1 GCA_007693435.1 Salinarimonadaceae bacterium | reverse complement strand
CCGTGTTTTCGCCGTGAAAGGGCGACGTCCTAGACCGCTAGACGAAGGGCGCGGGGGCCGCTTGCGGGAAGCGACGCGGGCACCCGTATAGTGGGGATCGGGGCGTTGGGCAAGTCTGATCGGTGCGGAAAATGCGGCGCGTTCACGCCGGTTTGGCGAGGTCGATGATGCGCAGTTCGGCCCGGTCGCGGCCGCCCCAGTCGTTGCGGGCGAGCGTGCCGGCGAGGTGGATTGTTTCGCCCTGCGAAGCCGACAGCGCTTCGCCCAGAGGTTGACCGGCCGCGCGGAAGGCCACGCCGTCGATCGTCGAGCCGTCGCCCGAGGCGAGGCGCACGCGCAGATGGCCGCCCGATCCCACCTCCCGCACGCTCACGATGCGATGCCTCGGCAGGGCGAAGACCGGTTCGGGGCAGCCTGCGCCGAAGGGGCCCGCCTGCTCGATCTCGGCGACGAGCGCGGCGCTCGCGCCGCCGGCCGTGACGATGGCGTCGATCGTCAGCGTATCCTGCGCCTGCGCGCTCGCGACGCCTTCCGCCACCGCCTGCGCGAGGAACGCCGCGAAATCCGCAAAGCCCCCCGGCGCGATGGTGACGCCCGCCGCCATCGCATGGCCGCCGCCCTTGATCGCCCTCCCGGCCTCGACCGCCGCGCGCACGGCGCGGCCGAGATCGACGCCGGCGATGGAGCGGCCCGAGCCCGTGGCGTCGCCCGCGATGTTGACGGCGAAGGCGAAGGCCGGACGGCGGAAACGCTCTTTCAGGCGCGCGGCGACGAGGCCGACGACGCCCGGATGCCATTCCGGCGAAAAGGTCGCGACGATCGGCGCGTCGGGCTCGTCCATGAGCAGTTTGTCGGCCTGCGCCAAAGCCTCCGCGACGGCTTCCTGCTCGATGATCTGGCGCTCGCGATTGAGGCGGTCGAGTTCGGCTGCGATGGTCGCCGCCTCCGTCTGATCCTCGGTGAGGAGAAGGCGCGCGCCGAGCGCCGCGTCGCCGATGCGCCCGCCCGCATTGATGCGCGGGCCGACGAGATAGCCCAGATGCCAGGCCTGCGGAGCGGCTGCGAGCCCGGCGACGTCGAGCAGCGCAGTCAGCCCCGGCCGCGCCCGCGCGCGCATGACGGAGAGCCCCTGGCGCACGAAGGCGCGGTTGAGCCCCACCAGCGGCACGACGTCGGCGACGGTCGCGAGCGCAACGATGTCTAGCGCGCCCATCAGATCGAAATCGGGCGCGCGGCCCTCCTCGCGCAACCGGCGCGCGAGGCCGACCAGCGTCATGAAGACAACGCCCGCGGCGCAGAGATGCCCGAGGCCGGAAAGGTCGTCCTGGCGGTTGGGATTGACGAGCGCGATCGTCTCGGGAAGCGTCTCCGGCGCCTGGTGATGATCGAGCGCCACCACGTCGAGCCCCAGCGCGCGGGCATGCGCGAAGGGCTCGTGGCTCGCCGTGCCGCAATCGACCGCGACGAGGAGCCGCGCGCCCTCGCGGGCCAGCATCTCGATCGCTTCGGAATTCGGCCCGTAGCCTTCGGTGATGCGGTCGGGGATGTGGATCTGGAACGGAACGCCGCAGGCGCGCAGGAACGAGGCGAGGAGCGCGGCGCTCGCGGCGCCGTCGACATCGTAATCGCCGAAGATCGCCACCTTCTCGCTGCGCGCCACTGCCTGCGCCAGCCGCTCGAGGGCGGGCTCCATGTCGCGCAGGACATGCGGGTCGGGCAGGAGGTCGCGCAGCTTCGGGGCGAGGAAGGCTTGAGCGCTTTCCATCGATACGCCGCGACCGGCGAGCACACGCGAGACGACGTCGGACAGGCCATGCGCCTGCGCGATCGCGAGCGCGCGCGTCTCCGCTTCCGTATCGAGGCGCGCGCTCCAGCGCCGGCCCGTCGCCGATGCCTCGACGTCGAGGAAGGCGGCGGCGATTTCGGGCGCGTCTGGCGAGGCGGGTTCCGACATCACGATCCGGTCGCTCTCACAGCATCCGGCGATACTGGATGAAGCCGGAGCGCTCGGCGAGTTTGTCGTAAAGCGCACGCGCCGGCGTATTCGCCTCCTGGGTCAGCCAGTAGACGCGGCCGGCGCCGGCTTCCTTCGCGCGCTCGCAGACCGCCTCGATCAAGGTCCGCCCGACGCCGCGTCCGCGCGCGTCCTCGCGGGTGAAGAGATCCTGCAGATAGCAGTAATTCTCCACTGTCCATGTCGAGCGGTGATAGATGTAATGAACGATGCCCACCAGTTCCTCGCCGTCGAAGGCGCCGAGCGCGGTCATCGGCTCGTCGGGGCTGTGGAAACGGTCCCAAGTGGTCTGGGTGGCCTGTTCGGAATAGGGGGCGTCGTAGAAATCGAGATAGGCGCGCCAGAGAGCCTCCCACTCGTCGTGTCTGTTGCGGGGGATCCTGTGAATCTCGATCTGCGCCATTTGCCGCTCTCCCGTCTCAGGCCAGCTTGCGCGTCAGCGCATGCAGGGTTACAGCCGCCGCGTTGGAAACGTTGAGGCTCTTGATCGCGCCGGGCATGTCGAGCCGCGCGACCACGTCGCAGCAGGAGCGGGTGCGCTGGCGCAGGCCCTTGCCCTCCGCGCCGAGCACCAGCGCGACCGGGCGGACGGGGATGACGGCGTCAAAATCGTCTTCGCCCTCCGAATCGAGCCCGATGCGCATGAAGCCGCGCGCGCCGAGCTGTTGCAGGGCGTCGCCGAGATTGCGCACGACGATGAACGGCACGTGCTCCAGCCCGCCCGAGGCGGATTTGGCGAGCACGCCGGTCGCTGCGGGTGAGTGGCGCGCCGTCGTCACGATGGCCGACACGCCGAAGGCCGCCGCCGTGCGCACGATGGCGCCGACATTGTGCGGATCGGTGATCTGGTCGAGGACGAGGGTCACGGCGTCGTCGGGCAGGGCGTCGAGATCGGGCCCCTCGAGGTGGTCGGCCTCGATATAAATGCCCTGATGCACCGCGTCGGGTTCGAGCAGCGCGTTGATCTCGCGCGGCGAGACGATTTCGGGTTCGAGCGGCAGGGCGCCGATCTCCTCGGCGAGGCGATGGGCGGAATTTTCGGTTGTGAGAAGCTTCCGGATGCGCCGCTTCGGATTGCGCAGGGCCTCGACGCCCGGATGCCAGCCGTAGATCACGGCTCCCTCCGCGGCCCGGGCGCGCGCGATAAGGGCAACGGAGCGGGGCCTGAAGGGCTTGCCCCCCCGTCCGGACCGGAAAGGCTTTGCGTCTGAACGGGGCTTGCCCGGCACGATGGCCTCCTTCGAAAACGTCCCGAAGAAGTGCGACGCGGGGCGAGCCGCGGTCAAGTGGAAAGCAGGGCGAAAGCGCGCCGCCGACCGGCCGATGCGGGATTTCGCGAGCGCCCGAAGCGAGAGATTGCGGGCGCAATTTAATCTCCCTGCAATATCAGAAATGCAATCGCGTTATTCGAAGGATGAAAAAGCTGATAAATCGACGGCTCATGTACAAATTTCGGCCCATGTATCAATCCGACCCTCCTTCTTTCAACCCGATCAGTATTTTCAACTTGTTCAGGTACGCGTCCATGTTAGTTGTTGAGCGCTCGGGATTTGACGCATCATCGTAGAAATAGATCCGTTCACCCGAACCAACGCCATCATGCGCCAGTTTCGCGAGCGTCTTGGGGCCCAGCCCTTTCAGAAAAATCTTATGGCGCGGATCGCCCCAATCAGCCCAATCTGTTGTGACAACGCCGACTGGCTTGTATTTGCGGTTGAAGAATATCCAGCTGCCATCTGGATTGCGGGACATTCCATACGGAAAAAATAATTGTCTGACATTTGGCATTTGGGCTTGCCCGATTCTGAGGGAATTTAATCTTGGGCAACGAAAAATTGGGGTCAACAAGTTTCACGGACTTCAAACTAACCCATTCCCCCGAAGCGAGAGATTGCGCGCCGGCGTGTCCGGACCTATATTCTCCACGATTCCATGACATTCAGT
>REDO01000028.1 GCA_007693435.1 Salinarimonadaceae bacterium | reverse complement strand
TCGTTGTTGGAGGTGATGATGACGATCGGCCGGCGCTCGGCCCTGATCGCCTCGCCCGTCTCGTAGACGTGGAACTCCATGCGGTCGAGCTCGAGCAGGAGGTCGTTGGGGAATTCGATATCCGCCTTGTCGATCTCGTCGATCAGGAGCACGGGCCGGACGTCGGCCGCAAACGCCTCCCAGAGCTTGCCGCGGCGGATGTAGTTGCGGATGTCGCTGACGCGCGGATCGCCAAGCTGGCTGTCGCGCAGGCGCGAGACGGCGTCGTATTCATAGAGCCCCTGCTGCGCCTTGGTGGTCGACTTGATGTGCCAGGTGATCAGCGGCGCGTCGAGCGCCTTGGCGATCTCTTCGGCGAGGACCGTCTTGCCCGTTCCGGGCTCACCCTTCACCAGCAGCGGGCGTTCGAGCACGATCGCCGCGTTGACCGCGACCTTGAGATCGTCGGTCGCCACGTAGTCCTTCGTTCCCGCAAAACGCATCGTTTCCCCTCTCAGGCCCGGCTCAGACGCTTTCCGGCGCGTCGATCCGGGCGATTGCGACATGGATGTCGTGGAACGCGGCTCCGCCATAGGGCGCCGCCGCATCCGCGCCCGTCAGGGTATTGATCCCTCGCCCGTCGGGATAGGCGGCGTTCGGCCAGATCGATTCTGCGATAAGCACACCGCGCAGCACGCCGGCGAAAAGCCTCGCGCGCAGCATGACCGCGCCGCGCGCGTTGGACAGCCGCACCCAGTCGCCGTCGGCGATCCCGGCCTCGCGCGCGTCGTCGGGGTGGATCATCACCTCGGGCCGCCCCTCGCGCTTCTTCGACGAAGGCGTCTCGGTGAAGCTGGAGTTGAGGAAGCTGCGCGCCGGGCTCGTGGCGAGCCGGAAGGGATGCTCGGGCGTGACGCTCTCGATCACGTCCCATTGATCGGGGAAGGCCGGCATCTGGGCCCACGGCCCCATCGGGCCGGCGTTCGCCAGCGGAACCTTCGGCCAGTCGGGGCTGAAGCGGAACTTGCCGTCGCGCCAGGCGAAGCCGTCGATGAAATGCGCCTTGTCGAAAGGCGGCTGCGCGTCGATCCACTTGCCGGCTTCGAGATCGTCGAGCGAGCCCCAGCCGGATTCGCGCAAGGTCCAGTCGATGATCTCGCGCGGCTCCATTTCGAACCCGCGATGCCGCGCCCCCACGCGCCGGGCGATCCCGCAGATCACCGCGTGGTTGGAGCGGCATTCGCCCGGCGGTTCGATCAGCTTCGGCCCGAGCTGGATGAACTGGTGCCCGCCGCCCTGATAGACGTCGTCATGCTCCATGAACATCGTCGCGGGCAGCACGATATCGGCGTATTGCGCCGTTTCCGTCATGAACTGCTCGTGCACGCAGACGAAGAGGTCTTCCCGCGCGAATCCCGCCTTCACCAGCTCCTGCTCGGGCGCGACGGAGACGGGGTTGGTGTTCTGGACGAGCATCGCCTTCACCGGCGCGCCGCCGCGCAGGGCTTGCGCCTCGCCCGTGAGCACGCGGCCGATCTGAGACTGGTCGAGCTTGCGCATCTCGGGATCGAGCGCGTCGAGCCCCTCGATCAGCGACTTGCGCCAATGGAAGATGGCGCTGTTACTGTGGAACGCGCCGCCGCCCTCGTATTTCCAGGAGCCCGCGACCGTCGCGATCGAGGCGGTGGCGTGCATGGCCACCGCTCCGTTGCGCTGGCGTGAGAAGCCGTAGCCGAGGCGCAGGAATGTGCGTTTGCGCTCGCCCACGAGCCGGGCGAATGCCTCGATATCCTCGACCGACAGCCCCGTGATCGCCGCCGCCCAGACGGGATCGCGCGTCTTCAGATGCGCTTCGAGCTCTTCGGGCTTGTCGGCGTATCGCGCCATGTACGCGCGATCGGCGAGGCCGTCGCGGAAGAGGATGTGCATGACCGCGCAGGCGAGCGCGGCGTCCGTGCCGGGGCGCAGGATCAGCTTGAGGTCGGCCTGCTTCATCGTGGCGTTGTCGTAGACGTCGACGACGACGATCTTCGCCCCGCGCTCCTTGCGGGCGCGGGTGGCGTGGGTCATCACGTTGACCTGCGTGTGCACGGCGTTCGTGCCCCAGATCACCACGCAATCGGATTTCGCCATCTCGCGCGGATCGGGGCCGGCGAGGATGCCCGTCCCCGCGACATATCCCGTCCACGCCATGTTGGTGCAGATGGTGTTGTGCTGGCCGGAATATTTCTTGACGTGGCGCAGGCGGTGGATGCCGTCGCGCATGAGAAGGCCCATCGTGCCCGCGTAATAATAGGGCCAGACGGATTCCGCGCCGAAGTCGCGCTCGGCTTCGAGAAATTTCGCCGCCACGAGATCGAGCGCGTCGTCCCAGGAGATCGGCTCGAACCGCCCCGAGCCCTTCGGGCCGACGCGGCGCAGCGGCTGCGTCAGGCGGTCGGGATGATGGATGCGCTCGGCGTAGCGCGCGACCTTCGCGCAGATCACCCCCGCCGTGTAATCCTGCCCCTCGTCGCCCGTGACGCGCCCGATCGTGCGCCCGTCGATCACCTCGATCTCGAGAGCGCAGGACGACGGACAATCATGCGGACAGACCGAGGAGCGACGCTCGATGCGTGCGGGTGCGTTCATGAATTTCCTCAAGCGCGGGCGACGCCGGCGACTTTAGCGGGCCGGGCGCGTGTGTCGAGATACGGAAACGGTGAGCGCCCGAACCTCCGCCGGCAAGCCCTCCCTTTCGGGGACGGAGTCAGGTCGGCGGTTGGCCTGTCGCCCTCAGGCCGCCCACCAGACGGGAGGCGGGGCGACGCGGCCCGCGGCGTCCTCGATCACCTGGCCGGCGGCGAAAAGCGTTTCCTCGTCGAAGGGGCGGCCGATGAGCTGGAGGCCGAGCGGCAGGCCCTGCGCGTCGAAGCCGCCTGGCACGGCGATGCCGGGCAGGCCGGCCATGTTCACGGTCACCGTGAAGATGTCGTTGAGATACATCTCCACCGGATCGGCCGAGCCCTTCTCGCCGATCCCGAAGGCGGCGGACGGCGTCGCGGGGGTGAGAATGGCGTCGACGCCGGCGGCGTAAACCTCCTCGAAGTCGCGCTTGATCAGCGTGCGGATCTTCTGGGCGCGCAGGTAATAGGCGTCGTAATAGCCGGCCGAGAGCACATAGGCGCCGATCATGATGCGGCGCTTCACCTCGCGGCCGAAGCCGGCGGCGCGGGTGCGCTCGTACATCTCCGTGACGTCCCTGCCCTCGACGCGCAGGCCGTAGCGCACGCCGTCATAGCGGGCGAGGTTCGACGAAGCCTCGGCGGGCGCGACGATGTAATAGGCCGGCAGGGCGTATTTCGTGTGCGGCAGCGAGACCTCGACGATCTCGGCGCCCGCCTCGCGCAGCCACGCCTGCCCCGCCTCCCAGAGCCGCTCGATCTCGGGCGACATGCCCTCGACGCGGTATTCCTTCGGAATGCCGATCCTGAGCCCCTTCACGCCGCGCCCCACCGCCGCCTCGAAATCGGGCACGGGCATGTCGGCGCAGGTCGAATCCTTCGGATCGTGGCCGGACATGGCGCGCAGCATCATCGCCGCGTCCCGCACGGTCTTGGTGATCGGCCCCGCCTGATCGAGCGAGGAGGCGAAGGCCACGATGCCCCAGCGCGAGCAGCGTCCGTAAGTCGGCTTGATGCCGACGGTGCCCGTGAACGCCGCCGGCTGGCGGATCGAGCCGCCGGTGTCGGTCGCCGTCGCGGCAAGGCAGAGCCGCGCGGAGACCGCTGCGGCCGAACCGCCGGACGAGCCGCCGGGAACGAGCTTCGTATCGTCGCCGGCGCGCCGCCAGGGCGAGACGACGGGGCCGAAGGCGCTCGTCTCGTTCGACGAACCCATGGCGAACTCATCGCAGTTGATCTTGCCGAGCATCACCGCGCCGGCGTTCCAGAGATTGCCGGTGACGGTCGATTCGTAGCGAGGCGTGAAGCCCTTGAGGATCGTCGAGCAGGCCGTCGACTCGACGCCTTCCGTGCAGAACAGATCCTTCACGCCGACGGGCAACCCCTCGAGCGGGCGCGCCTCGCCGCGCGCGATGCGCTCGTCGGCGGCGACAGCCATGGCGAGCGCCTGATCGGGGGTCTCGCGGATGAAGGCGTTGAGCCCCTTCGCCTGCGCGATCGCGCCCTGATGGGCTTGCGTCAGCTCGACCGCCGAGAACGACTTCGAGGCGAGGCCGTCGCGGGCTTCGGCGAGGGTCAGATCGGTGAGATTGGTCACGGACGGGCTCTTTCTGCGGATCGCGGCGCTGGCGAGGAAACCCGGAGGGTCACTCGACGACTTTCGGCACGAGGAAGAAATTGTCTTCCGTCGCCGGCGCGTTGGCGAGGATATCGGCGGTCTTTTGGCCGTCGGTGACGGCGTCCTCGCGCATGCGCATGGCCATCGGCGTGACCGACGTCATCGGCTCGACGCCGTCCACATCGACTTCGCCGAGTTGCTCGACAAAGGCGAGGATCGCGTTCAGTTCGCCCTGGAGGTGGGGCACGTCGTCGTCGGTGACCGCGATGCGCGCGAGTTTCGCGATCCGGCGGACTGTCTGCTGATCGACCGACATGCGTTTCCAATCCCGACTGCGTGAACGACGTGCCGGGCTATATCACCGCCCGCTCACGGGCCGCAACCCGCAACCTTAAACCGCGGGCGGCGCGCCACTCACTCGGCGGCCTCGCGCAGATATCGGGCGGGATCGTAGTTGAGCACCGGCGCCAGCCAGCGCTCCATCTCCGCAACGTCCATCCCCTTGCGCAGGGCGTAATCCTCGACCTGATCGCGCTCGATCTTGCCGACGCCGAAGTAATAGGCCTCCGGATGGGCGAGGTAGAGCCCCGAAACGGACGAGCCCGGCCACATGGCGAAGCTCTCGGTCAGCTCCACGCCGATGCTCTCCTTCGCCCGCATGAGCGAGAACAGCGTCTCTTTCTCCGTATGATCCGGCTGGGCCGGGTAGCCGGGCGCCGGGCGGATGCCCGCATAGGCCTCGGCGATGAGCTCATCGGTCGTGAAATTCTCGTCCGCCGCGTAGCCCCAAAACTCCTTGCGCACACGCTCATGCATGCGCTCGGCGAAGGCCTCGGCGATGCGGTCGGCGAGCGCCTTGACGAGAATCGAGCCGTAATCGTCATTCGCCCGCTCGAAGCGCTCGGCGATGCGCACCTCCTCAAGGCCCGACGTCACCACGAAGCCGCCCACGTAATCGGCGATCCCGCTCTCGGCCGGGGCGACGAAATCGGAGACGCAGACATTCGGCCGCCCGTCGCGCTTTGTCAGTTGCTGGCGCAGGCCGTGAAGCGTCGCGAGCGTGTCGGCGCGGCTCTCGCCCTTGTAAAGGCGGATGTCGTCGCCGACGCTGTTGGCAGGCCAGAAGCCGATCACCGCCTTGGGGTTGAACCAGCGCTCATCGACGATGCGCCGGAGCATGGCCTGCGCGTCGTCCCAAAGCTGCCGCGCGGTCTCGCCCTGCTTCTCGTCCTGGAGAATCGCGGGGTAGCGCCCCTTCATCTCCCAGGTCTGGAAGAACGGCGTCCAGTCGATATAGGGGATCAGTTCGGCGACGTCGTAGCTGCGGAAAACCCGCGAGCCGGTGAAGCCCGGCTTCGTCGGACGGCATTGGCTCCAGTCGAGCTTCAGCGCGTTGGCGCGCGCCTTTTGCAGCGGCAGGCGCTTCTTGTCGATCTCGGCGCGCGCGTGCGCGTCGGCGACGCGGGCGTATTCGCGCTTCAGCTCCTCGATATAGGGGCCGCGCTGATCCTCGGAGAGAAGCGCGGAGACGACGCCCACCGCGCGGCTGGCGTCGGTCACATAGATCGCCTGGCCGCGATTATAGGACGGGTGGATCTTCACCGCCGTATGCACCCGGCTCGTCGTCGCGCCGCCGATGAGCAGCGGGATGTCGAAGCCCTGGCGCTCCATTTCGGCCGCCACCGTCACCATTTCGTCGAGGGAGGGCGTGATCAGCCCGGAGAGCCCGATAATGTCGACCTTCTCCTTGGCCGCCGTGTCGAGGATCTTCTGCATGGGGACCATGACGCCGAGATCGATGACCTCGTAATTGTTGCAGGCGAGCACGACGCCGACGATGTTCTTGCCGATATCGTGGACATCGCCCTTCACCGTCGCCATCAGGACCTTGCCCGCAGCCGCTTTCTGGTCGAGCCCCGAAAGCCGCTTCTCTTCTTCCATATATGGCATGAGATGGGCGACCGCCTGCTTCATCACGCGGGCCGATTTCACCACCTGCGGCAGGAACATCTTGCCTGCGCCGAAGAGATCGCCGACCACGTTCATACCGGCCATGAGCGGCCCTTCGATGACGTGCAGCGGGCGCTCCACCTGCAGGCGGGCTTCCTCGGTGTCTTCCGTCACGAATTCGTTGATGCCGTTGACCAGCGCATGTTCGAGACGCTTCTCGACGGGGAGCTTGCGCCATTCGAGATCGACGACGCGCGCCGCGCCCGAGCCGTCGCCCTTGAAACGCGCGGCCGCGTCGAGCAGCCGCTCGGTCGCGTCCTTGCGGCGGTTGAGGACGACGTCCTCGCACAGCTCGCGCAGTTCGGGATCGAGGTTCTCGTAGACGCCGAGCTGGCCGGCGTTGACGATGCCCATGTCCATGCCCGCCTGAATGGCGTGGTAGAGGAACACGGTGTGCATCGCCTCGCGCACCGGCTCGTTGCCGCGAAACGAGAAGGAGAGGTTCGAGACGCCGCCGGAGATGTGGCAATGCGGCAGGGTCTCGCGGATCATGCGCGTCGCCTCGATGAAGTCGACGCCGTAATTGTCGTGCTCCTCGATGCCCGTCGCGACCGCGAAGACGTTCGGATCGAAGATGATGTCCTCGGGCGGGAACCCGACCTTGTCGACGAGGGTGCGGTAGGCGCGCGTGCAGATCTCGACCTTGCGGTCGCGGGTGTCGGCCTGCCCCTTCTCGTCGAAGGCCATGACGACGACGGCCGCGCCGAAATCGCGGCAGATCCGCGCCTGTTCGAGAAACTGCTCCTCGCCCTCCTTGAGGGAGATCGAATTCACGATCGCCTTGCCCTGGAGGCACTTGAGGCCGGCCTCGATGATCGGGAATTTCGAGGAATCGACCATGACCGGGACGCGCGCGATATCGGGCTCGGCCGCCACGAGATTGGCGAACTCGACCATCGCGTTCTGCGAGTCGAGCAGGCCCTCGTCCATGTTGATGTCGATCACCTGCGCGCCGCTCACCACCTGATCGCGCGCCACGTCGAGCGCCGCCGCGTAATCGCCGTTGGTGATGAGCTTGCGGAACTTGGCCGAGCCCGTGACGTTCGTGCGCTCGCCGACATTCACGAAACGGATGTCGGGCGTCAGCGTGAAGGGCTCGAGCCCGGCGAGCCGCAGGTAAGGCTCGGGCTTTGCGATCGTGCGCGGCTTCTTGCCGGCGACCGCCTGCGCGATGGCGCGGATATGGTCGGGCGTCGTGCCGCAACAGCCGCCGACGACGTTCACGAGGCCGGACTCGGCGAATTCCGCCAGCATTTCGGCCGTGGCCTCCGGGCTCTCGTCATAGAGGCCGAATTCGTTCGGGAGGCCCGCGTTCGGATAGGCGCAGACGAGCGTGTCGGCGACGCGCGACAAATCCGCGACATGCGCGCGCATTTCCTTCGCGCCGAGCGCGCAATTGAGGCCGATGGTGAAGGGATCGGCGTGCCGCACGGAGTTCCAGAAGGCTTCCGTCGTCTGGCCGGAAAGGGTGCGGCCGGAAAGGTCCGTGATCGTGCCCGAGATCATGACCGGCAGATCGAGACCCTTTTCGGCGAAGACCTGCCGGCAGGCGACGATGGCGGCCTTGGCGTTGAGCGTGTCGAAGATCGTCTCGATCAGGATCAGCTCGGCCCCGCCGTCGACGAGCCCGCGCACCTGCTCGGCATAAGCGTCGCGCACCTCGTCGAAGGTCACCGCGCGATAGCCGGGATTGTTGACGTCGGGCGAGATCGACAGCGTGCGGTTCGTCGGGCCGATGGCGCCCGCGACGAAGCGCCGGCGACCGTCTTCCTTTTCCGCGATGACGGCGGCCTCGCGGGCGATGCGCGCGCCCTCGACATTGAGCTCGTAGACGATCGCCTCCATGCCGTAATCGGCTTGCGCGATGGTCGTGCCGGAGAATGTGTTGGTCTCGACGATGTCCGCGCCGGCCCGGAAATAGTCGAGATGGATGTCGCGCACCGCGTCGGGCTGGGTGAGGATCAGGAGGTCGTTGTTGCCCTTCTGGTCATGAGCGTGCTCGCGGAAGCGATCGGCGCGGAAATCCTCCTCGGAGAATTTCTTGTCCTGGATCTGCGTGCCCATCGCGCCATCGAGGACGAGGATGCGCTGCGCCGCCGCTTCGCGGAGCGCCTTGCGAACTTCCCGGCCATCGGCTTGGCTGATTTGCGACATAACTTTTCCTGACTGTCCTGAACGATGCGAACGGCCGAAGGGGTCCCGGCCGTTCTTAGAAATTGAGCTGATCGCCGCCCTTCGGCCCTCAGGCGGCGGCGCGCTGCAACGGCCTGTCCGCGCGCATGCCGAGCAGATGGCAGACAGCGTAGACGAGATCGGCGCGGTTCATCGTGTAGAAGTGAAAATCCTCCACGCCCCTGTCGATGAGGTCGATCACCTGCTCGGCCGCGACCGCCGCCGCGACGAGCTTGCGGGTCTGCACGTCGTCGTCGAGCCCCTCGAAGCGCGCCGCCAGCCATGCGGGCACGCTCGCGCCGGTGCGCGCGGCGAAGCCGGCCGTCTGCTTGAAATTCTGCACAGGCACGATGCCGGGCACGATCGGTATGTCGATGCCCCGCGCCTGCACCTTGTCGAGAAAGCGGAAAAACACGTCGTTATCGAAGAAGAACTGCGTGATCGCCCGCGTCGCGCCCGCATCCACCTTGCGCTGGAGCGCGTCGATATCGGCGTCCAGGCTCGCGGCGTCCGGGTGCTTCTCCGGATAGGCCGACACCGAAATCTCGAAATCGCCGATCTCGCGGATGCCGGCGATCAGGTCCCACGACGTCGCGTAGCCGCCGGGATGCGGCGCGTAGGGCGTTCCCGGCCCCGCCACCGGATCGCCACGCAGCGCCACGATGTGGCGCACTCCGATGTCGCGATAGCCCTCGACCACCTCGTCCACCTCCTCGCGCGTCGCGGCGACGCAGGTGAGATGGGCTGCGGGCTTGAGCGCGGTCTCGCGCACGAGGCGCGTCAGCGTCGCGTGGGTGCGCTCGCGGGTGGAGCCGCCGGCGCCGTAGGTGACGGAGACGAAAGTGGGGCCGAGCGGCGCGAGGCGTTCGATGGAGGACCACAACGTGGCTTCCATCTCCGCGGACTTCGGCGGAAAGAATTCGAAAGACACGGATCGGAAAGGCGATCCGCTGCGGCTTGCGCGCGGCAGGAAAGTCATCAGGCGACCTCTCGGTTGTCGGGGCTGAGCGGCCAGTCGGTGACGATGCGCCGGTCCTGCCCGAGCCAGATGGAGACAGTAAGCGCGTCCCTGACGCCCGCTGGGGGCGGCAGGTCGCGGGTGAGCGCGCAGTCGAGACCGGCGTCGTCGAGCCAGTCGCGGATCTGCTCGCGCGAGAAGCCGAGGCGGCGATGCGCCTGCGTCTCGCGCAGGAATTCGAGATTGTGCGGGGCGAAATCGACGACGAGCAGCCGACCGCCGGGGGCGACGAGCCGCGAAGCCTCGCGGACCGCGCGGGCGGGATCGTCGAGATAGTGCAGCACCTGGTGAATGATCACGAGATCGAAGGCGTTCGCCTCGACGGGCGGGGCGTGGATGTCGCCCTGCCGCAATTCGATGCGTGACAGCCCGGCCTTCTCCAGATTGGCGCGCGCCACCGAGAGCATGGCGTGGCTCGCGTCGAGCCCCACCGCCCTCCCCGCGCGCGGGGCGATCAGCCGCAGCATGCGGCCCGTGCCCGTGCCGAGATCGAGGAGGTTGTAAATGGGCTTTTCGCCGAGCGCTTCAACCACTGCGCCCTCGACGTCCTTCTCGCTGGCGTGCATGGAGCGCAAGCGGTCCCATTGCGGCGCGAGCTGCGCGAAGTAGGCCTGCGCGGCCTGCGCGCGTTGGGCGCGCACCTCCGCGAGCCGCGCCTTGTCGGCGACGACGTTGCGGTCCGAGCCGTCCAGCGCCGCGAGCAGCGGATGCAGGAGCCGCGTCGCCCTGGCCCGATCCGCGAGCCGGAAAAACGCCCAGGCGCCCTCGCGATGGCGCTCGACGAGGCCCGATTCGACGAGGAGCTTCAGATGGCGGGAGATGCGCGGCTGCGACTGGCCGAGAATGTCGGTGAAATCCGATACGGTCAGCTCACCCCGCGAAAGCAGCGCAAGTATGCGCAGACGCGTCTCCTCCCCGGCCGCGCGCAGGGCGATCAACGCTTCGTTCATTGAGAGGTTCGGCGTGCCGTCCATGGTGCCGTCGCGATCCGCGCTCCAAAATCAGATATAAAGATATCTTTATATTGAATTCCGTCGCGACGCAAGCCTCGCCCAAAGCCGCCTGCTGGTCAGCAATGCTATCCGATCAACCGCGCAGCTTGCCGCGCTTCATGTGCTCGTCGAGCCGGGGCATGATCTCGACGAAGTTGCAGGGGCGATGGCGGTAGTCGAGCTGGGGCGCGAGAATGCCGTCCCAGGCGTCCTTGCAGGCGCCGGGAGAGCCGGGGAGCACGAACACGTAGGTCGCGTTGACGACGCCGGCGGTCGCGCGAGATTGCAGCGTTGAGGTGCCGATCTTGTCATAGCTGATGCGATGGAAGATCGCCGAGAACCCTTCCATACGCTTCTCGAACAGCGGCTCGATCGCTTCGGGCGTGACGTCGCGCCCGGTGAAGCCGGTGCCGCCGGTGGTGACGATCACGTCGATTTCGGGATCGGCGATCCAGCGCGTGACCTGCCCCCGGATGGCGGCCACGTCGTCGGGGACGATCGCACGGTCCGCAAGTTGGTGCCCTGCCGCCTCGATGCGCGCGACGAGCGTGTCCCCGGAGCGATCCTGATCGGGCCCGCGCGTGTCCGAAACCGTGAGGACGGCGATGGAAACGGGAATGAATGCGAGGTTCTCGTCGATCGGCATGTGCGCGCCTCGTTGCTGAATGCAGTCCCCGGCTCGAACCGGACAGACTTTTTTGGACGATATCCTTTAAGTGGACTTAAATCATTCCGCGAGATCTATCAGAATGAAACAGTCGCGCCATCCTGCATGCGCGCGACGTGGTGGGAGTCACATGCGAAGCGAGGACGCTGCGGCGCTGTCGATCGAAGCGAAACTCGACCTGCTGCTCACGCAAGGCGGGACGCCCGGTCGCGCGCTCGGCCTGATCGTCGACGTGCTGACGGAACGCGGCCCCGGGCTCGCTTCAGACAAGCGGGAGGAATGCGCCGAACTGGTGCTCGCCGTAGCCGGACGATGCTCGGCGCGGGACGTGGCGCTCGCCGCCCAGCGCCTCGCCGGCCTCGAATACGTGGCGCGCGGGCTCGTGCTTGCGCTCGCGCAGATCGCGACGGCGCGACACGACGCCGGTCCTGACGAGGACGCGCCCGCCGAGGACGTTCCGGCCGAGGAAGCGCCCGTCGAAGAAGAGACCGCCGAAGAAGAGACCGCAGACGAGATGGCCCGTCGCGTCGTGAAGGCGAACCCGCAGGAGCTGCGCGTCATCGCCGCGGCCGAGAAGCTGTCCGAAGACGCCACCGCCCGCCTGATCGCGCGTGGAGACGAGGAGGCCACGATCGCCTGCCTGCGCAGCCGGAAGGCCCGGCTTTCGCTGGGCAGCTTCGCCGCGATGGCCCTGGCGGCGAGGGACGACGAAAAACTGCGCAGGGCCCTGTGCGAGCGCGCCGACATTCCCGAGGACGTTCTGCCGGATTTCTGGCCCGCCTGCGCGGATGCCGAGAAAGCCCGGCTCCTCGTCGCGGGCTTCACCAACGACACGGACGCGCCCATGTTCCCGGCTGCCGAACCCGGCGTCGAAGAAGAAGTGGATCCCGGTTACGAGACCGAGCGACAGCTCGCCGAACTCATACTCCAGCACACCAAGCCCGCCTCATTGCAGCGCGCCGCCAAGATGCTCGCGGAGCGGGCCGGAATCGACGAAGGCCTCGCTTTCGATCTCATCTGCGGATCCTACGAGCGCGGCCTCGTGCTGCTGGCGCGGGCGGCCGAACTCGACGAGTGGGCGTTCCTCAAGATCGTCTGCTCGCGGCTGAAACAGATATCCGGCCAAACCACGCCGCACAGGGCGCTGCGCAATTTCCGCGACTGCTCACGCGACGAGGCGCGCGCCGTTCTCACGAGCGTCACCGACTTGAAGTCGTTGATGGCGCAGGAACGCGCCGCCTCCCGCAAACGTCAGGGCTCGAGCGAGCGCTGAGCCCACCCTGAATCTATGCGCCGATCGTCGTCGCCCTGACCCACCATTCGGGATGCGCGCGCGAGACGGTCTCGCCGGCCGCGCCGGCTTCCGCCGGCGTAGCGAAAAACGCGAAACACGTCGCGCCGGATCCCGACATTCGCGCCAGCAGGGCGCCTCGGGCGGCCTCGAGGGCTGCGAGCGCTTGGGCGATCGGCGGCGCGACGACGATCGCCGGCTGCGTCAGGTCGTTGCGCTCACGACGCAGCATTTCTGCGAATGCGGCGGGATCTTCGCCGAGAGAGAAGCGGGCCTCGGCCATGCCGCCCGTCGCCGCACGCTCCTCGCGCTTCTCGCCCCTGGCGAGGCCGAGCGCCGCGAATACGGCGGGAGTGGGCGTCGCGACGCGCGGATTGACGAGCAGGGCGGGAAAGGACGGAACCGCAAGCGGAGGACCTAGCCGGTCTCCGATCCCGTGCATCATGCATGCGCGCTGCGCGAGGCAGACTGGCACGTCGGCGCCGACGCAGGCCGCCGCGTCCATCAGCCGGGGATCGTCGGAGGATAGGCCGTTGACGCTGGCGAGAAGCCGAAGCGCCGCCGCGGCGTCGGCGGAACCGCCGCCGATCCCTGAGGCGACCGGCAGATTCTTGACGAGCCGCATGCGCCCTGCCCGCAATCGGGGAACGCGCGCGGCCAACGCCGCATGAGCGCGGGCGACGAGATTGCCGTCGCCCCCTCCCCCCGAGGCCGCAAGGCTCGCTGCTTCCGGCCCCTCGACGACGAGCGAGAAGTCCGGCCCGGGTTCGAGAAACAGCGCGTCCCCCTCGTCGGCGAAAGCGACGAGGCTTTCGAGCTCGTGATAGCCGTCCGCGCGCCGCCCGAGGACGCGCAAGGTCAGATTGATCTTGGCGCGGGCCGTCTCTCGCAGCAGGTGATCGGACACGACTGCGCGCTTCGCCTCAGCCGCCGTCGGAGGGGGCCGGCGCCGCGCCCTCTGCGGAGGTCGGGTTGGAGGTCGGATTCTCGGCCTCGTCCAGACCGACCTCGAGCTTGCGCTCGATCTTCTCGCGTTCTTCGGGTTCGGGGTCGTTGCCGAGGGCGCGCCGCCACTGGAAACGCGCCTCCAGCTTGCGGCCGACCTTCCAATAGGCGTCGCCGAGATGATCGTTGATCACGGGATCGGCCGGCAGGAGCTCGACGGCCCGCTCGAGTTCGCGCACCGCATCCTCGTAGCGGCCAAGGCGATAATAGGCCCAGCCGAGGCTGTCGATGATCATGCCGTCGCGCGGCGAGAGCTCGATCGCCCGCTGGAGCATCTTGAAGGCCTCGTCGATGTTCACGCCCTGATCGACCCAGGAATAGCCGAGATAGTTTAGCACCTGCGCCTCGCCGATCGGCGAGGTCGGCGGAACGAGTTCGAGGGCGCGCTTGAGATCGACTTCCGCCAGTTCCCACTGCTTGGACCGCTCGAAGGACGCGCCCCGGAAGAAGAACAGGGTCCAATGGCCGGCATCGGGCTCCTCGATCAGGTCGATGGCCCGTGTGTAGACCTCGGCGGCCTCGGGGAATTTCTGGCGCGTTCGCAGCACATTGGCAAGCGCGATGATCGTATCGACATCCTCGGGAGAGCGCTCGAGAAGCGCCTCGAAATGCGCTGTCGCCTCCTCGCCGCGTCCGAGTCGCTCGAGCGCGTGGCCGATCTGGATCTCGGATGACGCCCGGAGCGGCGAGGATTCGGGGATGCGCTCAAGCGCCTCGATGGCTTCGGCGTATCGCTCCATGCGCTCGAAGACGTCGGCGAGGGTCACGAGCGCCATGTCATGGGCGGGGGCGAGATGCAGCGCGAGGCGCAAATAGATGATGGCGACGAGATTGTCGGAATCTGAAGCGCCTGCCGCGCCCAGCCCGTAGAGCACTTCCGACGCGCCTTCCGCCACGCTGGAGACCGGGCGCGGCAGGCGCTCGCCCGCACGCACGCTGGCGAGGTTGCTGACGACGACCGGATGACGGGGGAAAATCTCTGAAAACGCCTCATAGGCTGCAATCGCATCCTCGGGGCGACCTGCGCGAACCGCGTGCAGCGCATAGGCGTCGACGATGCTGAGCGCGCCCGGCTGACGCTCAAGCGCGGCCTTGAGGCGGGTTTCCGCCTCGTCCTGCTTGCCAAGAAAGCTCGCGATCAGCCCACCGTGGAATTCGCGGAAAATGTCGAAGCTGGCCTCGCCCGCCAGCCGTTCGACAGTCGCGAGAGCCTCGTCGGCGCTTTGCGCGCCAGCGAAGCTCCAGGCGCGCAGGAGCGTCGCGGTCAGATCGGCCGCCGCGCCACGCCCGCCTTCTTCGAGCCGCGCCCGCGCCGCCGAGAAGCGGCCCCCGCGCAGGTCGCGGACCGCGAGCGCCAGATGAGCGAGGCCGTTGTCGGGCGAAACATTGACGATGCGCTCGGCCGCCCGGAAAGCGAATTCCATGTCGCCGTCGGCGAGAAATGCGATGAAGGCGTTCTCGACGATCCCGAGGTTTTCCGGGTCGCTCTCGAACAGCCGCCGGTAGAACGCGGCGGCGGCCACCGTGTCATTCGAGGCGTTCGCGACATAGGCCGCGAGAAAATTGCCCGAGACGGTAAGCGCCGGAACGAAAGACGGGCGAAGATCGCGCTCCGCCGCCGCGTCGCGCGCCTGCGCGCCGTCAATGAGGACGGCGCACGATAACGCGAATGCGCCGGCCAAAAGACCGGCGATGGGATGGCGAAAACGCGAAAACACTGGTGACGCGGCTCCTCTAGAGGGCGGGCAGAGCCGCAAGGCCGGCGCCGCCTGCGATTCAATATCGCCCTGCGACGAGCATGGCCCGTCCGACCGACGACGGCAAGGCGTAACCTCGCCGCACCGAACCGAAACGGCTTCGCTCTCGGGGTAGTGAGCGTTCATTCGCCCTCACATGTTGGGATAAACGGGCCCGCCGCCGCCCTCGGGCGCAACCCAGTTGATGTTCTGGGATGGGTCCTTGATGTCGCATGTCTTGCAATGCACGCAGTTCTGCGCGTTGATCACGAAGCGCGGATCGGTCTTTCGCTCCTCGTCCCCGTAGACCACCTCGTAGACGCCTGCCGGGCAATAGAGCCGCGCGGGCTCGCCGTATTTCGGCAGATTCACCGCGATCGGGACCGAGGGGTCCTTCAGCTGCAGATGGCAGGGCTGTTCTTCCTCGTGGTTGGTGTTGGAGAGGAAGACGGAGGAGAGCTTGTCGAAGGTCAGCACGCCGTCGGGGCGCGGATAGGTCTTGGGCTTCACCTCGGCGATCGGCTTGATGCAGGCGTGGTCGGGCTTGCCGTGTGACAGCGTGCCGAAGAGCGATCCGCCGAAAAGCTGGTTCAGCCACATGTCGACGCCGCCGAGCCCGACGCCGAGCATCGTGCCGTATTTCGACCAGAGCGGCTTGACGTTGCGCACGGGCTTGAGGTCGAGGCCGACCGGCGAGGTCCGCCAGGCCTCGTCGTAGGAGGCGAGTTCGTCATGCGAGCGGCCCTCGCGCAGGGCGCCCGCGAGGTGCTCGGCGCAGAGCATGCCCGAATGGATCGCGTTGTGGCTGCCCTTGATGCGCGGCACATTGACGAAGCCCGCCGCGTCGCCGACGAGGCAGCCGCCGGGAAAGGCGAGCTTCGGGACGGATTGCCAGCCGCCCTCGACGATGGCGCGCGAGCCATAGGCGATGCGCTTGCCCCCCTCGAAGGTCGGCGCGATCATCGGGTGGGTCTTGAAGCGCTGCATCTCGTCGAAGGGCGAGAGGGTGGGGTTTTCGTAGTTCAGATGCACCACGAAACCGACGGAGACGAGGTTGTCGCCGTAATGGTAGAGCCACGAGCCGCCGCCGGTGCCGTTGTCGAGCGGCCAGCCGAAGGAGTGCTGCACGAGGCCGGGCCGGTGGTTCTCTGGCGCGACCTCCCAGACCTCCTTGATGCCGATGCCGTATTTCTGCGGCTCGCGGCCCTCGTCGAGGGAAAAGCGCTTGATGAGCTGCTTGGTGAGGTGCCCGCGCGCGCCTTCCGCGAAGATGGTGTAGCGCCCGCGCAGCTCCATGCCGCGCGTGAAGTTCGGCCCCGGCTTGCCCTCGCGATCGACGCCCATGTCGCCCGTGGCGACGCCGAGCACATTGCCCTCGTCGTCGAACAGAACTTCGGAAGCCGCGAAGCCCGGATAGATCTCGACGCCGAGCGCCTCGGCGCGGGGCGCGAGCCAGCGCGCGACTTCGCCCAGCGAGCCGACGAAGGCGCCGTGGTTGTTCATCAGCCAGGGCATGGCGAAGTTCGGCAGGCGTATGCCGCCGGCGGGGCCGAGGTAGAGGAACCGGTCTTGCGTCACCTGCGTCTTCAGCGGCCGGTCGGGGTCTTCGCGCCAGTCGGGCAGGAGCGCGTCGAGGCCGCTGGGATCGACCACCGCGCCGGAGAGGATATGCGCGCCGACCTCGGCGCCCTTCTCGACGACGACGACGGAGAAATCCTCGCCCGCCTCGGCGGCGATCTGTTTGAGGCGGATCGCGGTGGCGAGGCCCGCTGGACCCGCTCCGATGACGACCACGTCGAAATCCATCGCCTCTCGTTCAGGCAAGTCGGTCCCCGGCTCCTCGCTCATGCCCTCGGCTCCTTATCCCTGCTTGCGACGTTGCGCATTGTCCTTGGCGCGCGCGGAAAAGGACCACGCGGACTGGCCAGAGATAACGTGCGACGTCGCGCCTGTCGACATGCCGGACCGGAAGGCTTGCCCTCAGCGAAAAGCCTGCGCGAATTGCGTCAGCGTCGGCTCGTCGGTGTAGTCGAGCTTGAGCGGGGTGATCGAGATGCGGCGGTTGGCGATGGCCCAGAGGTCGGTGCCGTGGCCGGGGGTGTAATCAGCCTTGGCGAAGGCGACCCAGTAATAGGAATTGCCGCGCCCGTCGCGACGCTCGTCGATCTTCAGGAACGCCTGGTCGCGCAGGCCCTGATTGGTCGCCACCGTCGCGACGACCTCCTCGGGCTCGCAATCGGGGAAGTTGACGTTGACGAGCGAGTTCTTCGGCACTTCGAGCGTCAGCAGCTTGCGGATGATCTCCGGCCCGTGCGCCTCGGCGCAATGGAACTTCACCGCATTGCGCCCGCCCGGCCCGTAGGCCTGCGAGAGCGCGATGGAGCGAACGCCGAGCATCGTGCCCTCGATGGCGGCGGCGATGGTGCCCGAATAGCTCACGTCCTCGGCGACGTTCTGCCCGCGATTGACGCCCGACAGGATCAGGTCCGGCTTGCGGTCGACGAGGATGTTGCGCATCGCCATGATGACGCAATCGGTCGGCGTTCCCTTCACCGCGAAATGACGGTCGGAAATCTCGCGCAGGCGCAGCGGATCGTTCAGCGACAGCGAATGCGACACGCCGCTCTGATCGGTCTCGGGCGCGACGACATAGACGTCGTCGGAGAGCGCTTTGGCGATGGTCTCCAGAGCCTTGAGGCCGGGAGCGTGGATTCCGTCGTCATTGGTGCAGAGAATGCGCATGGGTTCAGGCGGGCCTTTCGATTCGGGTGACGCCACCCATATAGGGCGCGAGAGCAGACGGTATCGTGACCGAGCCGTCCTCGTTCTGATAATTTTCAAGCACGGCGATGAGCGCCCTGCCCACCGCCACGCCGGAACCGTTGAGCGTGTGCACGAAATGCGGCCTGCCGTCGCGGCGGAAGCGCGCGTTCATGCGCCGCGCCTGGAAATCGCCGCAGACCGAGCAGGACGAGATCTCGCGATAGCTCTGCTGCCCCGGCAGCCAGGCCTCGATGTCGTAGGTCTTGCGCGCGGCGAACCCCATATCGCCCGTGCAGAGCGTCATCACGCGATAGGGAATGTCGAGGCGCTTCAGGACTTCCTCGGCGCAGGCGAGCATCCGCTCGTGCTCCTCGGCGGATTTTTCCGGCGTCGTGATCGAGACGAGCTCGCATTTCGTGAACTGGTGCTGGCGCAGCATGCCGCGCGTGTCCCGCCCGGCGGAGCCCGCCTCGGCGCGGAAGCAGGGGGTCAGCGCGGTGAAGCGCAGGGGAAGCTCCTCCTCGGAGAGGATGGATTC
>REDO01000184.1 GCA_007693435.1 Salinarimonadaceae bacterium | reverse complement strand
ATCCGGAAAACCGGAACGTCCCTCAAGGACCTCGCTTCCGCCCACGGCTACGACCGGACGGTCATGTCGCACGTGATGCGCAAGCCGTGGCCTGCCGTCGAGAGGATCATCGCCAGGCGCATCGGCGTGAGGCCCAACGTGATCTGGCCCTCGCGATACACCAGCGACGGATCGCCCCGCCCTTCTACATCCACGCCCGAGAATAGGCCGGGGCGTCGTCGCCGTCATCGTCAAATCGAAGCGCGAGCCCTGACATGATTACACACACGGAAATCGTCTCCCTGTCGGTCGGGAGCATCGACATCGGCGAGCGCCTGCGCGTCGTCGACCAGGATTATGTCGGCCTGCTCGCCGCCTCGATCGAGGAGAGCGGGCTGATGCAGCCGATCGAGGTGGGCAAGAAGACCGCGAAGGGGCGCTATCCGCTGATCGCCGGCGCCCATCGTCTCAATGCATTCATGGTCCTCGGCTGGAGCCAGATACCGGCGGTCGTCGTCACGGCGAACAAGCTGCAGGCGGAGATGCGCCAGATCGACGAGAACCTCGTGCGGCGCGAGCTGACGCCGCTCGACCGGGCCACGTTTCTCGCCCGGCGGAAGGAACTCCACGAGGCGATCCACCCGCAGGCGCGCCATGGCGGCGACCGGCGCTCCGATCAAGTCGCCAAAACTGGCGACTTGATCTCCCGGTTCACGTCCGAGGTGTCGGCCAAGCTGGATCTCTCCGAGCGGTCGATCCAGCGGGCCATCGCCCGCTTCACCAAGATCGCCCCCGACGTGCGGGAGCGGATCGCCACGACGTGGATCGCGGGCAGGGGCGCCATTCTCGACGGTCTCGCCAAAGAGACGCCGGAGATGCAACGCCTGCTCGTGGCGGAGATGCTGTTCGTGCGGAAGCCCGCGCGGAGCCTCGGCGAGGCGATCGCCCGCGTGCGCGGCCCTTCGATCATGGAGGCCCTCGACGTCGACGAGAAATCATTCGCCGCGCTGATGCGCGCATGGCGCGGCGCGAGCCAGAGGGTCCGCGACAGGTTCGTCGAGCACGTCAACGGGCAGGCCGGCGAGGCCGCGCAAGTGGACGAGGTCGCGTGATGGCGAGGCGTTCCCGCATCCTCCCCCGATATCGCGTCCGCGCCGACGGGCGCTGGGAGCATCTCACCCATGACGGCTGGGTGCCCTCATCGCCTTTCGCGCCGGGGCTCAGCTCAGCCGGTCGCGCTCCAGAAGCGCGATCCGCGCCGCAGGCGCGTCGGTCTACGACGATCGAGGTAGTCCGCTGCGTTTCCGAGATGCCGGGGGCGTTTCTTCTCGATCTGCCTCCCATCGCAGGAGGAGATCAATGAGCGACGATCCCAAGCCCGTCAGCTTCCATGACAAGGAAGCCGCTAAGGCCCATTCCGACGCGCGGCGCGCCTGGAAGGACCGCGCCGAGAGGGCGTGCAGGGATGCTCTCCTCGACGCCCGGACCGCTCCCATTCCTCGATTTCTCGCCGCAGCACGCCGAACTCTGGCGCTGCTCCGAGCCGATCGGAAGTGAACTCCGCGATGAGATCAACAAATCCGACCGCCACTCCCCGAATGTCTTCGACTGGGTCGTCATCCTCCATCAGCCGGGTTCGGATGCGGGCGCGCAGGAGTGTCTGCGCGATCTCGCGGCGGCTGAGCGCGCCGGCGGCCTCCAGCGCCACGAGCAGCTCCACCGTGATGTTATCGGACGCTCTCACCTGCGCCGCGAAGATCTTCTCGCCGGCCCGCAGGTCCCGGATCTCCGTCTCTCCCATTACACGAATTCCCCTTCTCTCATCAGCTTGCGCAATGAGCATAGGGGAAGCGCGCGGCCTGCGTCAGTGGCTGGTGGCGGGGCTAACCCGCAATGCCCTCCTTGGGCGTTTCCTCCCTAAACTAGCCGGCTGCGGCTCGTTCGCAGCCGGTCTTTCGGGAGGCGCCGCATGACGCGCCGCCGCTCACGCTGTCACGACACCGATGACCTGCTCGCCTGGCAGCCGCCAAAGCCCGTGCGGGCCTTCGCGCCGGATCGCATCCGGGCGGCCTCTCTGGCGGCGCAGATCGCGCGCGGCGTATCGGAGGCGCTCAAGGGCTCCGGCCGCTCACGCGACCAGGTGGCGGCGGAGATGTCCGCCTATCTCGGCGAGAGCGTGAGCACCAACATTCTCGATAAATACGCCTCAGAGGCGGCCGAGGAGCATGTGATCAACCTCGTGCGGTTCGCCGCGCTGATCCACGCGACGCGCTCGCGGGAGCTGCTGCAGATGATCGCCGAGCCGTTCGGCTGGGCCGTCGTCGAGCAGAAGCACGTCGACGCCATCGGGCTCGCCTCCGCGCTGGAGGAGCGCGACCGGCTCAACCGGGAGATCGACGCCCGCCGCCGCAGCCTGCAGCAATCCGGGGGGCTGAAATGAAAGAGTGGTTCACGCCCGCCGACTTCGCGCAGCTCAAGCTGCCCTTCACGCCCCACACGAAGAAAGGCGTTAACGATCTCGCCGACAAGAACCACTGGCGTCGCCCCGAACTCGAGTTCCCCCGTCATCCCGCCGGCGTCTGGCGTCGGCGCGAGGGGCGCGGCGGCGGTTACGAGTATCGCGCGGCCGTCCTCAACTCGCAGGCGCAGGCCGCGCTCTCGCGCAAGCTCGCCAAGAGCGAGGCTGCCCCGGCTGCGCCGGTCGATGCGCGCGACGACATGCGGCGCGCCTCCGTGTGGGAGGCCTATGAGAGGGCGTCGACGCGCCTGAAAGAGGAGGCCAAGAGGCGGCTCGACGCCCTGCTTGCGGCCGAGAAGCTCGTGCTCGCAGGCATGGAGCGCAACGTCTCCATGATGGTCGCCTCGCGTGAGTTCGGCGTGTCCGAGCGCACGCTCTGGAACTGGCGCGAGCGGACCTATGGGCGACCGCGCGAGGACTGGCTCGCCTGGCTCGTGCCGTCCTATTCGGGACGCCGGACGGAGGCCGAGTGCGATCCGAAGGCGCTGGATTTCATCACGACCGACTATCTTCGCAACGATCGCCCCCCGTTCTCCGACTGCTACCGACGGCTCCAGGCCGTCGCCGCCGAGCAGGGCTGGGTCATTCCCTCCGAGAAGACGCTGCTTCGTCGGATCGAGGCGCTGCCGAAGGCAGTCAGGGTCTATAAGCGCAATGGCCAGGACGCTCTCAAGAGGCTCTTTCCGGCGCAGGAGCGCGACAAGTCGGGACTGCATGCGCTGGAGGCGGTGAACGCGGACGGGCACAAGTTCGACGTGTTCGTGCAGTGGCCGGGCGACAAGAGCGCGATCCGCCCGATGCTGGTGGCATGGGCCGACATCTACTCCGGCATGATCCTCTCGTGGCGGCTCGATCGCGGCGAGACGGCGCAGACGGTGATGTTGGCCTTCGGCGACCTCGTCGAGACCTGGGGCATTCCCGATCACGCCTTCCTCGACAACGGCCGCGCCTTCGCGTCGAAATGGGTCAGCGGCGGCGCGCAGACCCGCTACCGCTTCAAGGTGCGACCGACCGATCCGGACGGCATCCTCACGAGCCTCGGCGTCCAGATCCACTGGACGACGCCGTATCACGGCCAGGCGAAGCCTATCGAACGCGCATTCCGTGATCTCGCGTCGAGCATCGCCAAAGACCCGCGCCTCGCGGGAGCGTGGACCGGCAACACGATCGCGAACAAGCCGGCGAATTACGGCTCCCGCGCCGTGCCGCTGGAACTGT
Source organism: Salinarimonadaceae bacterium (assembly GCA_007693435.1). Taxonomy (GTDB): domain Bacteria; phylum Pseudomonadota; class Alphaproteobacteria; order Rhizobiales; family Beijerinckiaceae; genus Saliniramus. The sequence continues at coordinate 327 of REDO01000184.1, read as the reverse complement.
TCGAGCGGGTCGTGTCAGAGGGCATCGTCGAGCACAACAGCCGGATCGGCCGGCGCTCGCGGGTCGCGGACGGGCGGTCTCTGGAGCAGGCCTTCCTCGCCTCCTACGAAAAGGCCCCGGTGCGCCGCGCGTCGCCGGCCCAGCGAAACCTCTGGCTCCTCGCCGCCGAGGGCGTGTCTGTGCGCAAGCAGGACGGGACGATCCATCTTTTCGGCAATCGCTATTTCGCGGACGCACTCGTCGATGTCGCCGGCGAGAAGGTCGTCGCCCGCTTCGATCCCGACCGGCTGCAGGACGGGCTGCGCGTCTACACGCTCAAGGGCGTGT
>REDO01000156.1 GCA_007693435.1 Salinarimonadaceae bacterium | reverse complement strand
TTGCTCGCGCGCAAGTGTTTTATTGCGGAACGATCTGATCCGTTCGGGCGTCTTTCGCGTAGTCTCGGTACAAGACGAAAGGTCATGTGATGACGGATCTTGCCGGCCTGCAACGCAGTTTCCTGCGCGCCGCGATGAACGCGCCTTACCTCGAGCGCGAGGAGGAGCGCCAGCTCGCGGTGCTCTGGCGCGACAAAAAAGATCAGGCCGCGCTGCACAAGCTGACATCGGCTCATATGCGCCTCGTCATCGCGATCGCCTCGCGTTTTCGCAATTATGGTCTGTCGATGCCCGACCTGATCCAGGAAGGCCATGTCGGTCTCCTCGAAGCCGCCGCTCGCTTCGAACCTGATCGCGACGTGCGATTCTCGACCTACGCCACGTGGTGGATACGCGCATCGGTGCAGGACTATATCCTGCGCAACTGGTCGATCGTGCGCGGCGGCACAAGCTCCGCCCAAAAGGCGCTCTTCTTCAATCTCCGCCGCCTTCGCGCGAAGCTGAGCCGCGGCGGCGAGGAGCGGATGTCGGATGCGATCTATGGCGAGATCGCCGAGGCGATCGGCGTTTCCAAGGCCGACGTGGCGACGATGGACGTCCGTCTCTCGGGATACGACGCGTCCCTCAACGCCCCCATCGCGGAAGGCGAGGGCGATTCGGCCGAGCGTATGGACTTCCTGGTCGATGGCGCGTCTCTTCCCGACGAAACGGTGAGCGAGGTGATCGACGCCGAGCGGCGCGCGCGCTGGCTGCGCGGCGCGCTGAGCCATCTCAATGAGCGCGAATTGCGCATCCTTCAGGAGCGCCGCCTCAGCGAAGATCAGGCGACGCTCGATGCGCTTGGCGTCAGGTTGGGAATCTCCAAGGAGCGCGTCCGCCAGATCGAGAGCCGCGCGCTGGAGAAGCTGCGCAAAGCCCTGATCGACCATCGTCCCGATCTCGCCGCCGGCGGGTGAGGCCCAAAATATCACGCACAATTTTCCTCGCTGGCGAACTATTTCCCAAACTCGAGCGTATCTCTCTGAAGGCAGGGCCGGCAGAGGACAGGGCGTTCGTCCTGACGGCAGGGAGATTGCGCGCATCATGGCTTACGACGCACCATTTTCGACTATAACCCGGCGTTCCCCGTCGCTGCGCGGCGACGCCTCGGCCGCCCTGTCCCTGGGGTCGGTCGGGCTCGCGGTCGCCGTCTTTGCTCTCGTCTGGAGCGGCGGGTTCGGTATCGAGACGGTGGTCGCAGCCGCTGTCCCCTATGCGATCATCGCGGCGATCGTCCTCTCGCGAATCGAAACCTTCCATCCCCATGAGCGCTTCGGCGCCGCCAACGGCGTCACCCTGGCGCGCGCAATCATCAACTGCCTGCTGATCGGATTGCTGGCGGGATTGCTCACGGGGGGCGACGGCGTCGTCGCCGGCTGGCGCGTCGGCGCGGAATGGTTGTTTTTCGCTGCCGCGATCTTCTCTCTGTCACTCGACGGCGTGGACGGGTTCCTCGCTCGCCGGCAGGGGCTCGCCTCACGTTTCGGCGCGCGGTTCGATGTCGAGATCGACGCGATGTTGCTCTCGACGCTTGCGATCGCGGCCTGGACGTTCGGAACGGCCGGTCCTTGGGTCATCGCGATGGGCGCGACGTATTACGCGTTTCTGGCGTCGCGAGCGGTCATTTCGTGGCTGCGGCCAGATTTGCCGCCTTCCCTTCTGCGCAAGGCGGTTTGCGTTCTTCAAGGAGCGGCGCTGATCGTCCTGGTGACGCCATTCATACCGGCGAACCTGGCGAATGTGCTCGCAGCCGTCGCGCTCAGCGCACTTTGGCTGTCTTTCGGGCGTGACGTTTTATGGCTGTGGCGCGCCCGCCAGTGAGCGTTGAACAAGCGGCTTCGTGCGCCTGCGAACGACGAGCGCGAGGCCGGGCAGTGCGCCGACGAGGTTGACGATCCCGTACAGGATGGCGATTGCGAGCGCCGTCGAGGCATCGACGGCGACGAGCGGGAAAAGCGCGACGGCGGCGCCTTCCCGAACGCCCCATCCGCCGATCGATACGGGCAACACCATGGCGAGAAGGACCATGGGGATAACGGTGAACCAGCCCATCGCTGGAATCGGGGAGCCCAGCGCCGCGCCGCAGACCGCGAAGACGGCCACATAGCCGCCGACGATCGCGAGCGACATTCCCGCCTGTCGCCACCATGCGCCGTGATCAAGGAACGCACGGCGAAGGTCAGGTCCCAGTTCCGCAAAGGCCGAACGGATGATGCGCGGCGCGCGAGCGGCGACGAGCGCGATGATCGCGCTGAGAACGAAAAGGACGACGATCGGCGCGGCGACGAGCGCTTCGACTCCGTCGGGCGCGCTGGTCGGTACGAGAAAGGGCCAGGCGGCGAGCCCTGCGATCGCGACCGAGAAGAAAGCAATCTGTCCCGCCGCTCTCTCCAAAACGACGGAACGCAGCGAGGCGCGCCAGCCGAGCCGCCCATTCGCATCGGCGGCGCGATTGCGGTAGGCGCGCGCGGCGTCGCCTGCGACGCCGCCGGGAAGCGTCTGGTTGAGAAAGCCCGCCACATAGTACTCGCTCAAAGCGCGCCTGAAAGGCAGAGGCAAGCCGAGGCGTTGGGCGGTGAAGCGCCAGCGCAGGGCGGATAAGAGAAACTGGAGCTGAACGATGGTCAGCGCGATGAGCACGAGACCGATATCGGCCTGACCTAGCGCCGCAAGCGTCGCAGCGCCGTCAAGCGCGAAGAAAAGGATCGCGAAGATCACGGGAAGCGCGGCGATCCGCAGCAATACGCCGATGCGCCGACGAGGCAGGACGCCTTCTACGACATCTGTCGGCGCTTCGCCGCCGATCTCAAGTGACGCGCGCGGCATTCTCTCACGTCTCTTTCGCAAACGGGGGGACCCAAGCCTCGCCGACCGGCGACGACCATTGCTCCAGATACGTGCGGGGCGCCCGAAAGGGATCACTCCCGGGCCGATCGACTGGCGCGAAGAAGCTGATCGTTAAGCAAGCGTTATATAAATTGATTCGACATTTGAGCGACCGATCCGCTTTCTCGGCCAAATCCAGAGGCAAGCCATGCGTCGTGTTTTCGCAGCAGCCGGTTTCGTCGCGCTTTCCGGGGCGCTCGTGATGTCCTTCCTGCTGGCGCCGACGTCGCATCTCCGGGCCTCTTCCGGCGACAGCGCCACGTTTCTGATTCCAGCCGCCGACGGCTACGGCATTGCGGACTGCCTGATAGGCGGCGGCGATTGCGGCTTGGTCGTAGCCCAGTCCTGGTGCGAGGCGCATGGGTGGGGCAGGGCGGCTTCCTTCGGCCGCGCCGCCGCCGAAGACATGACCGGCTCCACCGCGCCCATCGTTACGGTGTCCGGCAATCTGTCCGGAGCGGGCGCGCGCCCGCTCTCGATCACCTGTATCGACTAAATCGGCCCGCCGGAGCGATACCGCTCCCGCCATCGTGATCGCGCTTGGCCGCGTGATTGCGCGCGAAGCGGCGTTTTTTCGTAGACCTCCCTGATTTCTTCACATTCCCTAGCTAGCGCATCCAAGATGGAGCGGTTGCCGTCGGCGACGGCGGCGGCTATCCATGCGCGGCGGAGAACATGAAGCAGCGATGAAGCACCACCATCTTTCGAGAATCGCGCTCGTCCTGATCGGGGCTTTCGCCCTCATCGGCGAGTCCGTCGCGCAATCCGACCAATGCCGGGCCTACCAGGCCGAGCTCGCCAATCTCGAGCGAGGCGGCGGCAGGAACTACGCGGCGCTCGCCGAGCAGCAGCGCGTCGAGCTCAACCGCATGGTCCGTTACTATCAGCAGCTCGATTGCGACCGTGGTCGCGCGCTCTTCAACGCGCCCCCTTCGCCGGAATGCTCGGCCGCGCGCGAAAGGATCGGCGCGATGGAGCAGAACTATAACCGCTTGATCCGCCAGGCCTCGCAGGCGAGCGAAGAACGCCGCCGCGCCCTTCTCAGGGCAATCGATCAGTTCTGCCGGCCTCAGCAGGCCCAGCCGCGCGGCCTGTTCGACGGCCTGTTCGGTCGTTCGGCGCCGGAGCCGAGCCCGCAAGTCCCCCGCGAATATCCCGAAGAGCGCAGCTACGCCTCGAAGCCCGTGTGCGTGCGCACCTGCGACGGCTATTTCTTCCCGCTCTCGACGACGGGGGGGAGTCGCGAGGCCGGAAACCAGATCTGTCAGGCGCAATGTCCGGCGGCGCCGACCCGCCTGTTCTTCATTCCCGGAGACAACGCGCTCGAAAGCGCGGTCGCCGCCGACGGCACTCCCTATGTCTCGCTGCCCAACGCGTTCCGCTACCGCACGACCTTCGATCCGTCCTGCTCCTGCCGTCAGGAGGGTCAGAGCTGGGCCGACGCCCTGGAAGGCGCTTCCAACATGATCCGGGCGGGATCGGGGGATATCGTCGTTAGCCCCGAGATGGCGCGGCAGATGTCGCGTCCGCAGGAAGGGCAGACCCGCACGCGGTCGGCGCGCAGCCCCGCCGTGGCCGAAGCGGGAGAAACGTCCGGCATCCGCGTCGATGGGCTAGACAGCGCCCCGGTGCTCTCGCGCGACCAGGGTATGACTGAGCAAAGCGGCGGCGGTCAGCGGCGGTCGGTGCGCGTAGTCGCACCCGATCTCATTCCTCCCACCAATCCGATGTGATTGGTCGAATTCAGGCGCTCGCAACTTCCGCCGGCAATCGCCATATTGTCAGGGGGCGAATCGGCGCGGCGGCGGTCGCAGCGTCGTCGCGCTCCTTGAGCAGGTTCGAATGCGCATCCACCCCGACGCGATCATTTCTCCCAGCGAAAGCAGCCTTGCAGAAGCAATCAGCGAAATCGCCGCGCCGCTCCACGAGATCGCCCGCGAGGCAGGCGGCATCGCGAACCGCTATTTCCGCCCGGGCGCGACGACGAGCGCGCGCATCTGGGCGAAGGACGGCGGCTCGCCCGTGACCGAGGCGGACGTGTCCGTAGACGCGTTCCTCAAGATCAGGCTGTCGCAGCTGGCCCCGGACGCAGCCTGGCTCTCGGAGGAAACGGCAGACAATCCGGTTCGGCTCGACGCGGATCTCGTCTGGATCGTCGATCCCATCGACGGAACGCGGGCGTTCCTATCGGGGCATCCCGACTGGTCGGTTTCGATCGCCCTGCTCGCCCGAGGCGCGCCGGTCCTCGCTGTGGTCTACGCGCCTGCTCTCGAGACGTTCTACGAGGCGCGCGCCGGGGCCGGAGCATTCGCCGACGGAGCAGGCCTGGCCGTCTCAACGCGCCCGACATTGCGTGAAGCCCGCGTTTCCGGCCCCCAATCGATGGCCGACGCGTTGGCCCGCAGCGTCGGACCGGTCTCGCGGCTGCCGCGAATACCTTCGCTCGCCCTTCGCATCGCCCGTGTGGCGGCAGGCGATGTCGATATCGGTCTCGTCACGCGCAACGCGCGCGACTGGGACATCGCGGCCGCTGACCTGATCCTGCGCGAGGCGGGCGGCGTCCTGAGCGACGATGCGGGAAGTCCGCCGGTCTACAACCGCCCGGATCCGGTTCACGGAGAGCTTTTCGCGGCGGCGGCGGTCTTGCATCCGGGCCTGATTGAGGCCATGACGAGCCCGCAGGGGCGGATTAGGGCCGTCTGACCGGCTCGCCTCGGAGCGGGCGCATACATGTCGAAAGGCGCGATCGACGATGAGCGAGACGACTTCGCAGGACAAACAGCTTCTCCATCTGGTTTTCGGCGGTGAATTGACAGGTGTGGACGAGATCCGGTTCAAGGATCTCGATCAGTTGGATATCGTCGGCGTTTTTCCCAACTACGCCACCGCGTATGCGGCCTGGAAGGCGAAGGCGCAATCGACTGTCGACAATGCCCAGATGCGCTACTTCATCGTCCATCTGCATCGCCTCCTCGATCCGCCGCAGGGGTGAGGCGACCGCGCATGGGACTTCTGAAGCGAATCGGCCGAAGTCCGCCCGTACGCGAGGCGATCGGGTTTCTTTTCGCGCGCTATCTCGGGCTCGTGCGGCGCACCAACCGCTTCGTGACGGAGCCGGCCGACGCTTACGAGCGCGTCGGGCCGATGATGCCCGTCATCGCCGCCATGTGGCACGGCCAGCATTTCATGATCCATTTCGCCAAGCGCCCGAAGGACAGGGCCGTGAGCCTCGTTTCGCGCTCCGGAGACGGGGAGATCAACGCCATCGCCCTGCGCCATCTGGGCGTGCGCGCGATCCGCGGCTCCGGTGACCGCGGGCGCGGACGGGTGCAGGAGAAGGGCGGCGCGCAAGCTCTGCGCGCCATGGTCAAGGCGCTCGAAGGCGGCGAGATGGTGGTCATGACAGCCGATGTCCCCAAGGTTTCGCGCCGGGCGGGGGAGGGGATCGTCACCCTGGCGCGTCTGTCGGGGCGACCGATCGTTCCCGTCGCCGTCGTGACGAGTCGGCGGCTCGACTTCAAGAGCTGGGACCGCGCCTCGATCGGTCTGCCCTTCGGGCGCGGCGCCATCGTGCTGGGCGATCCGGTCACGGTTCCCCGGGGCGCCGAACCGCAGGCGCTGGAAGAATGCCGCCTCGCAGTGGAGCGCGAGCTCGACCGCGTTCACGCGCGCGCCTATGCGCTCGTCGGATCGCGCGATCCGGGCGCCCGCGATCCCGTCGCGGAGAATGCGCGGGAGAGCGGGCGATGAGAAGGCGTCTGCCGCTGCTGCTGCATCTCTATCGCTACGCGATGGCGGCGCTCGAACCGGTCGCGGCCGGCGTGCTGCTCATGCGACGCCGCAAGGGCAAGGAAGATCCCCGGCGCATGTCCGAGCGGCGCGGGGTGCCCGGCGAAGACAGGCCTGAGGGTCATCTCGCTTGGCTTCACGGCGCCAGCATCGGCGAGACGATGTCGATCCTTCCGTTGATCGAGCGGCTGGCGAGGCGCGGGGTCACGGTGCTCGTGACGTCGGGCACGGTCACCTCGGCGGAGATCATCGCCCAGCGATTGCCGCCGGGCGCCATTCACCAGTTCGTGCCCGTCGACGTGCCCCGGTTCATGAGCCGGTTTCTCGATTACTGGCGGCCCGACATCGCCTTGTTCGCCGAATCGGAGATCTGGCCCAACGCCATTCTCGCCCTCGAGAAGCGCGACGTGCCGTTGATCCTCATCAACGGTCGGCTGTCGGAGCGGTCCTACCGTCGCTGGAGCAAGGTTCCGGGCGTCGTCGAGGCGCTGCTCTCGCGCTTCTCGCTGTGCCTCGCGCAGAGCGCCGGCGACGCCGAAAGGCTGCAGCGGCTCGGCGCGCCACGCGTGGGAGTGGCGGGCAATCTGAAGTTCGATTCGCCGCCCCCGCCGGCCGACCCGCGTCTGGTCGCCGCGCTGCAGGGAATGGTCGCCGGACGCCCGGTCTGGGTTGCGGCCAGCACGCATCCGGGCGAGGAGGAGATGGTGGTCGCGATCCACCGCGCGCTGGCGAGGCGATACGCGAACCTCCTCACGATCGTCGCGCCGAGGCATCCGCGCCGGGGTGAGGTCATCGCGGAGATCGCGCAGGATTCGGCGCTTCGTACGGCGCGGCGCTCGCTCGGCGAGCAGCCGTCGCGAGAGATCGATTTCTACGTCGCCGACACGGTGGGCGAACTCGGACTGTTCTACCGACTCGCGCCGCTCGTCTTCGTCGGCGGCTCGCTCGTCCCTCGCGGCGGTCAGAACCCGATCGAACCCGCCAAGCTCGGCGCGGCCATCCTCCACGGGCCGCACGTCCAGAATTTCAGTGAGGTCTACGCCGCGCTCGACCGGGCGGGCGGCGCGTTGCCGGTCGCCGACGCAAAGACGCTGGCGGCGGTGCTTGAGGATCTCATTTCCGACACGGCGCTCACCCGTGAGATGGCCCGCGCCGGCCACGACGCCGTGAGCGAACTCGGCGGAGCCCTCGATCGCACTCTGCGCGCCGTCGAGCCCTTCGTGCTCGGCGCCAAGATGGACCGGCGCTGATGCGGGCGCCGGGCTTCTGGCGCGGCCCGACGCCTTCCCCCCTCGCGCAGGCCCTGCGTCCCGCCGCCGCGATCTACGGCTCCGTCGCCGCCGCCCGAATGGTCCGCGTCGGCGCGCTCGCGAGCGTCCCGGTGATCTGCATCGGCAATTTCACGGTGGGCGGAACCGGCAAGACTCCCGCCGCCCTCGCCGTTGCGGCCCTGCTGGCTCAATCCGGAGAGAAGCCGTTCTTCCTCACGCGCGGCCATGGCGGGCGGATTGCGGGGCCGGAGGCGATCGACCTGTCCCTGCACGGCCATGGCGATGTCGGCGACGAACCGCTTCTGCTGGCGCGCGCCGCGCCGACCATCGTATCGCGCGACAGGCCGGCCGGCGCGGCGCTCGCGGCGCGCATGGGCGCCAGCGTCGTCGTCATGGACGACGGATTCCAGAACTCCTCGCTTGTCAAGGATCTGGGCCTCCTGCTGGTCGACGGCGAAACGGGGGTCATGAACGGTCTTTGCCTCCCTGCGGGACCGCTGCGGGCGCCGCTCGAGGCGCAATGGCCACATGTGGATGCGCTCGTCGTCATGGGGGAAGGGGCGGCGGGGGACCGGCTGGCGGCGCAAGCGCGTGAGCGCCGCATATCCGTTCTGCGCGCGCGCCTCGAACCAGAGCCGGAAGCTGCGCAGCGCCTCGCCGGCGCGCGGCTGCTCGCTTTCGCCGGCATCGGCAGACCGGAGAAATTCTTCGACACCCTGCGCGCCTGCGGGGCCCATCTCGTCGAGGCCGAGCCCTTTCCCGATCACCATCCTTATTCGTCTTCAGAGCTCGCGGCCTTGCGGGCGCGGGCGGCCGCACGGGGCCTGACACTCGCAACGACGGAAAAGGACGCCGTGCGTCTGACGGATGCGGGCGACATTGCGACGCTGCCCGTGCGCGCGGTTTTCGACGACGCGCAGGCGCTCAACGCGCTCCTGCGCGTCGCGCTCACGAGGGCGCGGGAGCGACGCAGCGTCGCGAAATAAAATTATCTTTTCGCTTGAATTCGGGCTCCCGACTGTCCAGAACCGAGGGCTCTGACCCGAAGGCACATAAAAATGCTGGCTGGGTTCATCTACTGGTTAGGAGGGCACGGGATGCGACACAACTCCCGCCTTGCCGAATTGGGGATGGACTTGGACCTGCGCGATGCAGGCGACCGAACCAAAGAGGTGAGCACCGATCCGATTCCCGCGAACGACGAGCGGATCGCGATCTCCACGAAGACGATCGTTCCGGAGGCGCTCGCCCCGGAGCGAGACACGGGTCATGACGAGCCCCAGCTCGACCATTTCGTCGAGAAGGACGGGCTGCTCTTCGCGGGCACGCACCTGATCGTCGATCTATGGGAGGCCAGCGGTCTCGACGATCTCGCGAGGGTCGAAAAGGCCCTTCGGGACGCAACCGCCGCCGCCGGAGCGACGCTTCTCAATATCGACCTGCACCATTTCTCTCCGAACGGGGGAGTATCGGGCGTGGCGGTGCTGGCTGAAAGCCACATCTCGATCCACACTTGGCCCGAATGCGGCTACGCGGCGGTCGACATCTTCATGTGCGGCAGCGCGCGTCCCCACGAGGCGATCCGCGTGCTGCGCGAGGCGTTCTCGCCGGAACGCGTGCAACTCGCCGAGCACAAGCGCGGCCTGATGCCATGTTGAACTACACGGAGGCCCTGCACGACGGCTACGCGCAGAGCTTCCGGGTCGACCGTCTGGTGCACTACGAAAAGACGGCGCATCAGGAACTCGCCATCTTCGACAACGCCTCGTTCGGGCGCGTGCTCGCGCTCGACGGGGTGATCCAGCTCACGGAACGCGACCACCACGTCTATCACGAGATGATCGTCCACACGCCGGTCTTCGGCCATGGCGAAGTCAGGGACGTGCTGATCGTGGGCGGTGGGGACGGCGGCGCGTTGCGCGAGGCGCTTCGGCACCCCGACATCCGCGTGACCGTCGTCGAGATCGACGCCCAGGTCGTCGAGACCGCGCGCCGTCACCTGTCGATGATCTGCGGGGCCGCCTTCGACGACCCGCGCGTCCAGATCGTCATCGATGACGGGACGGCCTTCGTCGCCCGGACGGATCGGTCGTTCGACGTGATCCTGATCGATTCGACTGATCCCGTCGGGCCGGCGAAGGCGCTTTTCTCACCAGAGTTCTACGCCGCATGCCGTCGTCGCCTGCGCCCCGGCGGCGCGCTCGTCACGCAAAACGGCGTCCCCCTGTTCCAGGGCGAGCAACTGCGCGCCAGCATGATCGCCCTTCGCCGGATTTTCAGATATGCGACCTGCTATCTCGCAGCTGTTCCGACCTATACGGGCGGCCCCATCGCGCTCGGCTTCGCGACGGACGATCCCGGCCGGCTCGGCGAACCGGAGGCGCTGGCTGCGCGCGTGGCGGCGAGCAGGCTCGAATTCCGGTATTACTCTGCGGCGGTCCATCTCGGCGCATTTGCGCTGCCGCCTGCCGTCCTGAGGCTCCTGGAGCCCTGAACCCGCGTCACTCGGCCAGATCGAGGAAACAGCGGCCCTCGCGATCCTCGATCTCGATCAGCCAGAGATCCGGATCGAAACGGGCTTCGCGCCGCATCTTTTCCTCGACTTCGCCCGCCGGCGCTTCGCGCATCACCGCGGCGAAGCGCCGTGTGGCGTCGCCTTCCTCCATCAGGCTTTGCGGGGCGGGGCCGTAAAGATCGGCCGTGCCGTCGAGCCTGTCGACCTTGACGAAGATCGCGCCGGATTCCGATGAACCGCGCCGCCTCTGGACTGCGACCACGCCCTCGACGGCGCAGCGTCTGATCAGGGCCGCGGCGAAGAAATCCGAGCGCAGACGCATGTCGCCCTCAATCGAGCGCGACGCCGGAGCGGATGGCGAGGGCGCGCACGGTGTCCGCGTTGAGCGACCCGGTTACGGCGAGACCCTGGGCTCGTTCGAAGCGCCGGATCGCGTCGCGGGTCATCGGGCCGTCCAGACCGTCGATGGCGAGCGGGCCGTAGCCGAGATTGGCAAGCGCGCGCTGCGCCTCCCGCACGCGCAAGTCCGGCTCCGCCGCGATCGAGCCTGTCGTCGCGGCGATATCCTCGCCACGGATGAGCGCGCCGATCGGGTCGGAGACCTGACGGGGCGCCTCGCGCGCCGGCCGGCTCGGCGGCGGCGGGGGCACGAGATCGGCGATCGAAGTAGGCGGAGCGGGTTGCCTCGGATCAATCTCCTGCGGCGCCGAAGCGGATCGATCGACATGCGGCGCCGGCGGCGGAGCTGGGACGACGACGATGGCTGACAGTCCGCTCTCGCCCGCCGCGAAGAGAGGCGCGGGATGGCGGGCCTGTTGCAGCGTCAGCGCGTTGAACGCGATCGCGGCTGCCGCAGCGACGAAGAGGAAGGCCGCGAAGGCGATGCCGGGATTGCGCGCCACGAGACCCGTGGCCGCGCCGGCGAAGGACGCGCCGCGTCCTTTCCTGCGAGACTTGCCGTGATACGTCCTGAAATCGCGTCCCGACCGGGCGGCCAAACCGTCACGCACTGCGCTTGTACTCCTTGTCGACTTCATCCTTGACCGGACGCGAGACGCGCCGGGTGGCCGTGCGGATCGGGATCGGCGCGCGCGGCTCCTCGTCCCGGATAATGGTGCAGTCCAACGGCAGCTCTACGGTGACGAGCGTGCCCTCGCCCTTGGCGCTCTCGATCGTCAGTGAGCCGCCGTGCAGGCCGACCAGCCCGCGCACGACGGACAGGCCAAGTCCCGTCCCCTCGTGCTGCCTGTCATAGGTCGAGCGGGCCTGGAAGAAGGGATTTCCGAGCTTGTCAAGATCCTCTTCGCCGACGCCGACGCCGGTATCGGAGATGCTGAGGATCACGCGCTGGCGATCCCCGCGCATCGTCACCATGACCGAGCCGCCCGCCGGAGTGAACTTGATCGCGTTCGACAGCAGGTTGATGACGATCTGGCGGCAGGCGCGCTGATCGCCCACGAGGCCGAGCGCTTCCGCCGGTATGTCGGCCTGCAGCGCCACGCCCAGACTGTCCGCCTTCAGTCGCATGAGGTCGATGCAGCCGTTCACCAGAGCGCGAGCGTCGAAATGCGCCGGGGAGAAGTCGAAATTCCCGCTCTCGATCTTCGAAATATCGAGCAGCGAATTGACCACGTCGAGCAGATGGTGGCCGGATTCATGAATGATGCGGGCGTAATCGCGGCGCTGATCCGCATCGATGTAGTTCATCGTCTCGGAGGAAAGAATTTCCGAGAAGCCGATTATCGCGTTGAGCGGCGTGCGCAGCTCGTGGCTCACGGTCGCGAGGAACCGGCCCTTCAGCGCGTCGGCGTTTTCCGCCTTGATGCGCGCGAGCTCTAGATCTTCCTCGTGCCGCTTCTGGAGCGTGATGTCGCGCGTCACAGCGATGACTCCGGAGGCCTCGTGGCCTGGGCCGTCGAGGCGCGAAGCGCGCATCTCGACCCAGATCACCCGACCCGAATCCCCGCGCAGCGCGTCGCCGTAATGCACACGGAACTGGACGCGCACGGCCTGTCCGCCGACCGCTGCGTCGCTCACGCCCTTGAGATAGGCCGGCCTGTCCTGAATATGTACCCGCGCGAGCAGTCCGCGCCCCTCGAGCGCGCTGGAGGGCACGCCGAGGAGCTTCATCGAGCCGGCGCTCGCACTGACGATGTGGCCGTTGACGTCATGCCAGGTGACGAGGTCGTCGACCGCCTGGAATAGGCAGCGATTCTCGGAGTCGCGCCGGCGACGCGCGTTGCGGCTGACATCCTCGGCGCGCGAGACGGCCACCGCGAGCGCGCCGGCATGTGCGATGGCGAACAGGGCGAAGACCGTGGAGGCGAAGAAGGGCGGCACCGCATCGGAAGTCGCCAGGGCGCCGGTCAGATCGAGAAGCGCGATGACGACCGTCGCGACCGTGGCGACGACAGTGGCGACGACGGCCGAGCGGCGCGAGCCCGAAAGCAGGGCTTCGAGCGGAACCGCGACCAGCCAGATGGTCGCCGCCGACGAAACCCCGCCCGTCGCTCCCGCGACACAGACGATAAAGCCCGCGAACGATGTCGCCGATATCCCGTGAGCGAACGTAAGAGAGCCGGTTTGCGCCAGCGCCAGCGCTGCGAAGAGCGGTCCGATCAAGCAGGCGAAGAGAACGAATTCGAGTACGTCGGGAGCGCCCCGAAGCGCGACGTATACAGGGAGGCAGGCGAGAGCGATCACGCCCATAGTCAGGCGCGAGGCGATGAAACGGCGGTGGCGCGCCGACTCGGTCGCGTCGCTGCGCGCCGATTCGTGGACGAGGCCCGCCAGAAGCCGCTCCAAATCTGAAAACCTGTCCGAGTTGAGCAATTTTGAACGCGGTTTCAGCCGCGCTCCCTGTGTGTCGATAGCGGAGATTATTCGCAGCCGGGACTTAAGCGAACGCTAAGGGGGGACGATCCTCGCGGGTAGGGATGGCGGATATGGAGAACGGTCCGTTAAGGCGCCGCCGACCGATGCGTCCCGCCCCGGGATAGGCCGATGTCCGGCGCATGTGGGCGATCAGCAAGCCTTAACCAAGCCGAGCGATCCGTCTTGCGTGGTCACGGAGGATTCACCGCCGCCGCGCAGTCTCGCTATCGACAGGGACGCAATCCGCGTCCTTCGCCGACGCCCTTCGCCAACGGACGGGAGCCATGTTCTTTCTTCTGCGCGTCTTTGCTGTCGTCGCCGTGATTTTCCATTTCTCGCCGGTTCACGAGGCCGCCGCGCCCGCGGAGCGTGCGTTGGACATGGCCGCCCTGGAAAAGCAGGTGCTCGCGGCGCTCGACGATCCGCGCTACCAGAACTGGTCGGCCGTGCCGCGCCATGCGCGCGATCGCCTCGCCATCGAGATCGCGCAACAGCTGGCCGACGCCGCGCTCGCGCCCTCGCGGAGCCCCTGACCGGTCCGGACCGTCGCAGCGGCCCAGCGACGCGCCTGTCGAACGCGCTTGCGCGTCCCCCTCCAGGCGGCATATTTAGCCCATGTCTTCGAACATCGACGAAATCCTCTCGAACTTCGAGCTCATCGAAGACTGGGAGGAACGGTATCGCTACGTGATCGAACTCGGGAAGCTCATGCCGAAGCTTCCCGAGGAGGCTTATCGTGACGACAACAAGGTTCAGGGCTGCGCCAGCCAGGTCTGGCTGGAGACTCATGTCGAGCCGGGTGAGGGCGGCCCGGTCCTCACGCTTCGCGGCGACAGCGACGCCCATATCGTGCGCGGACTCGTCGCGCTGATGATCGCCCTCTATTCAGGGCGCAAGGCCGACGAGATACTCCAAATCGACGCGTCCGCCATTTTCGACGAACTCGGCCTGTCCGAGCATCTGACTCCCCAACGCTCCAACGGGGTGCGTGCGATGGTGCAGCGTATCCGGCACGACGCGCAGGCGGCGCTCGCCGCCTGACGCCTTCTCAGGCGTGCGCGCGGATTTCGCGGCGGCGATGCGCCCGCTGCTCGAAAAACAGCGCCTGACTGATCACGGCGGAAACGTTGGCCGGCTGGAACGGCTTGGCGATCAGGAAGGCGGGCTCCGGCCGCTCGCCGGTCAGGAACCGTTCGGGATAGGCGGTGATGAAGATCACCGGCGTCTCGAACGTCTCCAGAAGATCGTTCACGGCGTCGAGGCCCGAACTGCCGTCGGCCAGCTGGATATCGGCGAGGACGAGCCCGGGGCGCTTGCTCTGGGCGAGCGCGACTGCTTCCGAGCGCGTGCGCGCGACGCCCATAACCGTATGACCAAGACTTTCCACGATCGCTTCGAGGTCCATCGCGATCAGCGGTTCGTCCTCGATGATCATGACGTCGGTCGCGATATCCGCCGCCAGTTCACGTCCGGCCTCGTCGACGAGTTCGCGGATCGTATCGACGTCCACCTGCAGGATGTGCGCGCTCTCCTCTTCGGAGAACCCCTCGAGACAGGAAAGCAGAAAAGCCTGGCGCGGCGCGGGAGCGATCTCGTTGAGGCGCGTCTCGGCGGGCGCCCCCGGCTCGACCGGCTCTCCGCGCTCGTTCACCCCGAGGGAATTCCAGATCGCGGAAAAGATGCGAAACAGCGCGAGACGCGCATCGGCATTGGAGGAGAGCGTCCCCGGATCAGCGATCAGCGCCTCCAGCGTCGCCACGACATAGGCGTCGCCTGCAGACTGCGTTCCCGTCAGGGCGCGGGCGTAGCGACGCAGGTAAGGCAGTTGCGGGGCTACGATCTCGGCTGTCGACATGAGCTCGGTTTCCTTTTTCTGGCCTGATATGACGCTTTTGCGCGAGGCGAGCATTCTACAACGCTCGAAACAGGCTATGGTTCCACGCAGAGCGCATCCGGCGCGGTCGGCAAGGCGACAATCAAATTGCGACGGAATTGTGGGAACTTTTCGTGGGTCTGGGACTTGTCGCTTGAGCATGAGCGCGAATAACCGGGGCTCGGACGGTTCGGTTTATTGGATGGGACCAGGAAAAGAGAATGACCAAAGCCAGGAGAAACGGCGTCGAAGATCCTGAGGCCGTTGAGGAAAATGCTGCGGCGGAGCGCTCCGGACGCAGTGTGAAGCTCGACTTGGCCACGCAGGCCCGTATCGGCGACCGCTTGCGGGCGATGTATGGCGAATTGCTAGAACAACCTGTACCCGAACGGTTTCGATCGCTTCTCGCGCAGCTCGACGGCGCGCCGCCGGAGCATCCGCCGGAGCATGGAGCCGATAAATCGGACGGCGACAGGGAAGCCTCTCGATGAGTATCGAACCCGAGTTGCGGGACGAGCTGCTCGCGGCCGTCCCGAGTTTGCGCGCCTTCGCGATATCCCTGTCCGGTCACGTCGATCGCGCCGACGACCTCGTACAGGACACGCTCCTGCGCGCGCTCGCCAACATCCATCGTTTCCAACGCGGAACCAATCTGAACGCCTGGCTCTTCACCATCCTGCGCAATCTGTTTCACTCCGAGTTCCGCAAACGTCGTCGCGAGGTCGAAGATCCCGACGGGGCTTACGCCGCGCGTCTCGCCAGCCAGCCGGAGCAGGGTTCGCATCTCGATTTTCAGGATTTCCGCATCGCGCTCGCTCGCCTTCCCGCAGATCAGCGCGAGGCGCTTCTTCTCGTCGGCGCTTCCGGCTTCTCGTATGAAGAGGCTGCAGAGATCTGCGAATGCGCGGTCGGAACGATCAAGAGCCGCGTCAACCGCGCCCGGAACCGGTTGTCGGAAATGCTCGCCGTTGAAGAAAACGCCGATCTCGGCCCCGACGGATTGACGCGTGCGGCGTTGCAGGCCGCCGGTTGATCTGACGCCCTTTTCGCTTCTCTCTCACGACTCCTGCAGTCGGCTCTCGACAACCTCGCATGCGGACGGTTACCGTCAGCCAAGTCCGTGCACGAGGCGAGGGCGCAATGACAAAAATAATGCCGCGGCCCGGTATCCGGGACGTGGCGGCGGTGGCGCAAGTCGCGATTGCGGCCGGGCGGGAGATCATGGCGGTCTACGGATCGCCGTTCGATGTCGAGTACAAGAACGATAGTTCTCCGGTCACGCTGGCCGACATCCGCGCGGAATGCGTGATCATCGAAGGCTTGCGCGCCATCGCGCCGGACATTCCCGTCATTGCCGAAGAGAGCGCGTATTCCGGCCGGTTGCCGGAGGCTTCCGACCTCTTCTTCCTCGTCGATCCGCTGGACGGCACGCGAGAATTCGTCGCGCGCAATGGCGAATTCACGGTCAATATCGCGCTCGTCGCGGATGGCGCGCCCGTGCTCGGAGTTATTTTTGCGCCGGCCACCGGTGAGCTGGTCTACGCCGACGCAGATATTGGCGCCTTTGCTGCCCGTATCGACGGCGACGGCGTTATCGTCGATGCAAGGCCGATACGCGCGCGGGCCGTGGGCTCCGGCGCGGCGGTGGCGCTCGTGAGCCGCTCGCATCGCGACGCCCGCACCGACGCGGTGCTGGAGCGTATGCGCGCAGGCGAGGTGCGGGGTCTCGGCTCGTCGCTGAAATTCTGCCGCATCGCCGCCGGCGAGGCCGATCTCTATCCCCGCCACGGGCCGACGATGCAATGGGACACCGCGGCCGGCGACGCGATCCTTCGGGCCGCCGGCGGCTGCGTCGTCGCCCTCGACGGCGCGCCCCTTCAATACGCAAGGCGGCCGCCTGGGGCGGCGCTGGATTTCGCCAATCCCGAATTCTGCGCGCTCGGCGATCCGGCGATGGCGGCTCTGCTGCGCGACGCTTGACCGGCGCGAGCGCCAATGCGGAACGCGCTCTCGCGCGCGCCGCGAAAATCGGGGCCGCCTTCAAGATCAAATGTTTTTCCTGCTATCGGTTCGTATGAAACGGAGAGGAGCGCCGCCATGGCCGACGAAAGCGGGAACGAGCCGAAGAGCGGATTGCGCAAGGGGCTGACGAGCTACGGCGACGCCGGGTTCTCGCTCTTCCTGCGCAAGGCCTTCATCAAGGCTGCGGGCTTTTCCGACGACGCGCTCGACCGTCCGATCGTCGGCATCACCAACACCTTCAGCGACTTCAACCCCTGCCACGGCAACGTGCCGCGCCTGATCGAGGCGGTGAAGCGCGGCGTGATGCTCGCCGGCGGGCTGCCGATGGAGTTCCCGACGATCTCCATCCACGAGAGCTTCGCCAACCCGACATCGATGTTCCTGCGCAATCTCATGGCCATGGAGACCGAGGAGATGATCCGCGCGCAGCCGATGGACGCGGTCGTGCTGATCGGCGGCTGCGACAAGACGGTGCCGGCCCAGCTCATGGCGGCTGCGAGCGCGAACGTGCCGGCGATCCAGCTGATCACCGGCCCGATGCTCGTCGGCCATCACAAGGGCGAGGTGCTCGGCGCCTGCACCGATTGCCGACGCCTTTGGGCCCAGCATCGCGCCGGCGAGCTCGACGAGGCCGAGATCGAGGCGGTGAGCGAACGGCTGGCGCCGACGCAGGGCACATGCATGGTCATGGGCACGGCGAGCACGATGGGCTGCCTCGTCGAGGCGATGGGAATCGCGCTCTCGGGAACAGGCACGATCCCCGCCACCCACGCCGACCGCATCCGCGCGGCGGAGGCGAGCGGGCGGCGCGCCGTGGCGCTGGCGACGGAGGGGCTGACCCCGCGCAAAATCCTGACGAAAAACGCCTTCCACAATGCGATGGTCGTCCTGCAGGCGATCGGCGGCTCGACCAACGGCGTTGTCCATCTCGCCGCAATCGCCGGCCGTTGCGGCTTCGAATTCGATCTCGACGAGCTCGACAGGGTGGGCCGCGACGTTCCCGTCCTCATCGACCTGAAGCCCTCCGGCTCGCATTACATGGAGCATTTCCACTGGGCCGGCGGCATGCCACGCCTGCTGCGCGAGTTGCGCGACCATCTCGCGCTCGACGCGCCGACCGTCGACGGCGGCACGATCGCCGACAGCATCTCCAAGGCCGAGGAGATCGCGGGCCAGACGATCATCCGCAGCAGCGCCAACCCGCTCAAGAGCGGCGGCGCGACGGCGGTGCTGCGCGGCAACCTCGCGCCCGACGGGGCGATCATCAAGCAATCGGCCGCCTCGCCGCATCTCCTGAAGCATACGGGGCGCGCGGTCGTCTTCGACTCGGTCGAGGACATGACGAACCGCGTCGACGATCCCGATCTCGACGTCACCGCCGACGACATCCTCGTCCTGCGCAACGCCGGCCCCAAGGGCGCGCCGGGCATGCCGGAGGCGGGCTACCTGCCGATCCCGCGCAAGCTCGCCCGCGAGGGCGTCAAGGACATGGTGCGCATCTCCGACGCCCGCATGAGCGGAACCGCCTTCGGAACCATCGTGCTCCACGTCGCCCCCGAATCCGCCATCGGCGGGCCGTTGGGGTTGGTGCGCGACGGCGACATGATCACGCTGGACGT
>REDO01000020.1 GCA_007693435.1 Salinarimonadaceae bacterium | reverse complement strand
CGCACGCTCGATTCGCTCATCGCGGAATTCGGGGCGCCCGATTTCGTGAAGATCGACGTCGAGGGTTTCGAGGATCGCGTCCTCGCCGGCCTGACGCAGGCGCCGCCGGCGCTCTCCTTCGAATTCACGACGATCCAGCCCGACGTGTCGCATGCCTGCGTCGCGCGGCTCGAGGCGCTCGGCGATTACCGCTTCGACCTCGCGCTGGGCGAGACCCAGCGGCTCGAGGCCGGCGAATGGCTGACGGCGCGAGATATCGCCCGGCGCATCGCCGCGCTGCCGCACGAGGCCAATTCGGGCGACGTCTACGCCGTGCTGGCGCATTGAGGCGCGTCAGGGCGTGAAGCCGCGCCGTTGCATCCAGAGCTTCTCGCCGATCAGGCAATCGATCGGGGACGAATCGTCTGCGCGCCGGACGAGATCCGGCTCGGGCGTGATTCCCGCGATCTCGAGCACCAGCTTGCGCCGGATCGCTTCGGCGAACTGCTCGGGCTCGCGCACCGGTATGACGAAGGCGCCCGGCCCGCCGATGACGCAGTCGACGAAGTAGGCGTCAAGATTGGCGATGTCGAACGCGCCATGGCGCTCGATCATGATGGGCAGGCCGTTGATGATGACGCCTCTGTCGAGCGCCGCGTCGCGCGCAGCCTCGACCGGGCGCCCCTCGTTGTTCACGCCGTCCCCGGAAATGTCGATCACCTCGCGGATCGCGAAGACGCCGCTGTCGGCCAGCAAATCCATGGAGCGGTCTATGGCGGCGGAGATCGAGGTCCGGCGCATGCGCCGCGTCGGTTGGGCCTCGATGACGGCGGAGAAAGCCACCGCGCCGGCGGCGTCCTCGATCACGGTCCAGGGCGCGAGGACCGCATGCCCCGCGACGCCGGCCCACTCCATGTAGGTGACGGCGATACGGCCGGTCAGGCCGTTCTCGATGGCGTTCTGCACCTCGCGCGAGCGGAAGGCGTCGACGAACCCGTCACGCTGGAGCGTGAGCTCCTCCATGCTCATCGAAAAGGAGATGTCGACCGCGAGCACGAGGGCCACGTCGACCTCCGTCTCGGCGCGCGCCTGAGAGGCGGCGGAAAGGGCGAGGCAGAAGGCCAGGGAAGCGACGGCCGCCCGGACCCGGCGCGGGAGCAGGTTGCGAAGCATGCGCGTCGTCCTGTGCTGACGGCGGCCGGGGATGCGGTCACCTTCCCATGCGTCAAGAGTGCGGGCCGCGAAACCCGCGCGCAAGTCATGCGCTGTTCGATTGCGCCGGGCGCACGGCGTGCGCGTCTGCCAAGCGGTGATTTCGCTTCGTCTTGCTCAGCCTCACGATTGCGTGAGTGAGATCAGGGACCCGGCGCGCGGTCCGCCGCGACGGCGTCCACGATTGCGCAGGCCTTGGCGAAGGCCGCGTCGGGATCCAGAGCGGTCGTGTCGAGAATCACGGCGTCGTCGGCGGGCTTCAGCGGCGCGGAGGCGCGGTTCATGTCGCGCTCGTCGCGCTTGAGGATATCGGCGAGGATATCGGCGAAGGAGGCCGCCTCGCCGGCCTGCGCGAGTTCGGCATGGCGCCGGCGCGCCCGCTCCTCGGCCGAGGCGACGACATAGATCTTCACGGATGCGTCGGGGCAGACCACCGTGCCGATGTCGCGCCCGTCGAGCACGGCGCCGCCTGCGCGCGCGGCGAAGCAGCGCTGCTGGTCGAGAAGCGCCGCGCGCACCGCCGGATAGGCGGAGACGATCGACGCCGCCTCCCCGGCGCCCCTGTCGCGCAGGCGCTCCGACGAAAGCGAGCCGAGATCGAGGGAGAGCGCGGCCGCATGCGCCGCGTCCGCATCCTCGAGCGGCAGGCCGGCATCGAGCAACGCGCGGCCGACGGCGCGATAGAGCAGGCCGGTATCGAGATGCGCGAGCCCGTAATGCGCGGCGAGCCTTTTGGCGAGCGTGCCCTTGCCGGCGCCGGCCGGGCCGTCGATGGCGACGACGAGCGGCGGCGTCATTACGGGCCGTCCTCGCCGAGATCGGCGCCGAGGCAGCGCATGAGGCTCACGAAGGTCGGGAAGCTCGTGGCGATCATCGCCCCGTCGTCGACCGCCATGCCCTCGCGCGCGCCGAGCCCCATGACGAGGAAGCTCATGGCGATGCGGTGGTCGAGATGCGTCGCGGCCGTTCCGCCGCCGCGCGGCGCTTCGCCTGTGCCCGAAACGACAAGGTCGTCGCCCTCGACGCGGTGCGTCACGCCCGCCTGCGCGAGCCCGTCGGCCACGGCCTGGAGGCGGTCGGATTCCTTGACGCGCAACTCGTGCAGGCCGCGCATGCGCGTCTCGCCCGTCGCGAAGGCGGCGGCGACGGCGAGGATCGGATATTCGTCGATCATGGATGGCGCGCGCGACGCGGGCACGTCGACGCCGCGCAAGGCCGAATGCCGCACGCGCAGATCCGCGACCGTCTCGCCGCCTTCCTCGCGTTGGTTCAGGGTCACGATATCGGCGCCCATCTCGAGCAGCGTCGTCAGGAGGCCCGTGCGCAAAGGGTTCGTCATCACGCCCTCGACGATGATGTCGGAGCCCGGGACGATCAGCGCCGCGACGATCGGGAAAGCGGCGGAGGAGGGATCGGCGGGCACGACGACGCGCGTCCCGCGCAGTTCCGGCTGGCCGCGCAGGGCGATCCGGCGTCCGGTCTCGCCATGCGGCTCGACGGTGACCTGCGCCCCGAACAGGCGCAGCATTCGCTCGGTGTGGTCGCGGCTCGCTTCCCTTTCGATGACGGTGACGGTTCCGGGCGCGTTGAGGCCGGCGAGCAGCACCGCCGACTTGATCTGGGCGGAGGGCACGGGCGTCTCGTAGACGACGGGGATGGTCTCGCGCGGGCCGCTCAGCGTCAGCGGCAGGCGCGCTCCCTCGGCCTGGCTCACCACGGTCGCGCCCATGCGCGTGAGCGGCTCGACGATGCGCCCCATGGGGCGCTTGCGCAGGCTTTCGTCGCCGTCGAAGGTCGCGGTGACGGGATGCGAGCCGACGACGCCCATCATCAGGCGCGAGCCCGTGCCGGCATTGCCGAAATCGAGCGTTTCGGACGGATCGGACAAACCCCCGATCCCGACGCCGGCGACGCGCCAGGCGCCCTCGCCGACCCGCTCGACCTGCGCGCCCAGGGCAGCGCAGGCGTCGGCCGTGCGCAGCACGTCGTCGCCCTCAAGAAGCCCCTCGATCTGCGTCTCGCCGATGGCGAGCAGCCCGAGAATCATCGCGCGATGCGAAATGGATTTGTCTCCGGGGACGCGCAGGCTTCCCGAAAGGGGGCGTCCGGGGCGGGCGGAGAGGGGGGCGGGCGCGAGACCGTGCGACACGGGCGAATTCCTCGATACGGGCCGGCGCGCGCTGGCCTCGAAGGCGGTGGAGACTGAGGAGCGCCCGAACGGCGCTCGTTGGACCGGCGCTCGTTAGCATGCGGCGCCGCGCGCGTCACCCGCCCGGCGCATTTCCCATTTGACAAGACCGGCGATACGCGACAAACGCAGCGCGATCCATCAGTGCGAGACAAACGAAGGGTTCGAACCTTGGCCAAAGCGGAACTCGGCACCAAGCGGACCTGCCCCGAGACCGGGCGCAAGTTCTACGACCTCAACCGCGACCCGATCGTGTCGCCGTATACGGGCGCGTCCTATCCGCTGTCCTATTTCGAGGGCGTGGTGAAGGCCCGTCCGGCGGCCGCCGAGCCCGAAGTCGAAGCGGAAGAGGACGAGGCCGCCACGGCCGACGTCGTCCTCGTGCCGCTCGAGGAAGCGGACGCCGCCAGCGAGAAGCCGGCCGTCACCGTGGACGACGACGACATCGAGATCGAAGACGACGCAGACGACGCCTTCCTGCCCGATGACGAGGAAAGCGACGACGACGTCTCCGACCTCATCGACGGCGACATCGACGACGAAGAAGACACTTGACTTCGCGGGGCGCCCAGCTAAACAGGCGCTCCGTAACGCCTCCGAGCGCGAGGAACCTGCCCGCCGCTCCCCAAAGGCGACGGTTGAAAAGTGGGGCCATAGCTCAGTTGGGAGAGCGCTTGAATGGCATTCAAGAGGTCGGCGGTTCGATTCCGCCTGGCTCCACCAAATCCACGG
>REDO01000196.1 GCA_007693435.1 Salinarimonadaceae bacterium | reverse complement strand
CAGTTGTGTGCAAAAAATAAATTCGCGCTGACTGAGTTCAAGCGCTTGAAATAAAACAACTAAATTATACGCGCGTGGGAACCGCGACGCGGGGAAGAACCGCGCAATGAAAACCAAATTCCTGTTCTCGATCTTGGCCGCATCGGCGATCGCCGCCGTTGCGACGGGCGTGAACGGCTCCATCGGCGCGCAACTGACCTTGGGGAGTTCCCGCCGCCCCTACGGCGGCGCAAGCAGAGCGCATCGCCCCCTTCGAGGCGGTGCGCTCATCTGCATGAAGCGAAGGGCGGCTCGCGGACGAATCCGGCGGATCGCCCCGCCGCGAGCCGGCCTGTCTTCAATCGAGCGCGTCCTGCGCCGGCTTCCAGTTGTCCATGCCCTCGCGCCAGACGAGACTCGCGGGACTGCTCCGGCCGTCGTCGAGCCGCCGGCGCAGTTCGGGCAAGGTAAGCGGTCCCAGCGGCGCGCCCTCGTGCTCCACCCACCATTCGGACGACGGCAAGGGCGGCGGGCCGCCGGAGGCGCTCACGCCCGCAGCAGGCGTGTCGGAATGGTCGACCGAGGCAGGCGCCGCCTCGGGAGCCGGGGCGGCCGTTTCGGGCTCTCCGGCGATCGTCCCCGTCGTATTCAGCCCCCAATCATCGAAGACGAAACGCCCGGTCCCACAATGAACCAGGCCGATCGCCCTTCCCGAAACCCGGCTGTCGGAGAGGGTGGCGATCCGCTCACCGTTCAGGAAAAAGTCTGCGCCGCCGTTGTTCTCCCGCGCCGCGAGCGTCACGGGCCGTTCCGGCTGTTCCCTCGTCGAGCCGCCGATGCTTTGCATAACAGCGCCGCCGACGAAGGCGACGACCTCGTATCTGGGTCCGTTCACGAGGAACGCGAGAAAACCCGTCACGTCGCCGGAGCCGTATTTCATCATCAGACCGGCGCCGCGCAGCAGGCCGTCCGATGCGTCAACCGGCTCAACGTCGGTCTCGACATCGACGAAAGCGGCGCGAACCCCCTCGTTGGACAGATCGGACGTCGCGAAGCGGCAATTGCCGGGCGCGCTGTCGGCTTCGACCACCAGCGCGCCATCGGCCAGGCTCCCGGCCAGACGTTCCGCGACATACCGGTGAAAGTCGGCGTCGGCCGGCGCCTCGAAATCGACGATCAGGGGGATCGAGAACGTTTCCTGGGCCTGGCCGGAGGCGGGCAGCGCCAGGGCCGCGACGGCCACGCAGGAGGCGAGGGATACGATCTTGCGCATCTAGGTCTCTCCGGATCGAAACGACGGGACGAAATTCACCCGGGCGCGCGCGAGAAAACGTTGCCTTCGTCGTCGCGAACGGTGTTGCGATCGATGATCTCGAGATCGAGCACCTCTTCCAGCGGCTCAGTCTCGACCAGATCGAGTTGGGGGGCGGACATCCTGATCGTGCCCGACAGGTTCGCGCGCACCTTGTTCGGCGCCTGCATCTGCGCTCGCCAGTCGCCCTCTATCGCGATTTCGAGCCGGACCGGCTGTTCGACGCCCTGACTGCGCAGATCCATCATGCCGTTGCCGGTATAGGAGAATTTTCCGTCCCGCCCGTAGACGGCCGTGACGTCGATCTCGACCGGCATGGGCAATCCGTCGACCGGCTGCAGGACACGGCCACGCCAACTGCCCACTATGACGTCCATCGCGTCCGGCGTAACGGGATCGGCGCGATCGCGGGGCGGCGCTGCGGGGAGAAGAGAGGCGAGCTGCGAGCTGTCGAGCGCCGCCCATTCCGCCATGCCCTCGTGCCAGACGAGCGTCGATCCGTCGATCGATCCCGCCGCGATCCGCTGGGCGATCTCGTCGCGGGTCAGCGGAGGCGAGGACGCTCCGTTCTCCTCCACGAAGTATTCGGTCGTGTCCGGGGGCGTCTGCGCGGCTTCAGGCCGGGGCGGCAGAGGCGGCGGAGCCACGGCGACTTCCGCGCTGGCCGCGTTCAGCTCGGGCACCTGAGCCAAGGGCGTCCAATCCTGCATTCCTTCCCGCCAGACGAGCGTATCCGGCGCCAATCCGCGATCCCGAACCTGCTCCCGGGTGAACGGTCCCTGCGGAGCGCCGTCGATCGCCGCGAACCAGGACGCGTCGGTCTGCGTCTCGGCCGGCGGCGGCGGAGCGAGCGGCGGCGGCCCCCCTTGCGCGGTCGCCGGCGTCATCAAGGCAGGGGCCATCAGGAGGAGCGTCGCCGCCAGCGTCGGAAGAATTCGGACTGTCATCTCATGCGCTCCTTTGCCTGATTTCGAAAAAGCCGCTCAGCGCGGATTGTCCTCGAGTCGCGTCCAGTTTTCATGCGGGAAGAGTTCGCTCGCCCTGAAGTTCGGGTCGGCGGACATCAGGAATTCGCCCTGCGGATTCCTGTAGAAGGTGGAATAGGTGTTGGGCAGTTCGAATTCCTGTCCGGTCGCCGGATCCTTGACCGGCGTCACTTCGCGGATCTGGTCGCTGGACAGGGCGATCATGCGGTCGCTCGATTCGACGCGCGTCCGCCAGCCTTCCATCTGAATGTCCGAGACTGCTCGGCTCGTCTCAGCCCAGATCTTGCTGCGATCCTCGGCGCCCCTTACGGCGATCTGGTTCATTTCCGCATTATGCCGCGCCATGGCCGCGTCCCATCTCGGGTTCGACCGGAGCGAATTGACGATGACCATCATCAACGGATCAGCCTCGCTCTTGCGCCCCGGCGGATAGCGCAGCGCAAAGACCGGCTGCGCCGTCATCATGGCCTGCTGAAGGGAAGTCCCGTCGTAGGAAGGATTGTTCGTGAGAGTATTCGAAGCAAATATTGCGAGCTCTTCGACGACCGGGCCGTTCGGGGTGTCGAAGGTGATCGTATACAGGAAGGCGAGCGCTTCTTCCTGCATGTTCGGAATCGGCGTTTGACGGTCGAGAGTCCGTTGCAACTGCTCGCGAAGTTCCGGCAGGGGTTCGCGCGAAAGGACGCGGCTGTTCGGCCGAAGATTGCTCAGCAACGCCTCTTCCACCAGACCCTCGATGGTTATGTTAGGCGTCACCCGGCAGAAGCTGCGCGGAATGTGCCACTGGCGCGCGAGCGTTTCGTTGGCCTCGCGCACGCCCAAATCGCCCGTGTCGAATGGCAGCGGGTTGGGCGCAAAACGCGACATCGCCATATACGAGACGGCCGGGGCCGGCATGATCTCAAAGCCCCACAACCCGTCCGGGCTGTGCGCCGACATGATCAATTGGGGGTCCACCGCCATACAGGTCGGCGCGTTCGGCGCGCCGCCCCAGGCGACCTTGCCGGATACTGACCAGTCCGAAGGGAGCAGGATCGAGTACGCTTCGACGTCCTGGCCCCAGCCAAAGCGGTCATAGAGCGTGTGCTGCACGAATCGAAGGATCGGCTTGGGCGCGGTGTCCTGTGCGGCTCTGCGAGGCGCCGGCGGCGGCGCAGGCCGTGTCGTGCCGGCTTGCGGCAATGGCGGCGGCCCGCCTCGGACGGACGGCGCGGGCAAGGGCGGAGGGCCGGATGGCGCGACGCCGGTCGTCAACGGCGGCGGAACGTTGCGCGGCGGCAAATCCGGCGGCCGCAGAGTCCCGGCCCCGGACGGCAATGGCGGCGGTCGCGCGCCTTGCGTCGCGCCTCCCGGCAGGGGCGGCGGCGCCGTACGCGCCTGCGCGACGACGAATCCTGCAATGTCGGAAACCGGATGACCCTGCTGCGCGCTCGCCGCCGCAATTGCAGCAGGCTCCGGAACTGCCGCGCGTTCAGCATATGCTTCATGCGGCAATGTTGAAGCAAGTAGTCCGACGGCAAGTAGTCCGAAGGCAAGGATACGAAATCGGAGGACCAACGCAGCCTCCATTGTAGCGAACAGGTTGAACGATGCGCGTCCAGCCCCACCAACTCAAAGGAAATAATTCGTAACAAGCTTCAGTATGATTTGCAAGGCGAGCCCAATACGCAAAGAGCTCTCGTCCCCGTCCGGAGAACGGGAGGCGAACACGGGCTACGGATTTTGTCCGACGCGACCTCGCGTGTCTCGGACGCGCTCGCCTGAATCATTCAGATGGAGAGCCGAAAATCGTTCGGGGGACATGGTGCTGCGAGAGAGGATTGAACTCTCGACCTCTCCCTTACCAAGGG
>REDO01000023.1 GCA_007693435.1 Salinarimonadaceae bacterium | reverse complement strand
TTGAAAGTGGCTGGGGGACTAGGATTCGAACCTAGACTAGCGGAGTCAGAGTCCCAGCCAGCGAATTGATAAAACTGCGCTTTTTTTCCGAAACGGGGAAAAAGCGACCGTGAAATATCAAGGGCTTACACGAGGCTCCCCAACTGCGAAAGCCGTTCGGCACCAGGCCGAAATCGTGCAGGCGCTTCTCCAGATCGCTCGCAGGATCTCCCGCCTTTCGCCGGCTCACGGGAACCCGGAAACCTTCTATATCGCGCGAGAAGAGGCCGCCCGCGACCTTCGCCGGATTGCGAAGGAGGTGGCTTAATGGAACCGCACAAGCCAGCGCCCGGATTGAAACGGGCAGCCCAGTTGATCGACAAGGCCAAACCGCCTGTTCAATGGGTATTTGAGCCGTCGACCCTCCAAGGCTCACCGGTCCCGCCTCGCCTGTGGTGCGTGCCTGACTGGATACCCGACAAGGTGGTGACGCTCTTGAGCGGCGACGGGGGCACGGGCAAGTCGCTACTCGCCATGCAACTCGCTACGAGCTGCGCAACCGGCGCACTCTTTCTCGGAATGGAGATCGCGGCTCGCAAAGTCCTCTACCTATCGGCCGAGGACGACCAGGACGAGCTGCACCGCCGACAGGCCGACATCAATCGGTCGATGGGTATCGATTTCGAGGATCTCGACGGCAAGCTCTTCTGGAAGACCTTATCCGGAGAAGAGGCGCTTCTCGCCATTCCGGACGAGAAGACCAAGCGCCTCAAATCGACCGCCGCGTACAACAACCTTCGGAACGCCTGCAGGGACGAGGGAATCCAGCTCGTCATCATCGACACGCTTGCCGACACGTTCGGCGGCCTTGAGATCGATCGCCAGCAGGTGACGCGCTACGTTCGCCTCGCCGAGGCCATTGCGCGCGACAACAACGCCGCAGTCGTCATCCTCGCTCATCCGAGCGCCGCCGGACTCCGGGAGGGCACTGGCATCTCCGGCAGCACCGCTTGGAGGAATGCCGTTCGATCGGTCCTTTACCTGTCCAAGCCCGAGCCGGCTGACGGCGATCCCCCAGACCGCGACGCACGCACACTGGAGCGCATCAAGGGCAACTTCGCCCCCGGATCAGCGACGATCAACCTGCGCTATGTCGATGGCGCCTTCGAGGTAGACGAGGCCGAAAGCGGGAGCGCGTTCGATCAGTTCGCCACTGAAAACAAGCTGCTCCACATCATCAAGCGCGGCCTCTCCGCCGGCGTCCACCTTTCGCCCTCGAACAGGGCGGAGATGTATATAGCAAAGCATTTGAAGAAATCAGGCGAATTTGGCCGAATGACGCTTCGCCAAATACATGGCCTATATGAACGGATGCTCGCAAACGGCCACCTTCGTATCGCTTCAATTGGCACTGGAAAGAACAAGAAGAGCGTTATAGCGCCCTACGACTACCCTTTCCTGCCCGACGAGCGCGACCCCGAGACAGGCGAGAAGAGGGGCAACTGACATGCTGATGCGCGCGGGTGGTGCGAGGGAGGTTCCCTGTAAGTCATTGAAATCATTAGGACGGGTGGTGATCGCGGGGTGTCCGGGTGGTGATCTGGAAGTCCTTGAAATCATTACGTTTTTCAAACGGGGGGTGGTGAGCATATATACTACGTATATATATCCGGGGCTTCTCCCCGCCCCGGATATCATCACCGGGGGTGAGCGTCATGGCTGACTGGCCATACAACACCTCGCAGTGGCAGCGGCTCCGCAAAGCAAAGCTCAGCGCCTCGCCTGTCTGTCATCCGTGCAGCCTGAGAGGCCGGGCAGTCCCGGCGAACACCGTCGACCACGTGAAGGCCATCGCCTCCGGCGGCGATCCCTTCCCTCCCCTCGATCAGCTTATGTCGATGTGTCCCTCGTGCCACGCCGTGAAGACCGCCGCAGTCGATAAGCCGGGCGGCGACGGCGTTCGCTTCCGGGGCACCGGCTTCGATGGCCTTCCCGTTGATCCGTCGCATCCATTCTTCGGAGGGGATACCCCCGTTTGAGGACGAGAGCCCTCGCGCTCAGGACCGACGGGGGAGCTACGAATTTAGTTAGTTCCAATCTGAAAAAACCAAGGTGGATCATGGGCTTAAGAGGACCGGGCGCGAAGCCGATCAGCAGACCAGCGCAGCCGAGCGCACAGGTGACGCTCTTCCCCGTCCCCTCCCCGACGCTCGTCGTCGTCCCGTGGGAAGCGCCGGGACTCAGCCGCGCCGAGCGCGTCATCGTGTTTCTGGAAACGCTGGAAATCACCGCCGGCAAGCTCGCCGGTCAGAAGATGCGCGTGCGCCCTTGGCAGCGTGAGCTGATCGAACAGGTCTACGCCGAGGACGACGCCGGCGAGCGCCCCGTGAGGACGGCCGTATGCTCGATGGGGAGGAAAAACGGCAAGTCCGCTCTGGCCGCCGGCCTCGCTCTGGCGCACCTGTGCGGCCCCGAAGCGGAACGGCGCGGCGAGGTTTACTCGGCGGCGAACGACCGCGCCCAGGCGGGCAAGATCTTCGCAGAAATGGTCGCCATGGTGAACGCGCACCCGATCCTCAGCGATCGCATATCCGTTCGTCGGTTCACGAAGGAGCTTGAGGACGTCATCACCGGATCGGTCTTCGCTGCGCTCTCGGCGGACGTAGCCGGCAAGCACGGGCTCTCGCCGTCGTGCGTGATCTACGACGAGCTGGGACAATCCACCTCGCGGGCTCTCTTCGACACGCTCGACACCGCCATGGGCGCCCGCGTCAACCCGCTGATGATCGTGATATCGACGCAGGCCGCGACCGATCTCGCGCCCCTCTCCGATCTGATCGACTACGGCAAGCGCGTCCGGGACGGCGTGATCGACGACGCATCGTTCAAGCTGTTCCTGTACACCACACCACCCGAATCTGACCCGTGGGACGAAGAGACGTGGAAGCTCGCCAATCCGGCGCTCGACGACTTCCTCGCGCTTTCGGAGCTGCGCCGCCTCGCCTCGCAGGCGCGGCGCATGCCGGCGAAGGAACCGGCCTTCCGCAACCTTCACCTGAACCAGCGCGTGAGCGCCGAGCGGCACTTCATGACCTCTGTGGAATGGATGGCGAACGGCGAGAAGCCCGATCTCGCCAGCCTCGCCGGCCGCGTCTGCTACGCAGCTCTCGACCTCTCGGCGGTGCGCGATCTGACGGCCCTCGTGCTCGTGTTCCCTGACGACGAGGGCATGTTCGACGTGGTGCCGCACTTCTGGCTTCCCGGCGACGGCCTGCGCGAGAAAGAGGAAGAGGACCGCGTGCCCTATTGGGCTTGGCGCGAGGCCGGCTTCCTCTCGACCACGCCAGGCGCGACCATCGATCCCGCCTTCGTGGCGCACAAGGTCGCCGAGCTGGCCGGCCAGTACGATCTGCGCATGCTCGGCTTCGACCGCTGGCGCATCGACACCTTCACGAAGGAGCTGACCGAGATCGGCGCAGAAATCCCGATGGCGGCGTTCGGGCAGGGCTACAAGGACATGGCCCCGGCGGTGGACTTGCTCGAGCGGCTTGTGGCCGATCGCCGCTTGCGGCACGGCAACAACCCGATCCTGACGTGGTGCGCTGCGAACGCGGTGGCGACCGCCGATCCAGCCGGCAACCGGAAGCTCGACAAGGCCCGCTCGCGAGGCCGCATTGACGGCATGGTCGCGCTCATCATGGCGCTCGCCGTCGCGGCGCGGAATGCCGGCGAAGTCGAGTGGACGCCCTTCGTCGAGGTGCTGTGATGGCTCAGGAGGCGGCGAGCTTTGCGGCCAGGAGGCGGCGGACGGCTTCCGGGCGCGTCGGCTTGGGCTCCGGTTGCGCGTCAATCCAGGCATCGAGCAACGAGAGAAGATCAGGCTGGACGCGCACGACGACCGGCGTCCCCTTGCCAGTCGGAGCCGGTCCGCGCTTTTTCTCTGATACCACGGTTTCCATCCACATTTAACTGTGCTACCACAGAAACAGGCCGGGGGGAAGTTGAGACCTTCCCGCCGGCCCTAACCTTCACCATAGGAGCGACCCCATGGACCAGGCTGATCGTCCCACTAGCACAACCACCCCCGAATCCGAAAAGCGCGTGCCTCGCTGGCCCGCCGACGACGCCCATGTCGAGACCGAGATCGGCCGG
>REDO01000183.1 GCA_007693435.1 Salinarimonadaceae bacterium | reverse complement strand
GTATTTCATCAATGTCTGGCAGAGATCGCCCTTCGTCAGCCGCCAGGCTTGCGCAAGATAGAGGACGCCGTAGCGAATATTGATCTCGGGGTCGAACAGTTCCTCATCCGTGCCGGTGAAGCCGAGCATGGCGGCGGTGGTCGGGCGCAACTGCATCAGGCCGATCTCGCCGACGCCCCCGACCGCCGATGAATCATAAGCGCTCTCAACATGCGCGACGGCGTCGGCCAAGGCTTCCGGGACGGCGTTTGCGAGGGCGTATTTTTCGATAAGGGGGAGTAGCGCGTCGCGTCCAGTGAGCAGGGCGGGAGAAAAACCGGCGTCGGCGTTAGCCTCCTCCAATGGCGCGACGAGCAGCAGCAGGATGCCGATCGCGAGCATGAAGCTTCTGCAGGCATGCCTGAAGCGACTGGTGGCGTTTTCGGCGTCACAGCCGGGATGCTCGCTCATTCAGGCCTCATAGTCGGCGGCTGCCTCGCCGCCACGCTGGATGCTCCCCAGCATTTGTTTCACTGGTTCCACACGAACCGAGGGATCCGGTCAAAAAGAACGGGCGCGAACAAACAAGCACGAAAGTCAGGCGAGAAGCGGGCGGCGCAAGTGTAACTGTGTTGGCGGCGCACTCACCAAGAGTTTCGAAAGGCACGTCAATCCGTAAGGATTTTGCGGGCTATTTCTTTTGAGGCGTTTTGATCGCATGCGCCCGCGCGAATGCGGCTGCCCTGTGGTCGAAAAACAGCGCAGCAGACAATCACGGTTGCGGCATAGCCCGGCAGACAATTAAAGCGCGGCCCCGAACACATTCGCGCCTTCGTTTAATGCAGTTATTCTCGCTGACGCGTCTTGCGAATTTTTCTTTTATCACATTGTTGAAACGAAAAGGGTTGCCGTGTGGAGCCTTTACGAGACCGTTGTCTATCAGCATGACCTGCGTTTCGTGGCGTTGGCGACCGGTATCTGCGCGCTCGGAATTCTGACCGCGATCGTTGTGGCGCAACACGCCTTGCAGGCCGAGACGAAAGCGTCTCGGCGAGTCTGGCTGCTTTTCGCAGGCGCGGTGACAGGGCTCAGTGTGTGGACGACGCAGTTCACGGCGATGCTGGGCTACCGGAACGACCTCGACATTGGCTTCGATCTGGCCATCGCGTCCGTCTCATTCCTCGCCGCCATGACTCTCGCCATGGCGGGGTGGGTGCTCGGCTTTCTCAGCCAACCGCGCGGCGTATTGGCTGGCGTCGTTATCGGCGTCGGCATCGCCATTGCTCATTTTCTGGACGTCTACGCCATCCGTGTCGCCGGGAACATCGCCCTCGATCATTTCGTGAGCATCTCGGCTGTCGCAATCGGTCTTGCGATGAGCGCCCTGTCGGGGTGGTTGTTCGCGAGATGGAAGGAACCAGCATTGGCGTGGCCTGCCGCCCTGGCCCTTTTCTCGGCGATCATATCGCTGCAACTCGTCGCGATGTCCGGCGTGACGATCACGCCTGGAAGCGCAGCCGTCGAAGCGGCTGTCCGCTCAGCGACCTCCGATGAACTGGCGTCGTTGGTGGTCGTGGCCTTCGTCGTGCTTCTGGCCGCCTCCATCGCCGTCACCTGGCGCTCGATGAGCGTCGCGCAGGTGACTTCTGAGCAGCAAAAACGCCTGATCATGGCGCTCAAAGTCCTGCGCAGCACTCAAGACCATCATCGCGCCTATGTCGAACTCAGCCCGCAGATCGGGTGGGTCGCTGATCCTCAGGGACAGGTGACGGAGATCGCCCCGCGGTGGGAAGCGCTTGTCGGGAAACCCCGTGAAGAGGGGCTTGGCGAAGGCTGGGTCTCAGTGGTTCATCCTGACGATCTGCCCGCTATCGCCGAACAGTGGAAAGCAGCGATCGTGACCGGGGATGCCGGCCTTATCGACGCCCGATATCGTATTCGTCTGGCCGACGGCGCATTCAGATGGGTTCGTGTCCGAGCGAGGCCAAGACTGAATGAGGAGGGCGCGATTCTCGCCTGGTACGGCAGCCTCGAGGACATCGAAGATCAGGTGAACGCCGAGGCTGCGCTTCACGTGAGCGAAGAGCGCTATCGCCTCGCATCATGCGCCGCCAACGATGTCATTTGGGACTGGTCCTTCGAGGAGCAGGGCGCGTCGTGGGTCGGCGCGCATGAAAAGGTTCTGGGATACGAGGAGCTTCAGGGGAAAACCGAGATGAGCTGGTGGCTGGACCGGATTCATCCTGTCGATCGGCCCCGCGTTCTCGCCAGCCAAGCGGCGGCATTGGACGAGGGGAAGGACCATTGGAACGAGGGGTACAGGTTCCTCGTCGCTTCCGGGGACTGGATCGATGTGAAGACCCGCTGCGTCATCGTGCGCAATGACGAGGGCCAGCCTGTGCGGCTCGTTGGATCGATGCTCGACATCACCCAGCAGAAGAAGGCGGAAGCCGAACTCAAATGGGCGGCCTATCACGATCCGCTGACAAAGCTGCCTAACCGGACGCTCTATCGAAAGAGAATGTGTTCGGCCATTGCCGCCGCGAGGGCGCGGAGCCGGTTCGTGGCGCTGGTCGTATTGGACCTCAACCGGTTCAAGGAACTGAACGACACGTTAGGGCACGCTGCCGGCGACAAGGTGCTGGAAGATGTCTCCAGACGCCTGTCGGAAAGCCTTCCGGAAGGAGCGACGGTCGCCCGGCTTGGGGGTG
The DNA here is from genome assembly GCA_007693435.1 of Salinarimonadaceae bacterium. Lineage (GTDB taxonomy): Bacteria > Pseudomonadota > Alphaproteobacteria > Rhizobiales > Beijerinckiaceae > Saliniramus. The sequence goes on along the minus strand of REDO01000183.1, from coordinate 1,448 downwards.
ATGAATTTGCGGTGATCCTGCCCGACCTATCGTCAGCCGGGGCCTACCATGACGCGGTGCGCCGCATCACGCAAAACCTCGTCGATCCCGTTACGTACTATGATCTGAGCATTCCGGTCAGCTGTTGCGCCGGCGTCGCCATCTGGCCGCGTGACGCAGTCGACGCCAGTGGATTGCTCATCGCCGCCGATCTCGCGCTGTACGCATCAAAAGCAGAGGCGCCATGCAGCATTCGGGAGTTCTCGCGGTCATTGAAGGATGCTTCCCAGCTCCGTTCGTGGATGCTCGGCGCTGCGCGCGCCGCGCTCGAAGAAGACCGCATCGTTCCTTTCTACCAGCCCAAGATCGACCTGCGGACGGGACTGATCATGGGCTGGGAGGCGCTCCTTCGCATTCTTGACAAGGACGGAGAAATCCTGCTGCCCGCCGCGATCGAGGCGGCGTTCTCAGACGCCGCCATCACGGTTCGAATTTCGGATCGTATGTTCTCCCGCGTGTTCGCCGATCTCGCACGCTGGCGATCAGAGGGCGTTGTTTATGGACGCATCGCGGTCAATGTCTCCGAAGGCGATTTCCGTCAGCACAGCCTCGCTGAACGGCTGCGCTCCCATGCCGGGGCGCATGAGCTGAGCCTTTCCGAAATCGATGTCGAGGTAACGGAGAATGTCCTGATAGGCCAGCTTGGGCAGGAGGTCGCGCGGATTCTGCAGGAGCTGCGGGTGCTCGGCGCGATGGTCGCTCTGGACGATTTCGGCACGGGCTATGCCTCACTGACCCATCTTCAGGCGTTTCCGGTCGACGTGATCAAGATCGACAGATCGTTCATCAAACGGATCGACGACAACAATCCGGTGGCGACCGCCGTGATTGATGCCGTGCTTCAGATGGCCCGACTGCTCGGATTGCAGACTGTCGCCGAAGGCGTCGAGACCACCGCGCAGGCGCGCTATCTCCAAGCGCGCGGATGCTCTACCGGGCAGGGGTACCTTTTCGGGCGAGCCGTTCCTGCCGCCGAGGTGCCGACGATCCTGATCTCACAAGACGAGGACAAGTACGAGCTGGCTCCCGCAGGCGGCCAGTAGTGGATTTGGCTTCCCATGCGAAGGTTCGCAAGCGCGGGCCAACGATCGCGGCCCCGACGCCTTGGCGCGGGTCCGGAAGCGCAGCCAGATAGAAAAGGTTATGCTCAAATCTTTTGCTATTTCGTCGAGCGATGCAGAAACTTGGCGCCGAAAGCAAAATTCTTCCGGTTTCCCATGGGCGGGACACATTGGACGAGTATTGTCCCGGCGACTCGTATATCGATCTAGTCGGGCCTCCGAGTACGCCCGGATCAAGTCAGGCAGCCCTGACCAGCATGAAATGTTAACTCCGCAGGCACAGGCTGAGGAGCCGCACCACCTCGAACGCCGTTTCCCTTGAAACACAGGCTTTTCCTAGAGCATTTT
>REDO01000030.1 GCA_007693435.1 Salinarimonadaceae bacterium | reverse complement strand
GGTTCAAGCCGATTCGGGAATCCCCATCGATTCAATCAGCTCGAATTCCGCTCTAATGGAGGCTCTGATGACGCCAGCAGGACACGCCCTTTACAGGCTATTGAGAGCCTGCGCCCTCCCGCAGCGAATTTGTAGATCGATGATGATCGCAATCGCGCTTCCCGCTCTCGTCGGGGCCTGCGCTTCGATCAACGATCTGGCCGCTGTAGACGATTATGGGGGACAGGCGCCGAGCTCCGTTCCGGCGATAGAGTACTCCGGCATCGCGCCGATCCCGCCTGTCGTAAAGCCGCCTCGGAACAGCGGGGGCGCCACCGCCAGTCGCAGCGACAACACGCGGTCCCGCGTCTCCTTCAGCTCGTATCCGGGAAACGGCGCCTATATCTGCTCACCGAGCGGGTTCGGCCAGCAATCCAGTTGCTTCCTTCGCTGAACAGGCCGGCGATGCGAGCCCTCGTCGGGGATACGGGCCCGCATCGCTGCTGTCGACGGCGGCGTCAGTTCACGACGTCGGACGCAACGCGCCAGTTCGGAAGCCCAAACCCGTCAGGCCAGGGATAGACTTCGCGATCGTTGAAATAGACGACCCCGACGAGCTCGGGGAAGGCGGCGTCGGGCGTTGCGACGTCGTCCGCCCAATGAGTCACATATTGCAGACTGCCTTCGTATCCCAGCTCCGCGACATAGATCGGCTTGTCGAAGCCGACGACGCGGGCGTAGGCGGGCTGCAGCACCTCCGCGAAACTCCGCGGCCGCCCGAAATTGGCGACATCATAGGGCTCGAAGCCGAAGATCGACAACCCGACCGAATCCACGACATCGTCACCAGGGTAATAGGCTTCCAGTCCCGCCATTCCCTTCGGCGACCACATGTAGCTCGCATTGTCGATGTGCTCGCGACACTGCGTTACGAATTGCCTGTAGGCCATGCGGTAATCCGCAGGGTCCCAGCCGGCCCAAACGAAACGGCTGTCGGGATCCTCCATTTCCTGGCCCCAGCGGAACGTCACCTCGCTCTGAAGGCGCGCGGCCGCCTGGCAGATGCCTGCCATATTAGCAGCATACCTGTTGGCCCTGATGTTGGCGAGGAGATCCGTGCCGGTCAGCCGCGAATCCTTGTCCCAAGACCAGGGCTCGACCGAGATCATCAGATTTCGTCCGCGTGAGCGGGCATATTCGTCCGCATCCGAGAGGCTCGCCAGTTCGACGTCTTCCCAGGGGAGAAAGAGATGCTCGGTCGATACGTGCCGTTCCGCCGTGAAATCTCCGTGCGGATCGTAGGCGCCGAATACGAGCGAGGCGGCTGTCAGGACGGGGCGCTTGTCAGTCCATTGCGTTGACGCCGGGTCTGCCGATGATGGCGGGCCGAGTATCTGACTTTGCGCGAGCGCGCCCCCTGGCGCGACCAGCAGCAACGCCGCCAGTGATGCGCACATATGAACCATATACTTTGACATTTTACTCTCCATGACTACAAAAATTGATCGATTTTTCTAGCGACGACTGGCTGATACAGCTTTTCTTGTCGCTGCGTATTCCTTCGAAAGAACGTCTCCTGAAACAATCGTTTTCGGCAACCTGCCTTTATCGACAAGTACGTACCAATTGCCGGACCTTCCCCTTCTTTGGTAGATCGTCGTCCCGCTTCGTACATGACTGAAGCAGGTAACGTCGGGATAGCGTCCGGACGCATTCCGCCATTCGGCCTGAAGGCACAGGCGGCCCGAATTCGTGAGCCGCCAACGCCCTTCCGCATAGGTCCTGCTTCCGTCATCTTTCGAATGCGCCCTGAACGTGCGATTGCGGCTTTGGAAAAACGCGCCGCCATTTTCCCAGACCCATGTCCGGTCGCCGAAAATCCGAAGCAGCTCGACAGCGGTCAGTTGCCGGGCGTCGGCCGGCGGGGTGTTTCCAGCGGCGAGGGCGCTCGTCATCATTGCGACGGCGGCGCTCGCGATGAGCATGGAGCGCAGGATTCTGGATCCGAAATTACTCATGCCGCATCTCCTTGATTGAGTTGTTTCGAGGTTGTTCTGGTCGATCCGACTGGCGTAGCGTCCTCGGTTACTGTGCGAGCAACGGCGCCTGTCACCAGGCCGACATAACCGGCGCCAATCATGACTATTTTCATCTTCTCTGCGCGGCTGCCGCGCTCCCTGGTAGGACAAATCTGGGATCCGGGTCGCATCATCGTCCTGCTTCTCCCACCCAGCGCGGCGCGAGCCTGATGATGCGCGTTCCCGCGCGCCCGGCGCCGGCAGGCGAATAGGATGTCTGCGTCATTGCGATCGACGCGACCCCGTAGGACAGCGCCTCGAGGCCCTGCGTCCCGCGCATCGAAGCCCCGGTGACGGGAAGCGCCAGGAGGAGCGTGATGGTTGCGACGACAGCCTGAAGGCGCAGCGGCGAAGAGCGCCTCACCGCGTTCTCGCGCTCGTGCTTGAACACGATGACCAGAAAGACGATCGCGTAGACGATCGCGTTGATGATGGCGAAGATGTAGAACCCGCCGGCCTGCCCGGGATCCTCGACGAGCAGGACCGGGAGCGCCGAAGCGATCGAGAGGATCGCATACGGGGCGACAACTCTCACCGGCAGTGGATCCACATGCAGCACGCCTTTGGGCGTCACGCGAAAATCGACGAAACCGCCGCTGATCCAGTCGCGCAGCGCCGCAAGGCATCCCGCAAGCGCCCAGGGCCAGCGGGCCAGCAGGAAAATCACGGTTTCCCACCCCAGGATCTTGGCGTCGACCGGGCGGAACGAGCCGGTGGCCCGCCATCTGAAGGCCATGAGGATCAGCACGATCGATAGCGGCGCGAAGTGAAGCATGAAGACGGGGAAGGTCACGCCCGCGAAAGGCGTGTTGCTCGTCAACGCCACGATCGGCATCAGGAACATGATCGCCATGAAAACCGCAAAGAGCGGGTACCACAGCTGGGAAAAGAGAAACTGGAACTTCAGCCGGGCGGGAAGCGCCGGCAGATGCCTGGGCGTGTAGCGCAGCAGGATGGATACGAGGCTGCGCGACCACTGGAACTCCTGCGTGACGAGATCCGTGAACGTCCTCGGCCCGTCGCCGTGAGCGATGGCGTCGAGCGCATGGACGCCCCGCCATCCGCGGGCGTTCATCATCAGGGTCGTCGAATGGTCTTCCGCAAGCTCGGGCCCAAGGCCGCCGATCTCGCGGAGCGCGGCCGTGCGGACGGCGTAATGGGAGCCGATGCACAGGGGCGCCCAGCCGTTGTTGTACCCCGCCTGGAGGGAGCCGTGCATGCTTGCTTCGGCGTAGAGGCGGCCGCGCGCCGACCAGCTCTCGCGGGCGTTGAGGTCGCAGATGCTGGGGGCGGAGACATAGCCGACGCGCGGGTCGCCGAAGGGCTTGATCATTTCCCGAAGGTAGCCGGGCTCGGGGATGTGGTCGGCGTCGAGCTGGGCCACGATGTCATAGCGGGCATACCCGAAATGATCGTAGAAATAAGCGAGATTGCCTTCCTTGCAGCGGGTCCGCCGCGGCCAGTTTTCGCGATGGTATTCGGGAGCGTCCTTGCGCGTGGACAGCGACACGCCGTGAGCGCGGCACCAGGCGATCGTTGCGGGCGCGGGATCTTCGTCGGCGAGCCACGTATCATGGGGATGATCCTGCGCCAGCATCGCCCTGAGCGTGCGCTCCACGACGGCGAAGGGCTCGGAGGGCGCCTTGGTGACGACCATGGCGATCCGCAGGCCGGTCGGCAGGCCGGCGTCGGCGCGCGTTTTCCGGCTGCTGGCGAAGATGATCAGAAAATAGCCCGGCAACAGCGTGATCCAGGCGAGCACCGCCGTGACAATGAGATAGTTCGTCCAGTTGACGTTGTGCTCGGGCCGCAGCCACCAGATCCAGAAATAGACCAGAGCGGCGAGCCAAAGGACCAGCCCGGAGACGTGCTCGAGCTTCGCCCGTCTGGTGAGCAGCGGAACCAGGAGCGAGTCGTGTCCCCGCGGCTTGCCGACGGGCCGGGAAAGTTCGGCGATCATCCGCGCGCCCCCGACAGGAAGAACGGAGCGGCGGTCCGCACGATCGTCGCGAGGTCGGACAGGGCCGGCTGAAAACCAAGGACGCTGCGCGCCAGCCGGGCGTCGGCGTAGAGAACGGCGGGATCGCCGGGTCTGCGGTGACGTTCGCGCACGGGCACCTAGCGCCCGGTCAGCTGCTCGACGCAGGCGACGACATCCCTCACGGAGGTCCCGCGGCCCGAACCGAGATTGACGGCGAGATCCGGGCCGCCTTCGATCAGGTGGCGCGCCGCCAGCACATGCGCCTGCGCCAGATCGGCGACATGGATATAGTCGCGCACACAGGTTCCGTCCGGCGTGTCGTAATCGACCCCGAGAATGTCCAGATGCGGCAGCAGGCCGTTGGCGGCGAGCAGGGCGCGCGGGATCAGGTGCGTCTCCGGATCGTGCCGCTCGCCGATCTCGCCGTCGGGATCGGCGCCGCTCGCGTTGAAATACCTCAGGACTGCGCGACGCATGCCATAGGCGGTGGCGAAATCGGCGAGCATTTGTTCGCCCATCAACTTCGTGCGGCCATAGGGATTGATGGGGCGCTGCGGCGCGTCCTCCGTGATGGGCTGGATCGCCGGGACGCCATAGGTCGCGCAGCTGCTCGAAAAGATGATGTTCGTTGCGCCCGCAGTGCGACATGCTTCGAGGAGCGAGAGGGTTCCGGCTACGTTGTTGAGGTAATACTTCGCGGGATCGTCCACCGATTCCGAAACATAGGCGGCGGCCGCGAAATGAATGACGCAGGCCGGCCGGCAATCCCGGATGGTTTGTTGCAGGAGCTTGGTGTCGCGGATGTCTCCGACGATCAGCTCCCCCCAGCGGACGCAGTCGCGCCGGCCGACGCTCAGATTGTCGAAAACGACAGGCTGTGCGCCAGCGGCGGCCAGGCTCTTGCAGGTATGACTGCCGATAAAGCCCGCTCCGCCCGTCACCAGGATGCGCTCGCCTTTCATGACACGGCTTCCGCCATGTCCAGAGGCGCCGTCCGCCGCTGCGAAAGCTCGCGTTCGAAATGGGCGACGGTGCGCTGCAACCCCTCCTGAAGCGAGACGCCGGGACGCCAGTCGAGGAGGCGCTCCGCGAGCGCGATATCCGGACGGCGTTGCCGGGGATCATCGACGGGAAGGGGGCGTTGAACGAAGCGCGAAGGCGAACCGGTGAGGTCCAGCACCAGTTCGGCGAGTTCGCGCAGGTTGAACTCGACCGGATTGCCGAGGTTCACGGGGCCAGCGGGCGCCTCCGAAACGTTCATCAGGCGCAGGACGCCGTCGATCAGATCGTCGATATAGCAGAAGGAGCGCGTCTGCAGCCCGTCGCCGTAAATGGTGATGTCGTCGCCGTGCAAAGCCTGCACGATGAAATTCGAAACGACGCGGCCATCCTGCGGGCTCATTCGCGGCCCGTAGGTGTTGAAGATGCGGGCGATGCGCGTATCGACGCCGTGCCGGGCGTGGTAGTCGAAAAACAGGGTTTCGGCGCAGCGCTTTCCCTCATCGTAACAGGCCCGAGGTCCAAAGCTGTTGACGTTGCCCCAATAGCTTTCCGGCTGCGGATGAACTTGCGGATCGCCATAGACTTCCGACGTCGACGCCTGAAAAATCTTTGCGTTGCACGAGACGGCGAGATTCAGGAGATTGATAGCGCCGATGACGCACGTCTTTGTCGTGTGAACTGGATCGTTCTGATAGCGTGGAGGCGACGCTGCGCAAGCCAGATTGTAGATTTCATCAACTTCGATTTTGATCGGATCGATGACGTCATGCTGTATGAAATGGAAATTGCCGCTATCGAACAGGTGGTCGATATTTTTAACGCTGCCTGTCAGTAAACTGTCCACGCAGATCACCTCATTTCCCAAGGTGATCAGGCGGTCGCACAAATGGGATCCCAGAAATCCGGCCCCGCCGGCGACAAGAACACGGCGGCGCCGGTCGGACGAACGTCCGAGCGGTTTCGTGTCTTCGTTCAGGGAGGGTTCTCTGTTATGGTTACATGCCTTGGGCATTTTCAGATCCGGAGGTGAATATTTTTTATTTGATCTGAATAAAGCCGTCCGCCCGCGCCTATCGAAGGATCGTTGAAAACGAACGGATAGTTTGGAAAGCCGTGTTGTTAACGATAATATAGACGCGCCCAGGCCGGTCGTCCTTAGCGGTGAATCCGGAAAATTGTCCGCCGATACATTTTTGCGCATGAATGGCGTTTGCCGAGCGACACGACAGTCCTCACGCCGGAACCATACGGCGGAGAGGCTGACCCCGTTCTCTTTTGGCGAAATCAGCCACGATTAGGGCGTGCTTGGAGCGCATAAGTGCGTTGTTGGGGAACGCGCCCTCGTTCGAGCGGGTTACCTAAACGATTGGTGCGTCGGTCTGGAACCCAGATCTCTGTTGTTCGACCAGCGCACCATAGAAAGAACCGAAATGCCCTTGAGGCAGTCCAAGCCCCGCCTTGTCGAAAGACGGCGGTGGCCGCGCAATGAAGCATCCGCGGATGATGTCGTTCCCGCGCGTTCGCCTGTGCTTAAGCCGCTTGCCTTCTCGACGAGGGAGCTTGCTCCGGAAGACCAGTTCGCAGCCTGGACGGCGCATGTGCAGGCGATCGAGGAGGTCAGCCTGCCGGAGGGCGCGGACCCGAGCGCGGGTTTCATCGCCGATCACACCGCCTGGAATCTGGGCGGCATGCTGATCGTGCAGCAGAACGCGCCGGCGCACCGATATTCGAGGACCGTGGAACAGCTGCGCTCCAATGCGCTTGATCACTGGTACGTCGTCCTGCTGCGCACCGGCCAGATGTGGACTTCCGTCGACGGACAGGTCGCGATCAATCGGCCGAAAGGCATTCATTTCGCTTCGCTGGGCCAGTCGTTCAGCGGACGCGCGACGAGGACGCAGGCGCTGATCCTGTATATCCCTCGCGACCTGTTCGAGGCCACCTCGGTGGCGCTCGATTCAGTGAGCAACTTGGTGCTGTCGGGCAACAGCGCGATCTTGCTGGCCGATTATCTCAGCAGCGTCGAAGCGCGGTTGCCCGACCTCGCTGCGGAGGATCTGCCCTTCGTCGTCAATGCGACGCGCGACATGATCCTGGCCTGCCTCGATCCACTGGCGGCGGAAAGTTCAGCGTCGGACCAACTGGCGAACATGGCGCTGACGGAGCGCGCCCGCCGCTTCGTTCAGAGCAAGCTCAGCGTCAAGAAGCTGACGCCCGGCGATATGGCCCGGGCGCTCGGCGTTTCGCGGACCCGTCTCTACCAGCTGTTCGAGCCCAGCGGGGGCGTGCTTCATTACGTCCAGAAGCGCCGTCTGTATGCGGCCCATGTCGCCCTCGGCGACCCGGCTGACAACCGACGCATCAACGACATCGCCGAGGATATGGGTTTCGCGTCGGCTGCGAGCTTCAGTCGCTCCTTCAGCAAGGAGTTTGGATACAGCCCGCGCGAGACTCGCAACAAATTGCAGGTATTGCGATCCTACCACGCCCGACAAGCGCCGAGCCCCGAACAGGCTTCGTTCACAGAATGGCTGAAGATGCTGGAATGAGCCCTACGCATGGAGTGCTCGTCCATGCGATCCGATGGGGGCGGCGGCTGTGAGGTTCGCAGTCTCGACGAGCATCGCCGCGCCCAGCCCGATCCCCTCAATCCACGAAGGCCCGCTCCACCACGAACTCGGCCGGACGCGCGTTCGAGCCTTCGGTGAGCCCGGCGGCGAGGCAGAGCGCCTTGCAGTCGGCGATCATGTCCTTCGAGCCGCAGATCATCACGCGGTCGGTGGCGGGGTCGAAGGGGGGGAGGCCGAGTTCGGCGAAGAGGGTGCCGTCCTCGATGGCCCTCGTGACGCGTTTCGTGCGCGGCCACGGCTCACGGGTGACGCTCGTCCAGCTCTTGAGGCGCCCGGCGGTGAAATCGGAGACGAGCGGATCCTGCGCCGCCGCTTCGACGATCTCCTGCCCGTAGGCCAGTTCCGCCGCCTGCCGGCAGGTATGGGTGAGGATCACCTGCTCGAATTTGTCGTAGGTCTCGGGATCGCGCACGAGGCTCGCGAACGGCGCGACGCCGGTGCCTGTCGAGAGCATGTAGACGCGTTCGCCCGGAACCAGCGCGTCAAGGACCAGCGTGCCCGTGGGCTTCTTCTTCATCAGGATCGTGTCGCCGACCTTGATGCGTTGAAGATGCTCGGTGAGCGGGCCGCCGGGAACCTTGATCGAGAAGAACTCCAGTTCGTCGTCCCAGGCGGGGCTCGCGATCGAATAGGCGCGAAAGACCGGACGCACGGCGTTGGGCAGGCCGATCATCACGAATTCGCCCGAACGGAAGCGCAGGCTCGCCGGGCGCGTGATCCGGAAGCGGAACAGATGGTCGGTGTAATGACGCACGAACGTCACCGTCTCGGCGTAGACGTTGTCAGGGATTGCAAAAGTCTGCGCCGTGGCCTGATCCTGCATGGCCGGCTTTGGCATGGCCGGTGTCGGTATGGCCGGGTCGCCAGAATTCATCGTCGCCTGTCTCCTGCGCGAAGACGCGTCGCCCGCGCCTGCTCGTCGGGAGGACATAGCATTCCGACGCCGCAGGTAAACACCGTTTCTGCACGGAGTTCGCCGGAGCGCCGACGCCGCAGCGCTTCCTGCGTCAAGTGACAAATTTTGTAATCTGTCACTTCTTTTTCGCGCGATGCGCCGCCTCCGGGGTTGAGCCGAAAGTATAATCACTGCAAGACGCTCGAAGTCGCAGCCTCCGATTGGCTGCGTCGCGTCACGGGGAAGATACGATCGGGCGTCGTCGCCGAGTATGCCGGCCCCGGGGGAGAATTTCACGATGAAGAATTTCAAGCTGTCCGTCGCGTCGGCCGCCGCCCTCGGCGCCGCGCTCTTCGGGGCCACCATCCTCGGCTCCGTCGGCGAGGCGCAGGCTCAGGCTCGTGAATTCCGGCTCGGGGTGATCACGCCCCCCGCCCATGTCTGGAACCAGGAGGCCGCCGCGCTTTCCGAGACGCTCTCGCGGCTCTCGGATGGACGCTTCAGCGTCGTGGTGTTCCCCTCCGGCCAGCTTGGCAACGAGAGCGCCATGCTTCAGCAGCTCCAGACCGGCGCCCTCGACATGGCCTGGCTGACGACGGCCGAGGTCACGACCCGCGCGCCCGATATCGCGGCGCTGCACGCGCCCTTCCTCGTCGAGGACATCGCCGGCGCCGCGCAGGTGCTGCGCAGCGACGTCGCCCGCGAGATGCTCGAGACGCTGCCCGCCCGCACGGGCGCCGTCGGCGTGTGCTACGCGATGACCGGCATGCGTCAGCTTCTCACCCGCGCGCCGATCGAGAACGTCTCGAGCCTCAGGGGCATGCGCTTCCGCATCACGCCGGCCCCGCCGATCCGCGACTTCTTCGAATTGCTCGGCGCGGCTCCTGCGCCAATGGCGCTCACGCAGGTCTACGACGCGCTCGCCAACGCCCAGATCGACGCGATCGACATGGATTACGAGTCGATCATCAACTTCCGATACTACGAGCACGCGCCCAACATGATGGTGACCAACCACCACATGTTCGGCATGATCGCGCTCGTGTCGGGCCGCGTCTGGGCGGGCCTGTCGGCCGATGATCAGGCGATCCTTCGCGAGGCTGTGCAGACCCATTGCGATGCGACGATCGACCGCTTCGTCGCCGAGGAGGACGACAAGCTCGCCCGCCTGCGCGAGGCCCCCGGCATCCGTATCGTCGAGGGGCTCGGCGCCGAGTTCTTCGGCGACATCGTCGCGCGCTGGGACGCCGTTTGGGGCGAGCGCACGCCTTATGTCGCGAAACTTCGCGAACTCGTCGACGGTTTCTGACGACGAGGCCGCGCCGGCGGACGGGAGAAGCCGGGCGGGAGAAGCCGGGCGGGAGAATCCGGGAATGAAGCCATGACCTTCGCCGCGCGGCTGCGGTCCCTGTCGGATCTCGTGGCGTCAATCGACAGAAAGGCGCTGATCGCGCTCGTCGCGGCGCTCCTGGGTCTTGTCCTCGCCAATGTCGGGACGAGGCTGGCCGGCTACACCATCGCATGGGCGGACGAACTTGCGGTCTATTGCATGGTCTGGGCGGGTTTCGTCGGCGCCGCGCTTATGCTGCGGGCGCGCACGGCGCCGGCGGTGTCGGCGCTGATCCGGTTCACGCCGCCCCGCGCCGGCGCGGCGCTGCGGGCGGGGGCGTCGCTCGCGGCCGCCCTGTTCGGCGCGCTCGTGATCTGGACCTGCTGGCGCTGGTTCGATCCGGTCGGAATCGTCTCCGCCGGCTTCGACGTGACGCGCTTCGAAGCTGCGACCTTCAACTTCATCTACACCCAGACGACCCCGGTGATGGGCTTGCCCTCCGTCATCTTCTACGCCGTCCTGCCCTGGTTCGGCTTCGGAGCGCTCGTCCATGCGACGACGAATCTCCTTGAGGATTGCGGGCTGCTGCCTCGCATCGACGCTGCGGATTCCGCCGTGACGGGGGAGGGGTGATGACGGCGGCGGCGTTTCTCGTCCTGTTGCTCGTCGGCGCGCCGATCGGCGTTGTGCTCGGCCTCTCCGCCTTCGTCTACGCGGTGACGACCGGCAACGCCGTGCTGCTCGAGAGCTACGCGCTGATGCTGTTCTCGAGCCTCGACAATTTCGGCCTGCTCGCCATTCCGCTCTTCATCCTGATCGGCGAAGTGATGAACGCCGGCGGCATCACGACGCGGCTCGTGCGCCTCGCCGCCGCCTGCATGGGCGCGGTTCGCGGCGGGCTCGCCTATGTGAATCTGCTGGCGAACATGATGGTTGCCTCGATCATCGGTTCTGCGACGGCGCAGATCGCCATGATGAGCCGGGTCATGGGGCCAGAGATGGAGCGGGCGGGCTACGACCGCGCCTTCGCCGTCGGCCTCACGGCTTACGGAGGCCTTCTCGGCCCCATCATCCCGCCGTCCATCGTCTTCGTCGTCTACGCCGTGCTGGCCCAGGTCGCGGTGCGCGACATGTTGGTCGCCGGCATTCTGCCCGGCCTCCTGATGACGGGGCTCTTCCTCGCGACCGTCGCGCTTCTCGGCCTCAAGCACACCTATCCGCAGGGCGAGAGCCTGACATGGGGCGCCCGCGCGCGCGCGCTTCTGGAGGCGGCGCCGATGCTCTCGATCCCCGCGGTGATCGTGGGAACGATCGTCACGGGGGTCGCCTCGCCGACCGAGAGCGCCGCCATCGGCGCGCTGCTGGCGACGCTGATCGGCCTGTTCTATACGCGCTCGCTGAAATTCGCGGACTTTCCCGGCATCTTCCTGCGCACAGGGCTCAACACGGCGCTCGTGCTCTTTCTCGTCGCGGCGGCCGGCGTGTTTTCGTGGGTCCTGATCTTCGGGCAAGTCCCGCAGGCGGCGGCCCAATGGCTGCAGAGCGTCGCGACGACGCCCGCCGCCTTCATGCTGATCGTGCTCGTGATGCTGCTCATGCTCGGCACGGTGATCGACGGGATTCCCGGGCTGATCATGGTCGCCCCGATCCTCCTGCCGATCGCGACCGGCGTCTATGGAATCGATCCGCTGCATTTCGGCGTCGTGATTTCGATCAACCTCATCCTCGGCCTGCTGACGCCGCCGGTGGGCATCGGGCTCTACGTCGCGGCGAGCGTGTCGAACGTCGATCCGCTGCGGGTGTTCAAGGTGACGCTGCCCTTCTTCGTCGTCAGCTGCCTGGCGCTCGTGGCGCTGGCGCTCGTGCCTTGGTTCAGCCTCGCGCTGGTGCGCTGAGGCCTCACGGATCGATCAGCGCGAAACGGTCGACGTCGACGAGCCCGCGATCCGAGATCTTCAGATGCGGGATCACCGGAAGCGGCAGGAAGGCCACCTGCAGGAAGGGCTCCGCGAGGGTGACGCCGAGCGAGCGCGCCGCGTCGCGCAAGGGGCCGAGCGCGTCGCGCACGTGTTCGAAGGGCTCCTCGCTCATCAGCCCGGCGATGGGCAGGGGGAGTTCCGTGAGGACTTTGCCGCCTGACGCGACGACGAAGCCGCCGCCGATCTCGCCAAGCCGGTTCGCCGCCAGCGCCATGTCGGAATCGTCCGCGCCGACGATCGTGACGTTGTGGCTGTCATGGCCGACCGACGAGGCGATGGCGCCGCGCTTCATGCCGAAGCCCTTGACGAAGCCGCGCCCGATATTGCCGTTGCGCCCGTGACGCTCGACGACCGCCACCTTCGCGACGTCCTGCGCCGGATCGACCACATGCGCGCCGTCGAGGACGGGGAGGTTCAGGCGCAGATGCTCGGTGATGATCTTGCCGGGGATCACGCCGATCACCGGGAAGGCGCCCTCGACCGCCGGGATGCGGAAATCGGCGGCGCTGACGCGCGGCGCCTTCATGCTGTCGCGCCCGATCGCCTCAACGCTTCCCCGCGCGGCGAACAGCGCCTCGTCCACAAGGCGCCCCGCGCTGATCACGTCAGAGACCCGGCATTCCGCGAGATCGTCGAGCAGCACGATATCGGCGCGCCGCCCCGGCGCGATCAGGCCCCGGTCGTTCAGACCGAAAGCCGCAGCGGCGGTGAGCGATGCGGCGCGGTAGACGGCGAGCGGCGGGCGGCCCATCGCGATCGCCGTGCGGATGAGATAATCGAGATGGCCTTCCTCGGCGATGTCGAGCGGATTGCGGTCGTCGGTGCAAAACGCCATGAAGGCCGAGGTTGTGAGGTCGAGGAGCGGCGCCAGCGCGTGCAGATCCTTCGAGACCGAGCCCTCGCGGATAAGGATGGTCATGCCCTTGCGCATCTTCTCCAGCGCTTCCTCGGCGGTCGTCGCCTCATGCTCGGTGCGCACGCCGGCGGCGATATAGCCGTCGAGATCGGCCCCGCGCAGGAGCGGCGCATGGCCGTCGATATGGCGGCCTTCAAACGCGGCGAGCTTGGCGAGGCAGCCGGGATCACCATTGATCAGGCCGGGGAAGTTCATGAATTCGGCAAGCCCGATCACCTGCGGATCGTCCCGGTAGCGGGCGAGCGCCTCGGCGTCGATCTCGGCGCCCGACGTCTCCAGATCCGTCGCCGGCACGCAGCTCGACAACTGCACGCGCAGGTCCATGATCGTGTGGCGGGCGCAGGCGAGGAAATAGTCGAAGGCGTCGACGCCGAGCACGTTCGCCATTTCGTGCGGATCGCAGATCGCCGTCGTCACCCCGTGCGGCAGGACGCAGCGGTCGAATTCGAGCGGGGTCACCAGTGAGGATTCGACGTGCAGATGCGTGTCGATGAAGCCCGGAACGGCGATCCGGCCGCGCCCCTCGATCCGCCTGCGGCCCTCGAAGGGCCCGTAGGTCGCGACGATCGTATCGCCGCAGATGGCGATGTCCGTGGGAATCAGTTTGCCCGAGACGAGGTCGTAGAGCCGAACGTCGGCTATCACGCAATCGGCGGGCTCCTCGCCACGCCCCTGCGCGATGCGCCGCGCAAGGCGCGCGATCCGTTCGCCTCGCTCGCCCGTCATTTTCGCCGCCATCCGATCCTCCGCCGCAAGTGCTGGCCAAGCGTGCCGGAAGCGACGGCGCTGTCAACCGCGCCTCATCCCCGAAAGGAGGCGAACTCCGCTTGGAGCGCGGCGATGATCCGCTCGATCATGGCGAGAAGCGCCTGCGCGTCGCCCTGCGCGGCCAAGAGACCGGCGAGCATGCCCGCGAGTTCGGCCTCCGTGATGCCGGAAAAGCCGCGCATCTGGCGCAGGCTCGATTCGAGCGTCGCCAGCTCGGCCTCCATCGCCCCCTTGCCGCTCTCGCCCTCCTGCGCCTTGCGCTGAGCCGCAGCGCGCAGCGCGCTGATGGCGAATTCGATGGCGGCGATCTGTTGTCCGAGATGGTGGATGAAGCGCCCGCCGCTCTCGGATACCGCCGCATGACGGCCACGCAAGGCGGAGATCTCGCGCGAAAGCCTGGCGATCTGGCCTTCCATATCGACCATCCGATCCGGAGCCGGCTCGCCCTGGGTCGCATCGACCGACGGGGCAAGGGCGAAATCGGCGGGCGCAATGGTTTCGTCCCGACGGACAGGCAGGGAAGGCTGGATATTCGCGTCGAAATTTGGCATAGTAAATTCCAGAAAACGCAATTTTAAGATATATATTATAATCTAAATTTTATTTCTAAGGCAAGTCTACTAATTTTTGCTTTGGCGCGCCCCCATAACGCCCCGCGCTCGCCTCCTGCGCCCGCGATGGGCTATGCTCGGTTGGGGCAGGTTCGGACGAGGTGCGTGTTGGGCGAGGATCCCGAATTCGGGTTGCGCGAGGGCGAAGTGGCGGTCGCGCTGCCCGAACGCTTCGACGCGGGCCTCTACTTCATAGGGCGGATCGAGACGCCCTGGCGGAAGCGCTCGGAATGTCCGAAGAACCCGGCCGGCTCCGACGCGCTCTGTCATATCCATCTCGATCCGCGCTATGCGGCGGGTCTTGCCGATCTCGACACCTGCTCGCATGTGATCGTCCTGTATTTCATGGACCAGGCGCCGCGCGACATCGTGGTCCAGCGCCCGCGCCATTACGGCGTGAGCCGAGGCGTCTTCGCGCTGCGCAGTCCGGCCCGACCGAACCCCATCGCGCTTTCGGTCGCTGAACTGATCGGAATCGATGGCTGCGTGCTCACCGTGCGCGGCCTCGATTGCCTCGACGGGACGCCGCTCATCGACCTCAAGCCCTATTTCCCGTCGATCGATTCGAAGCCCGAGGCCGTCGTCGGCTGGCGGGAAGGGCAGGACGGCTGATCCGGACTCAGCCGGGCCGCCAGCGAAGGCGCGCGCGCAGATTCCGGGCCAGCCGCCGAGCCCGTCGACGCGCGGCCTCGACCGCGAGGCGGGCGGCGCCGGCTTGGGCGCTGCAGATCACGAGATCGGCGATGGTCTCCCGCTCGTCGTACAGGTCATCGAGCGCGGTCGGGCCGGTCGCGCAGGAATCGAGGCGGCGCAGACCGGGCTCCTCGTGCAGGCGCGCGACGATCTCGTCCTCGAGCACGATTCCCGGAGCGAAGCGTCGCAGGCTCTCGTCGAAGGCCGTTTTCCACAGGACCGCGACGCCGTCTTGGACGAGGCTCATCGACATCGCGACCGGACGCCCGTCGAGGAGCAGCCGGTCGATGCGCCGCGCCCCGGGCGCCGCCGCGTCTGAGAAAAGCGTGCGCGCCATCGCGGTCGCGTTCGGGTCGTCCGCGAGCGAAGTCCCGCGTCGCCCCTTCCAGCCGCTTCGTTCCAGCGCGAGGAAATTCTCGACCGCCTCGGCGAAGCCCGAGACGAGGGCGTCGGCGGAAACAACGCCGAGGGCCGCGAGGCCGTTGCGCAGCCGGCGCAGGCTCTTGCGCCGGCTCTTCCCGTAGGCGCGCTGCGCGAAGGCGGCGTAGTCCTGCGCGGGCGTCGCCACCGGACGCGCGAATGCGTCGAACAGCCTGTGCGCTGCGCGGCTTCGTCGCGCGGCTTCCAGCATCGCCGCGCCGGCGGTCGTCTCGATCGCGAGACGGGGCATGACGAGGCACGATCCGGGCGCGTTCCCGAGGATCGACGCAAGGAGTTCGTCGGCCCAGCCCGCGGGCGCGTCCCGCGCGACGAGCGGCGTCGACAGCGTCGTGAAGGGCGAGGCGTAGGCCGCCGTCGCACGCCTCCAGCCGCATATGGCCGCTCGCGGCGCGACCGGCAGGAGCGCCACGAGGCGATCCGCGTGGAAGATGCAGGCGAAGCGCAGATCGGGCCGCCATGCGGCGCCCGAAAGCGCGAACGCCTCCATGGCGTTGCGGGAATAGAACGGATTGGGCGAGAGCGGGGCCCGCTCCAGCGCGTCCCACGCGTCGGCGTCGCGGCGCATGCCGTCGAGATCGCGCATCTCCCGACGCCAGATTCCCGCTGCTGCCTCACCCGTGCACCGCATGACGCGCCACGTCTCCCGCCGGCGATCCGCGTCGCCCGCCGCAATGGTAGGGCCTTGCCATTACACAAGCCTTAAATAGCTGCGGAGCGGGCATGTCGGCGAATGGGCTTCACCAGCTGCGCGGCTCGCCGTCGTCGATATGGATCAGCCCGTTCCTGTAGCGCTTGAAGCCGCCGACATCGGGATGCTCGCGCAGGAAGGCGAGGACGGCGCGGCCGTCACCTGCGACCCGGAAATCGGCGGCGCGGCAATCCAGATGCAGCGAGCGGCGCGCTCCGCCGGCGCGGGCGTTGCGGCCCTGGGAGCGATGGGTGGATTGCACGGACACCTCGCCGAAGCGCTCGGCGACCTCGGTCAGCACGCGCATCAAGGGGTCCGGCAGACAATGCGTCGGGGCGGTGTCGCGCGCGGTGATGGTGATGGTGGGCGTGCGTGGCGGCCAGACGCCCGTTTTCCCCTTCACGACGCGGGCGTCGACGCTGGCGGTGCGCGTGGCCTCGGGCTCGACCTCGGCCGGGACCGTCGCCTTCGCGATGTCCGGGGGAACGAGACCCGAGTCGTTAGGATAGGCGAGAGCGGGCGAAGCCGCGATCGCGGCGAGAGCGATTGCGGCCCTCGTTAGAGCGACGACAGTTCGGCTCATGAGTTCGATGCCTCCGTTGAAAACGCGACGCCGCGCGTCGAGCGCGCGGCCCGGGCGGTTCAACGGGGGGAATGGGACCGCGAAGCGACGTGAATCCGGGCCTTTCGGGGAAATTTTCCGGCGAGAATGCGAGCTTGGCCTTGGGCGACGGGCGCAAGCCCCGCGTTTTCTCGCTACCAGCTTTTCGCAAACCCGCATTGACACCGGCGCGCCTCCGCCGTGCTCTGGCTCGAGATTCGCGCCTCTGGAACGGGCGCCGCCGGGCGCGCAACGCGAGACGAACGATGTCGCCGACGACCCTCGCCAGCCCCGTGCGGGCCCCGCTGATCACTCCGGTTCTGATCGGCGGCTGCATCATCATCCTGCTCAGTTTCGCGGTGCGCGCGAGCTTCGGGGTGTTCCAGATCCCGATCGCCGAGGAATTCGGCTGGCTGCGCGCGGAATTCAGCCTCGCCATCGCGATCCAGAATCTCGCCTGGGGCATCGGCCAGCCGCTCTTCGGCGCTTTCGCCGAGCGCTTCGGCGACCGGCGCGCGATCATACTCGGCGCGGTCTGCTACGCGGCCGGGCTCGTGCTCTCCTCCTTCGCGGTCACGCCGGGCGCGCATCAGCTGCTCGAAATTCTGGTCGGATTCGGCATCGCGGGGACAGGCTTCGGCGTCATCCTCGCGGTGGTCGGCCGCGCCTCGTCCGACGCCAACCGCTCGTTGGCGCTTGGCGTCGCGACGGCGGCGGGATCGGCCGGGCAGGTCGTCGGCGCGCCGCTCGCGGAATTCCTGCTCGGCTTCTACACGTGGCAGATGGTCTTTATCATCTTCGCGGGAATCGTGGTCGCCTCGCTTCTCGCCCTGCCGATGATGCGCGCGCCCGCGCCCGCCACCCGCGCCGAACTCCAGCAATCGATGGGAAGCGCCCTGACGCAGGCCTTCAGGGATCCTTCCTTCTCGCTCATCTTCCTCGGCTTCTTCTCCTGCGGCTATCAGCTCGCTTTCATCACCGCGCATTTCCCCGCGATGGTGACCGAGATGTGCGGGCCGATCATGCCCGGAAGCATGCTCTCGACCATCGGGATCAACACGACGTCTGCGCTCGGCGCCATCGCGATCTCGCTCATCGGCCTGTTCAACATCGCGGGCTGCATCGTCGCCGGCTGGGCGGGCAAGCGTTATTCGAAGAAGCATCTGCTGGCGGGCATTTACGCGGCGCGCACGGTCGTCGCGGCTTTGTTCATCATGAACCCGATCACGCCGGAATCCGTGCTGATCTTTTCCGCCGCGATGGGCGCGCTCTGGCTCGCCACGGTGCCGCTGACCTCGGGCCTGATCGCGCATATCTACGGCCTGCGCTACATGGGCACGCTCTACGGGATCGTGTTCTTCTCCCATCAGCTCGGCAGCTTCGTCGGCGTCTGGCTCGGCGGCGCGCTCTACGACGTCTACGGCGACTACACGATGGTCTGGTGGTTCGGCGTCGGCGCCGGCGCCTTCTCCGCCCTCGTGCATCTGCCTGTCGAGGAGCGCGCGATGAACGCCAACCCGGCGTGACGAATGTTGGGAAGCGTCCGTGATCGACCGGCGATCCGCGCCGCGAGGAAGAAGCGGGCCCTCGCGGCGGCTGTTCAGTCGTAGCGCAGCTCCCGCGCCTTGCCCGAGAAGATGACGTAGGACAGGATCGTGTAGCCGACGATCATCGGCAGAACGAAGAGCGCGCCGACGAAGATGATCATGAGCGACTCGTCCGCCGCCGCCGCCTCCCACACCGTCATCTGCTCGGGAATGACATAGGGGAAGAAGGAGTAGCCCAGCCCGTAGGACGCGAGCACGAACAACCCCACCGCTCCGGCGAAGGGCGCCCAGGCGAATCGGTCGCTCTTTGCGGGCAGCGTCTTCAGGACGATGTGGAGAAGCACGATCAGTGCGATCGCCGAAAGCGGCGCAGGCGCCAGCAGCACGAGATAGGGCATCGTGAACCACTTCTCGAAGATGCGCTCGCTGACGAGGGGCGTCGCCGCCGAAACGGCGAACAGCCCCAGCGCCGCGAACCACAGCGTTCTGCGCGCCCAGCGCACGGCGAAACGCTGGAGCGCGCCCTCGCACTTCATGATGAGCCAGGTCGCGCCGATGAACACGTAGCCCGCCGCCACGCACACCGCCGTCAGGATGGCGAAGGCGACGTTGAGCAAGGTGCGCTCGAAGCCCATGATGTAGAGCCCGAGCATATAGCCCTGCGCCAGCGCCGCGATCAGCGAGCCGGCGAAGAACGAAGCGTTCCAAAGTCCGCGCGTCCGCAGCGTCGCCTTGGCCCGGAAGTCGAAGGCGACGCCGCGCAGGATCAGCCCGACGAGCATCACGAGCACAGGCAGGTAGAGCGCCTGCAGCACGACGCCCTGCGCATAGGGGAAGGCGACGAGCAACAGCCCGACCGCCAGCACGAGCCAGGTCTCGTTGGCGTCCCAGAACGGCCCGATCGAGGCGATCATGCGGTCGCGATGCGCGTCGGTCGCGGCGCCCACCGACAGCATGCCGACCCCAAGATCGTAGCCGTCGAGGATCACGTAGGCGAGGATCGACAAGCCGAGCAGGGCGGCGAAGGCGACGGGCAGCCAGGATTGCCCCATGAGGATGGCGTCCATATCCATTTCTCCCTCGGATCAGCTTGCGGAGGTCGCGGCGACAGGCGCGCCGTCGGCGGAGGGCGGCGCGATGGACGGTCCCGCTTTCCCCGCCTTTCCGGCGATGTGGTAGAGCGTGCCGATATAGGCGACGAGCAGGACGGCGTAGTGATCCACCCCCTTTGAACTGGTCCATCTTGAAGTATGTCTTTTGACAATCAGGAGGACCCAATGCCGAAGAA
>REDO01000031.1 GCA_007693435.1 Salinarimonadaceae bacterium | reverse complement strand
TCCGCATCCTCATCCGCGTCCTGGCCGGAAGCCTCGGCGAAAGAGCCGGAATTCGCCTCCGGAGCGAATTCGCGCGGCCCGCCCTCAGAGATCTCTTCCGCCAATTCCGGCGACCGCCCTTCGGAGCGAACCCGCGCCGCCTCTTGAGCCGTTTCCTGGAATTCCTGCTCGGCGATATCCTCGGTTGGCTCTCGGTCGATCTCCTGCGCGGAATCCGGCGCCGCCTCCTGCAAGGGCGCGATCATGGCCAGGGGATCGACGGAGCCCGACGGAATTGGCGCGGCGCCGGATTCCGGCGCCCTATTCGCGTCCGCCGGCTCGGGGGCGGGCGGGGTCGGCGCCCAAGGCAGGCGATGCTGCGGACGGCAGAGACCGAAGCCGCGATACCCGACGACCGCGCGGTCGCGGTCGCGCACGGGAAGGCCGGCGAGATCGATCGGCACGGCTTCGTCGCCTCCGGCGACGCGCCAGTGGAGCGTGCGGCCCGAGAAAGTCTCGCCGCGCGCGAGGAGTTCCGCGACGATGTCCTTGGGATCGTGGACGCGCTCTTGCAGAAGCTCGGCGAAACTGCGGCCCACGACATCGGCCGCGAGCGGGCCGACCGCCTCGGCGAGCCCCTCCGTGACGCGGGTGATACGCCCGTCCGCCCCGGCTTCCCAAACAAAGCGGATGGTCGAGGCGGGAGCAGGTTCGGGCTCGGGCTCGGGCTTGGGCTCGGCCTTGGGTTCGGGCGTGGGTTCGGGCGTGGGTTCGGGCGCAGGCGGCGGGGCGGACTGGGGAGCTGACGGGTCGCCGGCTTCCGGGTCATGCGCCCTTTGGTCGTCGGCGGACCCGGTCGAAACCGGCTCGGCGGCGGGCGGCTGGGCCGCGCGGGGCTGGACGCGCAGGCGCGGAAGCCCGTCGACGAAGATCGTCACCAGCGCGTCGATTCCGTCCGGCAGCGTGACCAGCCGGCAGAGGCAGGTGGAGAGAGGCGCGAACGCGCTCGACTCGAAGCGCAGCTTCTCCAGCCTGTTGCGGTCGCGCGGAGCGAGCCCGCCGACAAGCGCCGCCAGACGCTCTCCGGCCGGAAACGACGAACTCACCGCGCCGGCTCCGTCCAGGACAAGCGCGGCGGCGATGTGCGCAGCGGCGGGCGAAGCCCAGACGAGGCGAAGGGGATCGGCGATCCAGAGCAGCGCAGCGGCGCCAGGGCGGCCAAGTTCGGGGAACGCCCCGCTCGACACAAGGGACGTCAGCGTCGTTTCGATCTCTGCGCGGCTCGTACTCGACACGTCTGGCATTGCTCCGCAACTGGTAACCAATCATTAACTGATCGACCCATGGAACGCATCCCTTGTCGCGGGCTTAACCTTCCATCAACCTTAACGCGGTTCCGGCGGCGGTTGATTTCGCGATGCACAAAGTATATATTGCACCGCAACATGGAACCGGCTGGTCGCTCCGGCCCCATCGCATGCAAGGAGGTTCGCCATGACCAACAAGCCCAACGACAATATCCCCGCTTTCGAGGTTCCCGCCGAGGTGCGTGAGATCGCCGAGCGCAGCGTCGATCAGGCCCGCAAGGCCATGGACGGCTTCGTCGCCGCCGCGGGCAAGGCCTTCGACACCCTTGACGGCTCCGCCTCGACGGCCGGCGCCAGCATGAAGGACATGCGCGCCAAGAGCTTCTCCTATGCCGAGAAGAACCTTCAGGCCGCCTTCGACCATGCCCAGAAGCTGGTCCGCGCCAAGGATCCGACGGAGGCGATGCGCCTTCAGAGCGAGTTCATGCAGTCGCAGTTCGAGGAAATGCGCAAGCAGATGAGCGAGTTCGGCGCCGCCGCCCAGGCGGGCGTGACCGAGGCGGCCAAGGAAGCCACCAAGGCCGCCACGCCGAAAAAATGAAGCCGCGCAGCGATCGCCGGCGGCCGGATCGACCGGCCGCCGGCGCGCAGCGCTTGATTCCTGATGGAGAATATGGTGACCGACACGAAACCCGCGCAGACCGGCGCGCCGAAGCCGGCGACTGAAATCAAGGCCGCTCCGGCCGCAACACCGGTCGTCGCGTCCCCGGCCCCCGCCGCGAAGGCGCAACCGGCGCCGGTCAAATTCGCGCCGCTGCCGCCCGAGGCCGCCAAAGTCGAGACCCCCAAGGTCGAGACTTCCAAAGCGCCAGCTCCGAAAGCCGAGGCTCCGAAAGCCGCTCTCGCGCCGGTCGCATCGAAACCGGCCGTAGCCAAGACCGCTTCCCCCAAGACCGCTTCCCCCAATGCCGCTTCCCCCACGGCCGCCAAGACCGTCCCGGCGAAGACCGCCCCGACGAAGCCCGCCGACGCAAAGCCCGCGGCCAAGCAGGCCGTCGAGACGAAGCCGGCTCGGCCCGTCGCAGCTCCCGCCAAATCCGCGCGCGCGTCGAAAGCCGCCCTCAAGGCGGCGGCCAAGCCAGCCCCCGCGAAACTCGTCGCCGCGAAGCCCGCTGCGGACAAGCCTGTCGCGGCCAAGGCGGCGTCAAAGCCGGTATCGACGAAGCCGGCGCCCGAGGCGGTATTCACGCTTCTGCCGAAGGGGGAAGCCGTCACCGCGCCGCTGCGCGCCGCGCTCGATATCGGCGTCGAGAACGCGCGCCGCGCCTATGCCCAGGCGCAGGACAACCGCGAGACGATGCAGGGCGCCTGCGCCAAGAGCGCCGACGCCGCCGCGAAGGGGTTCGTCGCGCTCAACGCGCAATGGCTCGACCTGATCCGCGTCCAGAGCGACGCCGCTCTGGGGATCTGGCGCTCGACGATCGCGGCTCCGACGATGTCGGAAGCCGTCAAGGCGCAGACGAGCGGCGTGCGGCAGGCCTATGAGACGTCCGCAGCGCAACTCAAGACGATCGCGGAGACCGCGCGCCGCGTGGCCGACGAAACCGCGCAACCGATCCGCTCCGCTTTCGACGGCCGCTGAACGCGTTCAAGAACCTTATCCGGGGGGCTTGCGAAAATCCCCCGGATGCGTCATTTACCCGGTTGCCCACGGGCGACGGGGTCGGCGCGCCGACCTCATGTGCAGCTGTAGCTCAGTTAGGTTAGAGCGTCGGATTGTGGCTCCGAAGGTCGGTGGTTCGAGCCCACCCAGCTGTACCATCCGGTCTCTCCAGTCGCGCGATCAGGTTCGACGAAGCCGGGAGGACGCCGTGATCACGCCCCGCCTCGCCCGTCTGGTTCTGGTCGTCGTCGCCGCGCTCGCGCTGACCGCCTGCACCGTCACGACTTCGGGGTATGTGCGCACGGAAGTGAGCACCGCGCCGCGCCTGGACCGCTGATCGGTCCCGCGCCTCGAAGCCCGCCCGTCCCGATCCGAGCGCCAATTCCCCTCTGCGAGTCAGGGCGTCGCGCCGCGCCGCCGCCTATCGTATACAGGATGCGACCGGACCGCCGCGCGGACCCGGCGGGCGGGAGATTACGAATGACGAGAACCTATCGGATCGCGGTGATCCCGGGCGACGGGATCGGCAAGGAGGTCGTGCCCGAGGGCGTGCGCATCCTCGAGAAGGCGGCCAAACGCCACGGCTTCGCGCTGGAGCTCGACTGGTTCGACTTCGCCTCCTGCGACTATTACGCGAAGCATGGCCGGATGATGCCGGAGGACTGGAAATCCGATATCGGCGGCCATGACGCGATCTTCTTCGGAGCGGTCGGCTGGCCCGACACGGTTCCGGATCACATCTCGCTCTGGGGCTCGCTGCTGCTGTTCCGGCGGGAATTCGACCAATACGTGAACCTTCGCCCCGTGCGTCTGATGCCGGGCGTCCCCACGCCGCTCGCCGGCCGCGAGCCCGGCGACATCGACTTCTTCGTCGTGCGCGAGAACACGGAGGGTGAATACACCTCGATCGGCGGCCGGATGTTCCCGGGCACCGATCGCGAGCTCGTGATCCAGGAGACGGTGATGACGCGCATCGGCGTCGACCGGGTGCTGCGCTACGCCTTCGAACTGGCGAGCCGGCGCCCGCGCAGGCGCCTGACCTCGGCGACTAAGTCGAACGGCGTCGCGATCACGATGCCCTACTGGGACGAGCGGGTCGAGGCGATGGCGAAAAACTATCCCGAAATCGACGTCGATAAGTTCCACATCGACATCCTCACCGCGCATTTCGTACTGCATCCGGACTGGTTCGACGTGGTGGTGGCCTCCAACCTGTTCGGCGACATCCTCTCCGATCTCGGCCCGGCCTGTACGGGGACGATCGGCATCGCGCCGTCCGGCAACATCAACCCGGAGGGCGATTTTCCCTCGCTGTTCGAACCCGTCCACGGCTCGGCGCCCGACATCGCGGGGCAGGGGATCGCCAATCCGATCGGCCAGATCTGGTCGGGAGCGATGATGCTCGACCATCTCGGGGAACGCGACGCGGCGGAGGAAATCGTCGCTGCAATCGAGCGGGTGCTCGCGGAGAAGACCCTGCGCACGCGCGATCTGGGCGGAAACGCGGACACGCAGGCTTGCGGAAAAGCCGTCGAAGAGGCCATCTGAAGGCGCGTTTTTTCGATTCGCCTTATCAGAGGGCCGCTTTTGATGACGATTTCGACGACGAACCTGGCGACCGCCCCGCTTTCCCCCATGCGCGAGGGCGATTTCTCCACGCAAGCCTGGACGCGCAATCTCGCGCTCTACGAGACGATCCGCGCCATGCCGTTCAACATGGAGCTGGCGGCGGGAACGCTCTCTCGCGCGCGCTTCACGCAATACGTGGTGCAGGACGCGCATTATCTCATCGGCTTCGGTCGCGCGCTCGCCATCGCCGCGGCGAAGGCGCCGCATCCCGACCGGATCGTGCAGTTCGCGAAAGGGGCGGAAGTCGCGATCATCGTCGAGCGGTCGCTGCACGGCTCGTTCTTCGAGGATTTCGGGATCACGCAGGAGCAATTCGAGGCGACACCGGTCTCGCCGGGATGCAGCCATTACGTCTCCTATCTGATGGCGACCGCCTGGGGCGAGCCCTACGAAGTCGTCCTCGCGGCGCTCCTGCCCTGCTTCTGGATCTACGCCGAGATCGGGCGCGACATCCACGCCCGCGCGGCGCCCGACAATCCATACCGGGCCTGGATCGACACCTATGCCGGCGAGGAGTTCCACGAGGCGGTGCGGCAGGTGATCGTCGCGACGGACGAGGCGGCTACCGGCGCCGCGCCCGGCCTGATCGAGCGGATGCACTTCGCCTATACCCGCGCCTCGCAGCTGGAATACCTGTTCTGGGACAGCGCCTACAGGCTGGAGGACTGGCCCGTCTGAATGGCGGCGCCGGCATTGTCGCTACGCGTTCCGGGATGGGAAAAAACGCTCGGCTGCGTGATTGCCCGGATCGCCCGGCGCGCCTATCTAGCAAGGCAGGCAGGCGCCGCGCCGGAAGAAAGAACGAAGAATGGCCCGAGACGTATCAGACGCGACGCCGCTCGAATCGCGCGACGAGCTCGTCGCCTGGGTCGCCGCCGGGGAGAAACCCAAGCCGCAATGGCGGATCGGCACGGAACACGAGAAAATCCCCTTCTACCGCGCCGACGCTTCGCCCGTTCCCTATGCCGGGGAACGCGGGATCCGCGCGCTTCTTGAAGGCCTTCGCCACGAGACCGGCTGGGAGCCGCTCACCGATTCCGGCAATCTGATCGGATTGTTCGAGGGCGAGGGCGGAGGCGCGATCTCGCTTGAGCCCGGCGGCCAGTTCGAGTTGTCGGGCGGGCTCGTCTCCGACATGCACGAGACGCTCATCGAACTCGACGCGCATCTCGACGCCGCCGCCAAGGTGGCGGGGCCGCTGGGGATCGGCTTCCTCGATCTCGGCATGAGCCCGCTCTGGACGCGTGAGCAGTCGCCCGTCATGCCGAAAAGCCGCTACCGGATCATGATGGGCTACATGCCGAAAGTCGGCTCGCTCGGCCTCGACATGATGTTGCGCACGGCGACGGTGCAGGTGAATCTCGACTTCGCCAGCGAGGCGGACATGGTGCGCAAGCTGCGGGTTTCGCTGGCGCTCCAGCCGATCGCCACCGCGCTCTTCGCCAATTCGCCCTTCACGGACGGCAAGCCCAACGGCTTCCAGTCCATGCGCTCGCAGATCTGGACGGACACCGATCCGGACCGCACGGGGATGACGCCCTGCGCCTTCGAGGACGGATTCGGCTACGAGCGCTACGTCGACTGGCTGCTCGACGTGCCGATGTATTTCGTCATGCGCGACGGGCTGTATCACGACGTGGCGGGCGAGAGCTTCCGCGAATTGATGGAAGGTCGCCTATCGCAGTTGCCGGGAGTGCGCGCCAGCCGTTCGGACTGGGCGAACCACGTCTCGACCGTCTTCCCCGAGGTGCGCGTCAAGCGCTTCCTCGAAATGCGGGGCGCTGACGCCGGCCCGCGTTCGCATCTCATGGCGCTGCCGGCCTACTGGGCGGGGATCCTCTACGATCAGCCGACGCTGGACGCCGCCTGGGATCTCGTGAAGGGCTGGAGCGCGCAGGAGCGTCAGGCGCTGCGCGACGCTGTTCCCGCGCAAGGCCTCGACGCGCGCATCGCCGGACGCAGCGTGCGCGAGATCGCCCGGGAGACGCTGCGCCTCGCCCGGCGCGGGCTCTCCGCCCGCGCGATCAGGGACTCTCGGGGACGAGACGAAGCACGTTTCCTCGATCCCCTCGAAGAGATCGTCGCCCGGGGAACGACGCGCGCGCAGGAGCTTCTCGCCCTGTATCACGGACGATGGAAAGGCTCGGTCGAACCGGCCTTCGAGGAATGCGTCTTTTGAGAGCGTCCTCTCTCAGGACAGTTGCGAAAGACACCTGCGCGACCTCGCCCGCGTCGTCATAGACGTAAGCCGACCAGCCGGCCCAGTCGGGATGTCCCGGGATCGTCGCCATCAGTTCCCGGGCGCGGCGGCGCGCGGCCTCTACCGCCTCGCCCAGGCGCCGGAAACGACGCGGTACGCGGTCGATCACGAGATCGACGCCATCGCTGCAATGGATGTAATGCGCGCTCACGGATCGCCTCCGTACTTTCGGCCTGATCCCTCGGCCGGATACGTTGTCGCCCCCGATCTTTCCCGCGCCCGGTTAAACGATTCGTCGGCGTCGTCGACATGGCGATGACCCCGGCGTGTCTTTTTCGCATACTCCCCGATATCCACGTTATCCACAGACCTGATCGCCGGTTCGCGCTCCGGTGGAAACCCTCCCGGCGACCGCATCGGCTCTCCCCAACCGGCGCTTGCCGTCCTAATGTCGCTCTGATGATCGACCAGCCTTCCAACGCCGCCGAATTCACCGTCTCCGAATTGTCGGGGGCGCTGCGTCGCACGATCGAGGACGCGTTCGGCTATGTGCGCCTGCGCGGCGAGATCTCCGGCTTCCGGGGTCCGCACTCTTCCGGGCACTGCTATTTCTCGCTCAAGGACGAGAACGCGCGCATCGACGCCATCATCTGGCGCGGGACCTACGGCCGACTGCGGGTCAAGCCGCAGGAGGGGCTCGAAGTCGTCGCCACGGGCAAGATCACGACCTTCGCCGGCAAATCGAGCTACCAGATCGTCATCGATTCGATCGAGCCGGCGGGAATCGGCGCGCTCATGGCGCTCGTCGAGGAGCGCAAGCGCAAGCTCGCTGCGGAGGGTCTGTTCGCCGCCGAGCGCAAGCGAGCCCTGCCCTATCTGCCGCGCGTCATCGGCGTCGTCACCTCGCCGACGGGCGCGGTGATCCGCGACATCCTGCACCGGCTCGAGGACCGCTTTCCCCGGCGCGTGCTCGTCTGGCCGGCGCGCGTGCAGGGGGAGACGAGCGGGCGGGAGGTGGCGGCGGGCGTGCGCGGCTTCAACGCTTTCGGGCCCGCAGGGCCGATCCCGCGCCCGGACGTGATCATCGTCGCGCGCGGGGGCGGCTCGATCGAGGATCTGTGGGGCTTCAACGACGAGGATCTCGTGCGAGCGGTGGCCGAGAGCGTCATTCCCGTGATCTCGGCGGTGGGGCACGAGACCGACTGGACGCTCGTCGATTTCGCCGCCGACATGCGCGCGCCGACTCCGACCGGCGCCGCCGAGATCGCCGTTCCCGTGCGCTCGGAGCTCGTCGCGACCGTCAACGACCTCGCGCGAAGGCGCGAGGAGGCGATGGCGCGGCGGATGGAGCGGCTGCGCGCCGATCTGCGCTCGGCCGCGCGGGCGCTGCCGACGCCCGACGCCATCCTCGCGGCCAAGCGCCAGCGCCTCGACCTCGCCGCCGCGCGTCTGCCCGCGGCCCTGCGCGCCGCCGCGCGGGTCTCGGAGACGAAGCTCTCGCAAGCCGCGAGACGGCTGGAGCGCGCCTCGCCCCGCATCGCCGTCGCCCGCGCCCGATCCCGACTCGACGCCATCGGGGAGCGCCCGCGCAACGCGCTCGCGACGCTCGCCGCCCGCGCGCGGCCGCGCCTGACCGATCTCGGCGGACGCCTCGTCTTCGTCTTCGAGGCGGGTTTGCGCGAACGGCGCGCGCGGCTGGACGTGCTCGCGCGGCAGGCCCACGCGCTCAGCCACGAGGCCACGTTGTCGCGCGGCTTCGCCATCGTTCTCGACGCCGCAGGCGCGCCGGTGCGCGACCGCGCGGCCCTGTCGGCGGGCGAGCGGGTGAGTTTGCGTTTTCGCGACGGCGCGATCGGCGCAAGGATCGAGGGCGGCGGCGAAGAGCCGGAGACATCGGCCGGGCGCGACGCTCCCTCCCGCCCGGTAAGGCGCCCGCGCAAGACCTCCGGCGAAGCCGTCGCCGGACAGGGCACATTGTTCGATCCGTGATCCGCCGCTTGAACGCGCCCCGCGCCTCGCCTATCCATGCGGCGAGGGAGAAAACGCATGTTGAACCGGCAGGAAAAATTCGGCGAGGAAGCCAAGCTCGAATATCTCGACGCCTCGGTCCGCGTCGTCTCTCCCGGCCGCTTCGTGCGCTGCGCCGTCACCGGCCACGCCATCCCCCTCGACCGCCTGCGCTACTGGAGCGTCGAGCGCCAGGAGCCCTACGCCTCCCCGGAAGCGGTTCTGACGCGGCTCGGATTACGGAAGGCGGGCGAGTGAAACGAAGCGTTAACCACGCCGGCTGACGCTATCGTCAAACATCGCGTACTGTATTCCATCGAGCCCCATGACGGGGCCGGGAGTGAGCGTATGGGGCCAATCGCGATATCGCAACTCGCCGCCATCGCCATGATCCTGGTCGTGATGGCGGGCGCCTTCTATCTCGCGGGCCGCCGCGAAGGCGGCGAGACCTACTGGCGCTCATGGTGTCTGGCGAATTTGCTGATCGCGAGTGCGATCGTCATCTTCATCTTCGAACGCCACTTTCCGCCGCTCATGGTCGCGACGCTGCCCAACCTTCTGCTGGTGCTGGGCTTTTCGCTGCGCTTGCTGGCGGCGCGGCAATTTTCGGGCAGAGCCGCGCCGGCGGCGGTCGTTCTTGTGCCGGTATCGGCTTTCGTCGTCCTTGGCGCCGCGCCGGTGTTTGCAGGCGACCCGGCCAATGTTTTCATGGTCTCCACGATCACGC
The DNA here is from genome assembly GCA_007693435.1 of Salinarimonadaceae bacterium. Taxonomy (GTDB): domain Bacteria; phylum Pseudomonadota; class Alphaproteobacteria; order Rhizobiales; family Beijerinckiaceae; genus Saliniramus. The sequence continues at coordinate 10,026 of REDO01000031.1, read as the reverse complement.
TCGGAGCGCTCGCGGGCGTCGTCGCCTTCGAGTTCTGGCGCGACCGGGCCGACCGGCTCCCCTCGCGCTACGTGCTGATCGCCGCCTATGGGGTGGTGGCCCTGTCGTTCCTGTTTCGCGCCGTGCAGGTGACGTTTTTCGACGGGATGCGCATCGAGGACGGGCGGCTGCAGCAGCAGGAGATGCTGGTCGTCCACCTCATGATCGCGATTTTCCATGTGGCCGGCAGCGGCGCCTTCGCGCTGTCGCTGGCCTATGAGCGCGGAGCGGCGCGGCTTCGCCACGTCGCCACGCATGATTCGCTGACCGGACTCATGAACCGGGGCGCCTTCGAGGCGGCCGCGCGAGAGCGCATCGCGCGCCGCGAGGGCCGCTTCGCCGTCGCCCTGCTCGACATCGACCATTTCAAGCGCATCAACGATCTATACGGCCATGCGGCGGGTGACGCGGCGCTGCGCGCCTGCGCAGACACCTGCCGGCGGGCGTTGCGCCCCGGCGATATCCTCGCCCGCGTCGGCGGCGAGGAATTCGCCGTCATCATCGACGACTTGTCGATGGACGACGCCGCCGCCGCGATCGAGCGCATCCGCGCGGCGGTCGCGGCGCACGCGATCGTATTCGGGGACAAGCGTCTGACGCTGACCGTCAGCGCCGGCCTGTGCCATTCCGACCATAGCCCCGACACCTTTGACGCCCTCATGCGCGCCGTCGATGACAGACTCTACGAAGCCAAGCGCAGCGGGCGCAACCGGATCGTACAGGCGACGGCGGCTTGAGGCGGGTTGACGCTCCTGCGGCTGACGGCGGCGTCGCTTTCGGAAATCCCTCTTGCCCCGCCCCCCGCCGCGCGGCTATGGATAGTGCCATTGCGGGCGTAGTTCAGTGGTAGAACGTCAGCTTCCCAAGCTGAATGTCGTCGGTTCGATCCCGATCGCCCGCTCCAGCCGCCCGGCCCCCCTCACGCGATCCCTTCCGCGGCCAGCACTGCGCGCGTCGTTTCGCCGACGACATCGACATGGGTGAGCGCGTCGCGCAGGCGGTCGCGATCGACCGGGTCGAGGCTTGCGAGCGCGACGCGGTTCGAGGCGTTCCGGCCCGCCGCGAGGTCGGCGATCTGCTGGGCGAGCACGAGGCGGGCGATGAAGGCGTGGATGTCGGTGAGCATGCGCGCGTCGGCCTCTCCGGCGCCGGCGAGGCGCGTGGCCTCTCGCAGCCGCGCGGCCGTCGCCGTCGCGGCGACGCCGTGGCGCAAGGCCATGGCGCGCGCGCCGGCCACGATCGGGAACAGGGCGCCTGCTTTCAGATCGACGCGGCCCCTGTCGTCCGTGCGCACCCGCCCGAACAGGGTGAGCGGCGCGCGGCGCGAGATCGCCTGTTCGGCGAGGAAGCGCGTCAGGCCCGTCGCCTCGCGACCGGTCGCCGTGGCATGGTCGCGCAGGGCGGCGGCGAGCTTCTCCGCGCCCGCTCCGCCGCCCGCCGCCGCCGTGACGAAATCGTAGAAGATGTCTACGTTGAGCAGCGCTTCCGGCTCCGGCCGCGCGGCCCAGGCGTCGAGCTGCGCCGTCCATTCGGAAAGTCGCCGGCGGAAGGCGCGGTTGCGCGCCATGACCCCGCCCTTGCACAGGGGCACGCCCGCCCGGTCGAGGATGTCGTTGATCCTCGCGCCGAACGCCGCGAACCAATCCTGTGGCTCATCGAGATCGCCCTCGTAGGAATCCTCCACGACGAGCGCGTTGTCCTGGTCGGGCGCGAGCAGGCTTTCGCCGCGCCCGCCCGAGCCCAGCACGAGGAGACACCAGCGGGCGGGCGCGGGTCCGTGGCCCTGCGCCTCGAGTTCGGCCTGGGCGAGTTCGGCCGCGCGCGCCGCCATGGCGCGGCTTTCGGCGGAGATCACCGCCGCGACGCCGGTCGAATCCATGCCGTCGGCGAGGAGGGAGGCCGCGAGCGGCGCGAGCGCGGCCTGCGCAGAGGCGAGTTCCTCGGCTCCGCGCGCCTGCGCGATCTCGTCCCCCACCGTCAGCGAGGCGAGCGCGCGTTCGCGCAGCAGCGTGCGCAGGGTGAATATCCCTGAAATCGCCCCGGTCGAATCCGTCACGGGCAGATAGCGCAGGTTACGCCTCGCCATGATTCCGAGCGCGCGATACAAAAGCGTATCCTGGGGCGCGGCGATGACGGGTTTGGTCATCACCGCCGCGACTTCAAGCCCGGCCGCATGCGCGCCTCTTTCGCCCATCGCGCGCAGGACGTCGCGTTCGGTGACGATGCCCGCGCGTCCCGCCTCAAGCGGCTCCACGAGCAGGCAGCCGATCCCGGCCTTCGTCATCCGCGCGGCGGCCTCGCCGAGGCTCAGCCCGGCGTCGATCGATATGGCGGGGGAGGACATCACCTCCTCGAGCCGATGCCGATAGAGAAACCCGTCAATGGCGCGGCTGGCCCCCAGCCGGATGGCGCCGTCAGTGAAATCCGGCTTGCCGCCGGGTCTGTCGAACCAGCCGGCCTTCTCCTGCCGGGCGATGAGGTCGCGCGGGCGCCGCGCCGCGGCTTCGGCCTGGGCGAGGGAGCGCAGCCCCGATCGGGCCCAGCCCGGCCCGAGGGCCGCAAAAACCTCCGCGCAGGCGCGCGCGTCGCCCAAAGCCGTATGCCGGCCCTCGATCACGACGCCTGCGACGGCGGCGAGATCCTCGAGTGAGGGTTCGGCCAGCATCCGGTCGAGCCCTGCGGCCACCAGCCCGATATCGAGGCTGCGCGGCTCCCGCCAGGAAACTTGCGTCCGCGCCGCCTCGAAGCGCAGGATCGCGAGATCGAACGCGATGGAATGGCCGATCACCACCGCGTCGCCGATGAAATCGGCGAGTTCGGCGAGCGCCTCCGCGATCGTCGCGGCGCCGGCGACGTCGGAATCCGAGATTCCGTGGATGCGCGTGGCGAGCGGCGGAATGGGCAGGCCGGGATCGACGAGGCGCAGCAAGGGCGGGTCGGGGGATAGCGCGAAGCCGTCCATGCGTACGGCGCCGATCTGCACCACGCGGTCGCGGCGTATGTCGAGGCCGGTCGTCTCGAGGTCCAGCGCGACGAACCGGCGATCGGCGAGCAGCCCGCCAGCCGCTACGGCCCTCGCGCTCACGGCGCGTCCGAGGCCCGCGCCGCGATGGCTGCGGCGATGGCGGGATAGTCGATGTCCTCGCGCATGCGCCGCTTGTAGTCGACGAAGCGGAAGCCGACGTTGTTGAGAACCATCCCGATATCCGAGACGCGGATCGCCTCCTCGACGGGAGCGTGCTGCATCAGGCGGCGCGCCGTCGCCGCGCTGATATCCTCGGCCTTGCGGGGAGGCGCGGCGAGGGCGTCGGCGAGTCTCAGCCGGAATTCGGCGATCACGTCGCTCCAGCCCTGCTTCGCCCGGTGAGCCGGCGCGGGCTCGCGCGCCAGCGCGGCCTCGTAGAGCGCGACGAGGGATTCCTCAAGCCTATCGCGAGGACCGAGATCCATGGCGCGCAGGTCGCCTTCTAGGATCAGGATGAGATCCTGCGCGGCGCAGGCGAAGCCCTCCCATTTGCAGATGTCGAGCGCGAAAGCGAAGCCCTCGTCCTGGAAGAGCCGGGGGCCGGCCATGCCCGTGCGCGCCCTCAGATAGGAATAGACCGAGCCCTGCGCGAGATAGGCGGCGCCGGAGCGGATAGCCTCGGCGAGGCCGTCCCAGTCCGTGGCGCGGGTTCGCTCGACGCCCGTCAGCGTCTCGGCCACGCGCCGGCGCGCCGCCTCGATGAAGCGCGCGAGTGGCCCGCCCTCCTTGGCGCCCTCCTTGGCGCCCTCTTGCGGCCCCTCTTGCGCCCCCTCCTGGCCCAGGCCGCGCACGGATTCTCGGGATGTCCTCGTCATCGCACCGCTCATCGAATCATCCGCCTAACGTAGCATTGACGCTCAGAAGCCTTTGGAAGACGAATACTACGCTCGACCGTCCTTGTATAGCGAATCGGGCGTCATCTAATCGTCGAAGACGCCATTCAGAGCGTCGAGCGAAAGGGTTTCCTGGGGAGGATAACGTCGTCGCCCGCCGGTGATGCGAACACTTCTCCCTGTTTCCTAGGGAGGTCTTCAATGGCAAAGCAGATAACGCCTGAAGTCGGGCGCGCTCACTGGGCTAAAACACGGAATCTGATGTTCACCACACTCGGAGTGTGGGCGTTTTTCAGCTTCTTCATCCACTTCTTCGCTATTCCCATGAACGCTCTCGTCCTCTTCGGCTTTCCGCTGGGGTACTACATGGCGGCTCAGGGTTCCCTGATCATCTTCGTGCTTCTGATCTTCTGGTTCTGTTCCAAGCAGAACCAGATCGATGAGGAGTTCGGCGTCGCCGAAGACTGAGCGGGAGGTTGACATGGCGGCTTCAATGAAAGGCGACTTCGTCGACAACCTCGGCAAAGTCTACGGGATATACGTCGGCGGCTTCGCCGGCTTCGTCGTCCTGATGATGATCTTCACCGCGCTCGGCGTGCCCGACCGCGTGATTTTGTGGGCCTATATGGGCGCCACGATCGGCATCTACGCCTTCATCGGCATCATGTCGCGCACGAGCGCGGTATCTGAATATTACGTCGCAGGCCGGCGCGTCCCGGCGATCTACAACGGCATGGCGACGGGCGCCGACTGGATGTCGGGCGCAAGCTTCGTCGGCATGGCCGGCACGCTCTTCGTGCTCGGCTATGACGGTCTCGCCTTCGTGCTCGGCTGGACGGGCGGCTACGTGCTCGTCGCGGTGCTTCTCGCGCCGTATCTGCGCAAGTTCGGCGCCTACACGGTTCCCGACTTCCTCGGCACCCGTTACGGCGGCAACACGGCGCGCTTCGTCGGCATCCTCGTGCTGTTCGCCTGCTCCTTCACCTACGTGACGGCGCAGATCTACGCGTCGGGCATCATCGCCTCGCAGTTCCTCGGCATCGACTTCAACTACGCCGTGTTCGCCGGTCTCGCCGGCATCCTGGTGTGCTCGATGCTCGGCGGCATGCGCGCGGTGACCTGGACGCAGGTGGCCCAGTACATCGTGCTGATCGTCGCCTATCTGCTCCCGGCCATCTGGATGTCCACGGTCCGCACGGGCGTCCCCATCCCGCAACTGATGTACGGCACGGTTCTCAGCGACATCGGGGCCTACGAGCAATTGCTCGGGGTCGCGCAGTCCCACGTCGCGCCGTTCACGAACATGTCGCCGATGGACTACTTCTTCCTGATCTTCTGCCTGATGGTCGGCACGGCCTCCCTGCCGCACATCCTGATGCGCTTCTTCACGACCCCCACGGTCCGCGAGGCGCGCAAGTCGGTCGGCTGGTCGCTGTTCTTCATCTTCCTGCTGTACTTCACCGCCCCGGCCTACGCGGCGTTCTCGAAATACAATCTGATGGACCTGTTCGTGAACAGTCCGGATTACCTGCTTCCCTATACGGCCATCCCCGCATGGATGATCGAATGGGGCGCCATCCAGGGCCACCAGCTCGTCACCATCTGCGGCATCAAGGCCGAGTCGGTCATGGCGATCCAGGCGGCCTGTGAAGCGAAAGGGCATGTCGGGGGCTTCCCTTATGGCGAGTTGCGCCTGAACAACGACATGATCGTTCTCTCCACGCCCTCGATCGCCGGAATGCCCATCTGGGTCGTCGGTCTCGTCGGGGCGGGCGGCTTCGCCGCGGCGCTCTCGACCGCCGACGGTCTGCTGCTCGCCATCGCCAACGCGCTCAGCCACGACATCTACTACAAGATGATCAACCCCCAGGCCGACACCAAGACCCGCCTCACCATCGCGAAGGTGCTGCTGGTCATCGTGGCGGTCGCGGCGGCGCTGCTGGCGCAGACGAAGCCCTCCGACATCCTGTCGATGGTCGCATGGGCCTTCTCGATCGCAGGCGCGGGCCTCTTCGCCCCGCTCGTGATGGGCGTCTGGTGGAGCCGAACGACCAACGCAGGCGCCATTTCGGGCATGATCGCCGGCTTCGGCGTCACGATGGTCTACCTGCTCGGCTCGAAATACGGCCTGTTCATCGGCGAGCCCTGGGGCGAGGGCGCCTGGTTCGGCGTCAAGAGCATCTCGTCGGGCATCTTCGGCATTCCCGTGGCCTTCGCGGTGACCTACGTGGTCTCGCTCATGACCCCGGAGCCCAGCGAGGAGATGCAGGAATTCGTCAACAACCTTCGTATGCCCTCGGGCGGCACGATGATTGAACAGACGGCCTGATAGGCTCATCATCGACGCGCGGGGCTCCTTGGGCTCCGCGCGTCCGGGACTGGCGGGGCGCTGCGGCGCCCCGATTTTTTGCAGCGCTCTGGCGAGACGGCTTGGTGAGGATCGCGAGGCGATCCCGAAAGGAGCAAGAGGTGGCGTCGACCGATCCGATCAACGCGAGCCCGCTGCGCGGCGTCCTCGTACTCTGCATCACCTTCATCCTCGGCGTCGGCGCTTTCGCCTTCGGCGGACACTCGCCGGTCGCGGCGACCTATTCCGGCGGTTCCTACGCGCTCTCGGCGCTGGCGGCCCTGCTCTTCTCGCGCGGCGTGCTCGACTTCTTCATCGGGGTCGATCGCGACATCGCCTTCTTCACGGTGATGCGCAAGATCACGGATCCGCTGCTGGCGCTTTTCGCGCCCATCACGCCCGGTTTCCTCCTGCCCTTCGCAGCCTCTCTCTACGTCGCGTTCCTCATGTATTTCCTGAAGGTCTTCCTCTTCGGGGATATCGTGATGGGCCTGCCGCCGCTCTTCATCCTGCTCTGGATCCTGATCGCCGCCGCTTGACGGGCGGCGCGGCGACGCCATTTCTTTCCATAGGGCGACACGTGCGGAGCGCGGCCCATGGATCGAATCAGCAAGCTGGCGGCTTTGAGCGTCCTGCGCGCGACAGGCTTCGCGTCGCTGGCGATCGCCCTCTCCATGTTCTCCCTCGCCTTCGATCCCGCGCTCGCGCTTCAGGTGGGAGGGCTAGGCTTTTTGATTCTCGCGGGGGTGATGGAGTTGAGGGCCAGCATCTATCCGCACAAGCGGCGAATCCGCGAGAGCGAAGTCTGGATCATGCTCGACGACGACGAGCGCCCGCCCGAAGCCATCGCCCGCCGCCTGATCGTGCCGGCCATGCAGCGCCAGCTGCGCGAAAAAGGGCTATGGGTCGCGAGCGCCTCCGCAGCCTGTCTCGCGCTGTCCTTCCTGACGACGCTTTCGCGCGTCGCGTGAACGGCGCGTCCGCACCGCTTGAGTCGCGGCGTGATTTGCCCTAACCCCGAGCGGTTCCTCAGCGATCCTCGGGAGGCGGCGGTCCGCCGGCCTCCCGTCGGGAGCCTTCATGCGCATCGCCGTCGTCCTGCCCCGAAACATGCGCTACGGCCCGCAAGGAGCGACCTCGATCGATCTCTGCGCCCGCGACGCCGCCCTGCATTCCCGCCACCGCGCCGGCATGAGCGTGATCTGCGAGCACGGGCCGGGGCTGTTCGACGACGTTCCCGTGGCCACGTTCCGCGCCCGCACGACCTTCGGCCGCGCGCGCGAGATCGCAGGAATCGCGCGCGATCTCGCCCCCGACCTGATCGTGACGCACCAGCACCTGCCGACGGCGGCGGGAATCGCCGCACGCCTGCCCGATGTGCCGACGCTCCTCTACATGCACGGCATGCCGCGCATCCTCGGCGGGCTGCGCCGCTGGCTCAAGGCGCGCCGGCATGACCGGCTCGCGGGGCTGATCTTCGTGAGCCGCGCCGCGCGCGACGCCTTCGCCGCGCTCTATCCGGACGTCGTCGCCACCTCCTTCGTCGTCCCCAACGGGGTCGATCCCGCGCAGTGGCGCCTGGACGGGGAGCGCGCCGACGAAATCGTCTGCGTAGGGCGCGTCGAACCCGAGAAGCGCTCGCTCGACATCGCCCTGGCGCTCGCCGATGTTCTGCCCGAACATCCCGGCTGGCGCGCCCGCTTCGTCGGCCCCGCGAGCCGGGATCCGGCCTATGCCCGCGCCTTCGAGGCCGCGATCGCCGCCTGCCCCGCCATCTCCTGGGAGGGCGCGCTGCCCTTCGAGCGGATGCGCGACGTTCTGCTGCGCGGGCGCATCGCCGTCGTCGCCTCGCGCAGCGAGGGTTTCGGGCGCGTCGCGATCGAGGCCTTCGCGGCCGGTCTGGCGCTGATATCGACGCGCGCCGGAGGGCTCGACGAGGTGATCGGCGACTGCGCGTATCCGCTCGCGCGCGGGGACCACGATGAGATCGCGCAGGCTTTGCGCCGTCTCATCGCCGATGAGGCCCTTCGCGAGGACCTCGGCGCGCGGGGGCGGACGCGATTCGAGGCGCATTTCACCATCGACGCCTTTGCCTCCGCTTTCGACGAAGCCGTCGAGTGCGTCGTCTCCCACCGGAAGATCGAAGAATGAGCGTGCCGCAAAAGACCTTCTCGATCCCGCGCAGTCACGCACGAAGCCATTCCTGGGCGCGCCGCCAGTGGGGCGCGCTGCGCAAGCGCTGGCTGCGCCTGCGCTATGGCGATGCGGAGTTCGTCGTGGAATATTTCGGCGCGCGCTTCGCCTGCCGCCTCGCTGACGGCGTCGGCAAGGGCGTCGCGCTCAACACCTATGACCACCGGCAACTGAGCCTCATGCTGGAGGAGGCGCGTCGCGAAAAGCCCGACCTCTTCCTCGACATCGGGGCCAATTTCGGCCTTTACGCCTGCATTCTGGCGAGGAACGGCGCGGTGGCGCACGCCATCGCCTTCGAGCCGGATCGGCGCAACGAGGCGCAATTGCGCGCCAATATCGCGCGAAACGGGCTCGACGAGATCGTCGCCGTCGAACCCCTCGCGCTGGGGCCGCAGACGGGGGAGGCGCGCCTCGCGGAGGGGCCGGCGAGCAATCGCGGCGCCTCCCGGCTCGTCGACGGCGAAGACGACGAGGCCTCCTACACGGTGCCGGTGCGCCGCCTCGACGATCTGGTTGCACTCACCGGCGCGCGCATCCTCGCCAAGATCGACGTCGAGGGCCGCGAGGCGGGAGTGCTTGCGGGCATGGAGCGCCTCTTGCGCGAAAACCGCTGCTTTCTTCAGATCGAGGCGTTCTCCGATTCGCATGTGGCGATTCTGGAGGCTTGCGGCTATATGCGCCTCGGGGCGATCGCCAACGACCAGTTCTGGTCACGCCGGGACTGATTTTCGCGCGCTCTCGATCGCTCTTCGGATTCGCAAAAATATCGTGGCGGCCCCGATCCGTTCTGTATGCCGGAGGGAAAGGGCGCCGGTGTTTGGGCTATGCGGGGACAATTCGCTAGAAGCTGACTGACCGAAGCTGCTCAGTCACGTCTTCCACGCCGGGCCAAGTCCATGCCACATCGCGCAACAGGAACTTCCAACTGTTCGTATGCTCCATGTAGCGCGAGTTCTCCAGGACCAGCGCATGCGGGATGATCGCTGCGCGCTGGACAGTGTAGTCAGGCCTGAACAGCACTGCGGCAAGGAAGTGGAAGCCGCCATCCGGCAAGCCGCGCATCGCGCTCAGCTGGCGCGATCCGTTGTGTGGAGCGATCCGCCGCCCCTTGATTTGGTAGAGTACGCCATCTTCGCCCGTTGCATCGGCGGATGGATGGGAATTCCCCGATTGAGTCCAGCCGAACGCCCGACAGAACAGAGTTTCCGCCAGATCGCCAGTAGGGTTGTTCGAACTGCGAACGATGCCTCGCCCGCGCAATTCCTCGGCGACTTTCGCATGCAGGGCGAGCAGTTCGGCGGCGGTCAGGCGCCCGATGTCCATCGTCTCTATTGGTCCCGCTTCTCAATGGCCTTCCGCGCGCTCTCGGGGAGGCCCGCGAACATCTCCCGGACATGCTTTGGCTGGGTGATCATCGCCGGAGCCCCTCGAGCGGGCGGGGGGCGGCAGGTTTCGGAACGGGTCCGGCCATGGCGGCCCTCCGGCGCGATGGTGACCCCGACAGGACTTGAACCTGTGACCTACGGTTTAGGAAACCGCCGCTCTATCCGGCTGAGCTACGGGGCCGCAAACGTCCGCTTACCACGGAG
>REDO01000181.1 GCA_007693435.1 Salinarimonadaceae bacterium | reverse complement strand
GGCGTCAAGGTCGAGATCCTCGGCTTCACCACCCGCGCCTGGAAGGGCGGGCAGGCCCGCGAGCAGTGGCTCCAGGCCGGAAAGCCCGCCAATCCGGGGCGCCTGAACGATCTGCGCCACATCATCTACAAATCCGCTGACGCGCCATGGCGGCGCGCGCGGCGCAACCTCGGCCTGATGATGCGCGAGGGGCTCCTCAAGGAGAACATCGACGGCGAGGCCCTGCTCTGGGCGCATGACCGTCTGCTCGGCCGCCCCGAACAGCGGCGCATCCTGATGGTCATCTCGGACGGGGCGCCCGTCGACGATTCGACGCTCTCGGTGAACGCCGGCAACTACCTTGAAAAGCACCTGCGCCGCGTCATCGAGGAGATCGAGACGCGCTCGCCAGTGCAGCTTATCGCCGTCGGCATCGGGCACGACGTGACGCGATACTATCGCCGAGCCGTCACCATCGTCGACGCCGAGGAACTCGGCGGAGTGATGACGGAAAAGCTAGCCGAACTTTTCGACGACGACATCCCCGCCAGCGCGACCCCCCGTCGCCGCGCCGGAGGGCGCCGATGAGCCTGACGCGTCGGGGCGTTCTCGCCTTCGGCGGGACGGCGGTCGCCGCGACGCTGCTGGGCGGCTCGTCGCGGGCGCAGACCCGCGGCGTGACGCCCATCTCCCCGCGCGTCGATCGACTGCCATGGTTCTATGCGCGTGACCATTCGGCGCGGCGCTTCGGCGCCCTCACCTTCCGTTCCGGCGTCGAGATCAACGACCCCTACCCGTTTTTCGGCGGCTTCTCGGGGCTCTGGCGCTCGCCGGACGGGGGCAGCCTGCTCGCCGTGAGCGATAACGGCGACTGGTTCTCCGCCGATATCCGCGACGACGGCGAGGGGATATCCGGCCTCGACTCGGCCGCGATGGCGCCCATGCTCGACGCGCGCGGAAGGCCGCTCGGCATGACGGAGCATTTCGACGTCGAGGCGCTGGACGTCGCGGACGGCGTCGCCTATGTCGCGATCGAGCGCACGAACGCGCTGATGCGCTTCGACCTGCGTGAAGGCGGGATTACGGTGCGGGGAGAAGAACTGCCCGCGCCCCCCGAGATGCGGACCTGGGCGCGCAACAAGGGCCCCGAAGGACTCGCCGTCGCGCCGCCCGCGAGCCCCGTCGCCGGCGCGCTCGTCGTCATCGCCGAACGCTCGCGTCCCGGCGCGGACTCGCCGACGCAGGGCGTCATCGTCGAAGGCGACCGGCACGGCGTCTTCGAGGTGGCTCGCAGCGAATGGTTCGACATCACGGACATCGAATTTCTGGAGAACGGCGACCTGTTGCTGCTGGAGCGACGATACCGGATCTTCCGCGACATCGGCGCGCGCGTGCGGCGCATCCCCGGCGAGACGATCCGCCCCGGCGCCCTCCTCGACGGCCCGGTCATCTTCGAGGCCGGCGCGCGGCACCAGATCGACAACATGGAGGGGCTGGCCTCGCACCGCGCAGCGTCGGGCGAACTCGTGCTCACCATGATCTCGGACGACAATTTCTCGATCCTGCAGCGCACGCTGCTGCTCGAATTCGTCCTCGACGGCGCCTGAGCGGGGGCGTTCAGCCGCGCCCGGCGACGGCCTCGCGGGGCGCGGCGAAGCGCAGGAGCGCGCCATAGGGAATGAGCGCCACGGCCGCGATCGACAGCTTCACGCCGTAATCCGCGATCGCGAGGGTCCGCCAGGGCAGCGCGATGCATTCGTCCGGAATGCCCACGACGCCGAGCATCTGCGTGATCGTCATGCCCCAGGGCAGTTGCTCGCAATGGAAGGCGAAGGAAAAGAAGATGGCGGTGTCCACGGCGGAGCCGATGATCGACGACGCAAGCGGCGCGACCCACCACGCGCGTGCGCGCAGCACGTTGAAGATGCGGATGTCGATGAGTTGGGCGAAGAGAAAAGCGGTTCCCGAGGCGATGGCGATGCGCGGCGTCGCGAAGTAGATCGAGAGCGCGACGGCAAGCGCGAAGCCGATATAGACGACGCGACGAGCGACGAGAGGGCCGAAGCGCCGGTTGGCGAGATCCGTCACCAGAAACGCGAAGGGATAGGTGAAGGCGCCGTAAGTCAGATAGTCCTGAAGGCCCCAGGCCTGAACCGGATGCTGGACGAGAATATTGGAAGCCACAACGATCACGGCCATTGCGGCGATCGCGACAAGGAAGGCGGAGCGGTCCGAACTGGCGAGCATCGGGGGCCTCACGACAAACGAAAAAACCGGACGACCGCTGTGGCCGCCCGGAACAATCAATACGGCGCGCGCAGCCTTACTCGGCGGAGGCGACGATCGCCTTCTTTTCGATTTCGCGCTTCAGGACGCGGGCGTTCTGCGACAGTTCGTCCTCCTTCGCCTTGGCGAGGAAGGAATCGAGGCCGCCGCGATGCTCGACGCTGCGCAGGGCGTGCGCGGTGATCCGCAGGCGCACCGAACGGCCCAGAGCATCCGACTGAAGGGTGACGTTGCAGAGGTTCGGCAGAAACTTCCGCTTGGTCTTGCGGTTGGAGTGGCTCACGAGGTGGCCGCTCAGCACGGCTTTGCCGGTCAGTTCGCAACGGCGTGACATTGTACTGGTCCTGTCTGTCGCGGTGTAGCCGCTTGCCGAGGCATTTTCCGCGAACCCGCGCTTTGCGCGCTCGCGGCGGCCGGACACCGAAAGTCCCTGATTGGAGCGCAGCGTATAAGGGACGATGAGGGGTGGCGTCAAGGATAGGAGAGCGTTAACTTTCCTGCCCGAGTCTTGGGGCGGGGACATTTCGCAGCCGCGCGGCGATTCGCCGGCACCGCCGATCGAGGACAACCGCGCCATGCGGAGTGATTACTTGCGTAACGCGGCTTTCGCCGCAATCTGCTCCATCGCCGCAATCGTCGTCGCTCCCGAGGCGCGCGCAGCTCAGATGGAGGCGGTCTACGACATCTCGTTGGCAGGCTTCTCCGTCGGCGTCGCCGACGTGAAGAGCCGGTTCGACGGGCGCGCCTACGAAATCGACCTCCAGGCGCGGCTGACCGGGCTCGCCGGTCTCCTGATGAGCGGGAGAGGCGCTGCGAGCGCCAGCGGATCGGTATCCGGGACGCGCGTCGTTCCGCGCGCCTTCGCCGTCAATTCGCGCAGTTCACGCGCCTCGCGCACCGTGCGCATGGGCCTTCGCAGCGGCGCCATCGCCGCCGTCGAGATCGAACCACCGCTTACCCAGCACCCGGATACGGTGCCCGTACTGCGCCAGCACAAGCAGGGCGTCGTCGATCCGGTCAGCGCTTTCCTCATGCCCGCAACGGTGCGCGGCGAATTGACCAATCCTCGCAACTGCGAGCGCACCATCCCGGTCTTCGACGGAGCGTCGCGCTTCGACATCGTGCTGAGCTACGGCGGAACTCGCCAGATCGACAAACCCGGATACGCCGGCCCCGTGATCGTCTGCAACGCCCGCTTCAAGGCCATCGCCGGCCATCGTCCCGGTCGCGACGCCGTGCGTTTCATGGAAGAGAACCGCGACATGAGCGTCTGGCTCGCCCCCTTCGAGGCGAACCGCTCGCTGCTGCCGATGCGCATCGAGGTACGCACGCAGCTTGGCTTGAGCGTGATAGAGGCCTCGCGGGTCACCATCGACGGGCAGCCGCGCCGCGCCGCGAGCCTCGATGCGCGCGACTGAAGCCGAAACCTGAAGCGTCCCGACCGGCGGCTTCAGCTTTCCCGCTCGACCGCCCGCCGGACGACGGCGCGCACTTCGGAGTTCGACAGGAACAGGTCGTGGTTGAGCAGGCTGCCGCCGAAATCCGAAGCGTCGGCGACACGCACGCCCGCCGCGACGAGACGATCGCGATCAGCCGCGCCGGCGCGCTGGACTCCGCCGGCGATACGCTGCGAAGCGCGCAATGCCCGATCGCGCGAAGACGAGATCACGGTGATCTTCCCCGCATCAGGGCCCATGCGCTCCACGGCCTGTTCGAACTGGTCGATATCGACGTCGGGCGAGGCCAGCACGACGGCGCCGATCCGCGCCATCACCGAGTCGCCGCCCGATCCGCGCAGCATGCGCAACGTCTCCAGCGTCAGCAACGAGCCCATGGAATGGGCGACGATGTGCACGCGCCCGCCGCTCGGCGTCCGGGTCAGGGCGAGCAGCAGATCCTCGAAGGCGTCGCGCGACCACATGGCGCTCTCACGGTCGTAGCCGTAATCGAGCGTCGCGCCGCCGGACGGCCAGGTGAATATTCCCGGCGCGCCCCGGAAAGAGATTCCGTCAGCGAGTTCGGCCGCGCTGACGGCCGCCGTCTCGAACGTTTCGCGGTAACCGTGGACATACA